>JBBIQB010000044.1:0-21032 GCA_037442545.1 Bellilinea sp.
TACGACAGCGATGGAAATGGGATTGGCGATTTCCGCGGCATCATCGAAAAAATGCATTACCTGAATGACGGCAATCCGAACGGGGGGGATGATCTGGGAATCGATGCCATTTGGTTAATGCCAATTCACCCCTCTCCCTCGTATCATGGGTACGATGTAACTGATTATTACCAGGTCAACCCGGATTACGGCAGCATGGAAGACTTCCAGGCAATGATCGAAGAGGCGCACAAGCGCGGAATCCGGGTGATTATGGATTTTGTCATCAATCACACCTCCGCTCAGCACCCGTGGTTCGAGGCTGCTAAAGATGTCGAGTCTGAATTTCATCCCTACTACATCTGGGCAGACGAAGACCCTGGTTTTACTGGTCCGCAGGCACAGAAGGTGTGGCACCGCGCCGCGAATGGCAAACATTACTACGCCCTTTTTTGGGACCAGATGCCGGATTTAAACCTGCAAAATCCGGCCGTAACGCAGGAAATCCAGCAAATTACGCGCTTCTGGTTGGAGGAGGTCGGGCTGGATGGTTTCCGGGTGGATGGCGCCAAGCACCTGATCGAAGAAGGCGACGACCAGGAAAACACCGATTCGACCCATGCCTGGTTCCAAGATTTCTTTGCCTATTACAAAGCCATCAATCCGCGGGCGGTCACGGTGGGTGAGGTTTGGTCGAACAGTTTCGAAGCCGTGCGCTATGTGAAAAACGATGCGCTGGATATGGTCTTCAATTTCGACCTCGCCCGGTCGATTCTCGGCGGAGTGAACAGCCGCAACGCGGGATCGCTGAACAATACATTGACCTTCGAGACGCGCTTGTTCCCGCCGGGAACGATGGGCATTTTTCTAACCAATCACGATCAGGACCGGGTGATGTCGGTGCTGATGGACGACGAGGGCAAGGCGCGGGTTGCGGCTTCCATATACCTAACCAGCCCGGGAGTGCCTTTCATTTACTATGGTGAAGAAATTGGGTTGACCGGGCAGGGCGACCATAGGAATATCCGCACCCCGATGCACTGGTCGGCTGAATCCAAAGCCGGTTTTACGACCGGTATGCCGTGGATCTTCCCGAAAGCGGATTATGCCGAGAAGAACGTGGCGCTTCAATTGCAAAATCCAGATTCGCTGTGGCGTCATTATCAAACTTTGCTGCGCGCGCGGGGACTATCGCTTGCGCTTCAACAGGGCGCACTCAAAGCGGTGGACAGCGGCAACGGTCAGGTACTGGCATACCTGCGTCAAGCCAGTGAGGATCAGGTGCTGGTGGTGATCAACCTGAGCGACCAGCCAGTGGAAGACTACCAATTGACCTATGCGGATGGTTTTTCCCCCGGAATCTATGCCCTGAAGCCGTTATACGGTGAAAGTCCCGGTCTGGAACTGACCGTATCGAATGCGGACGGTTTCGAAAATTACAAACCGCTGCCAGTGCTGCAGGCGTATCAAACCGTACTATTCCAATTGGTGGAAAACCCGTAATGGACTGCATCCCTTACCAATTGGTTTTTTGAAATCGAATGAAATATGCTGGCTAAAATCCTGAATTTTCCGCTGCGCGCGCTACCCGGCTGGTGGAAGCGCGGGCACACCATCGCTGTAATCGTCCTGCTTACGACACTATTGCATGCCTGGGCGGTGTGGCAACTTCCGCTGGATGCGGACGAACCGGTGTACATGCGCGCGGGGCGGGAGTACGCGGAGTTGATCAGCCGGGGGGATTGGCAAGGGGTGATCGATTATGACGTTAACCGCGAGCATCCCCCGCTGGTAAAAATCATTTACAGTCTGCCATTCCTGATTCAAGGGGATGGGACCGACCCGGATTTTGAGTTTTATTTTAATCGCGCGATCAGCGCGTTCTTCGGGATTTTACAGGTTCTGGCGCTATCGCTGGTGGATCCCCTGGCTGGATTTATGCTGGCGTTTCATTCCTATACGCTGAAATACACCAGCCAGGTGTACCTGGAGGCGTTTCCGCTGTTTGCTTCGCTGCTTTCGGTGGTGGCGCTGCGACGGTACTTCGAGCGCCACGCCAACCCGTCCGGCAAATTCTGGTGGGTATCTGCGCTTGCGTTTGGCACGGCGGTGGCGGGGAAGTATCCCTACGGGCTGATGATCATCCCGGCAGCCATCCTCATGGTACAATACCGCAAACAGGTCACCTTGCGCCAGGTACTGCTTTGGGGTGGACTCACCGCCGGGGCATTTTTCCTGCTCAACCCCTACTTGTGGAATGATCCGCTGAACCGGTTGGTGGATTCGCTGTTATTCCACAGCCGGTATACCCAAGGCGCCGACGTGGTGCGCGCGGGTTACCCGTGGTGGCAGCCGTTCATTTGGGTGGCAACCGCGCTGCAGTGGCATCCGCGAGTCTTTTTCTTCCTCACGCTGGACGAATTCATTTTTTGGGCGGGGGCAGTGGGGATTTACGTTTACGGACGCAAAGAGCCCTGGCTGGCAGGCTGGTTTGTCATTCAGTTTGTGCTCCTGCTGATCTATCCAACCAAATGGCCGCAATATTCGCTGATTGTTATTCCGGCGCTGTGCATGTTGGCGTCCGGCTTTTTGCGTAGCGCCTACAATTGGGTGATGGCGCGGGATAGTTACTGGGACTACCTGGAGGAAATGCTGCCCAAACCGCCGCGCATCTTCTGGTGGCTGGTGATCGGCTTTACCCTGTTGATTGTGGTGGGCAAGGTTACATACGAATACGATCGGGCGCTGGCGCGCAGGGGCTGGATGCAGCTGGCGGCGGCAACATCACCGCTGCCAGCCGATACCATTTACGATTTGACCCTGCGCTCGAACGGCGATATGATGCTGGGAACGTCGCGGGGGGCGGCATTGTGGCATGTCACGGCTGGGTCGCCCTGGGGAGAGGAAAGCCGGGTGTTCAATACCCGGAACTCCCCCATTCTCAATGACCAGGTGCAGGTGATTTTCGAAGACCGCGAAGGACGGCTGTGGTTTGGTAGCGACCTTGGGGTCAGCCGGTTGGAGGGTGAGACCTGGCAGTCGTTCCGCGCGGTGGAGATGGGACTCTCCGGCGCGCGGGTGCGGGCAATCGCCCAGGATGGAAGCGGGCGGATGTGGATGGGTGCGCTGGAAGGGCTGGCGGTGTGGGACGGGGTGACTTGGATTTCGTATAGCCAAAAAACCGGTGATATATTGGATAACAATGTGTTTACCCTGGCGGTTCAAGCGGTGAACGGCGGTGAAATGTTGTGGGTAGGTACCAAGCAGGGTGTGGCACGCCTTGATTTGACATCCGGTGAATGGAGCAATTGGGATTTTTCCAACCGCAATCTGGGCTGGGGCGGGGTTTCGCAGTTGCTGGTGGATTCCCAAAACCGGGTGTGGATGGCGACGATTGGTGGCGGGATGGCGTATTGGGACGGCGAAGGCTGGAACGAATTCCGCCTGGGTGCTAACGGGATTCCGACGAGCATCATCCGCAGCATGGTTGAAGCCCCGGATGGTGGTTTCTTTCTGGGGATGGGTTTCCCGACCGAGCCTGGCGGTTTGGTTTCCTATTTCGATGGCAGAGACCGGTGGGTGGTCTATCAACCGACCAATTCGGGTTTTTCGGGCGGCGAACCGCTGGCATTGGCTATGGATACGATGGGGCGACTGTGGATTGGCAGTGCCATCGATGGATTGCAGATTTTCGACCTTGCCGTGGCGAGGAAATAAATGGTTCCATTGAATAAGGAGAGTGATGCATGAACAGGAGATACCGCTTGCTTTGGGTCGTTCTGGTCCTGATTCTCGGACTGACTTCCTGCCAGACCCAACCGCTGCCTCTACCTGAACCCAGGCGATTGCCGCAACCGTTGCCGGTTGAAACCGGGCAGCCGACCAATACCCCCCAGGTAGCAGAAGAAGACCTTCTCTATCTCAATCTGGTCTGGCATCAGCATCAGCCGTTATATTACAAGAACGACCAGGGTGTATACACCCGCCCGTGGGTACGGGTGCACGCCACCAAGGATTATTACGACATGGCGTATCTGGTATCGCAGTATCCAGATGTGCATGTCACTTTCAACCTCACGCCGGTATTGCTGCGCCAGATGGATGATTTTGTCAGCAACCAGGCAAAAGACCTGTATTGGGTGTTGGCGGAAAAGCCCGCCGCCGAGCTCAGTCTGGATGAAAAACGCTTTGTTCTACAGCGTTTCTTCGATGTGAACTGGGGCAAGATCATTGCCCGGTTTCCGCGCTATCAGGAACTTTTGGACAAGCGCAGCGCAGCCGATGCGACAGCCATTGAGGCTGCGTTGACTTCTTTCAGCGAACAGGATTTTCGCGATTTGCAAATCTGGTTCAATCTGGCGTGGTTCGATCCAATGTTCCTCGAACAACCGCCGCTCAAAGCGCTGGTCGATCAGGGCGGCAATTTTAGCGAGGCGGACAAGACGATTCTGTTCGACGAGGTGCGCCGCGTGATAGCGGAAGTGGTTCCCCTGCACCGCCAGATGCAGGAAACCGGGCAGATCGAGATTACCACCACACCATACGCGCACCCGATTTTGCCTTTGCTGATCGATACCAATTTACAGGCGATTGGCAACCCAGGCGCGGATTTGCCGCCCAAGTTTTCCTACCCGCAAGATGCGCTCACCCACCTGCAACGCAGCGTCGAACTGTATCAAAACACCTTTGGACAGCCGCCGCGCGGGATTTGGCCCGGCGAAGGTTCCGTGGCGCAGATCATGGTCCCATTCGTGCTGCGGGCAGGATATTCCTGGATGGCAACCGGCGAGCCGGTGCTGGCAAAGTCGCTGGGGCTGGATGGCTTTACCCGCGAAAGCAAGGAAACCGTCAACCAGCCGGATGACCTGTACCGCCCCTATTACGTCACCAACCAGGCAGGCGATAAACTGGCGGTCTTTTTCCGCGATGGGGTGTTATCGGACAAGATTGGCTTTACCTATTCGGGCGTTTCGGGCACGGCGGCAGCCAAAGACCTGATCCAGCGGCTGGAAAACATTCGTGAGAAATTGAAGGAACAATCCGCCGAGGGTCCCCACGTGGTCAGCATTATCCTGGATGGTGAAAATGCCTGGGAATACTACGAGAACGATGGCATCGAGTTCCTGAGCACGTTTTATCAGTTGCTTTCGGAAAGTGAAACCATTCGCACCATCACACCCAGCGAGTACCTGGAAAAATTCCCCGAACAGCGGGTGATCGAGGACTTGTTCCCCGGTGCGTGGTTTAGCCCGAATTATGATACCTGGATTGGGGAAACCGAAGAAAACACTGCCTGGGAGTACCTGCGCCAGACGCGCGAAGTGCTGGCAAAGTACGACATCTCCAAAGTCCGGCAGGCGCCGCCGGAAGCGATTGCCGCCGCGCAGGATTACATGCTGCTGGCAGAGGGTTCGGACTGGTTCTGGTGGTACGGCGCGGATCAGGATTCAGGGCAGGATGAATACTTCGATGTTGGCTTCCGCGCCTTGCTGCGCCGGGTGTTTGAATCGCTGGGTGAGGAAGTGCCTTCTTTTGTCGACGTTCCCATCATTCAAGCCCGCCCGGTCAGCGCCGAAACTCCGCTGCAAGGCTTATCCACTCCCCGCGTGGATGGGGTGATCGCCAGCGGCGAATGGGATCCGGCAGCCTACTATCCGGCTGCGCAGGGTGGTCCGATCAGCGGATTTGCCTACGCCATGGATGACAAAAATCTGTACATCCGCGTTTCGGCGGCGGGTGGTGGTGCAATGGCGCGCGCGCTGCAAACCCCGGTCACCGTATATATTCAGGACCGCCGGTTAAAAACCAGTTCACCGTATACGTTGGGCGGCGCGTCAGCGTTGTTGGGTATGGCATCCAGCCATGCCTTGCAATGGAACGGTGTGGCGTCGCCGGTGCTCTATCAGGCGGGCAGCGAAGGCTGGGTGGAACAGCAAGCCATTGGCGAGGCAGCCGTTAGCGCTGGCGAGATGGAAATGTCCATCCCGTTAAGTCTGCTGGGTGAATTTGAAACCGGTGATGAATACCGTTTCCTGGTTGGGGTCGGCGCGGAGCAGGTATTATTCCCTGCCAAAGGTCCCGCACAGTTCATCATTCCCGACCTGGGACTTTCGACGGTATTGTTCGAGATCGAGGACGCGGAAGGCGATGATCACGGACCGGGAACGTACACGTATCCGACCGACGCGGTCTTCCAGAACAAGGCATTCGACCTCAAATCCTTCCGGGTATCCTATGATGAGAAGAATCTGATCTTCCGCATCGGCTTCTACGGACCCATTCCCAACCCGTGGGGTTCGCCCAGCGGATTGGCGATACAAACGATCGATATTTACATCGATCAGGATCCAGGCAACGGCAGCGGGGCGCGCTTACTGTTGCCGGGACGCAACGCAGCGCTGCAAGCTGGCAATGGCTGGGATTATGCCCTTTGGCTAGAAGGCTGGACGCCGCAGGTTGTAGCGCCGCAGGCGGATACCCTGGAACCGGTTCAGGCAGCGGAGATCAGCATGAAAATTCTGGTCGATCCGGCAGCGCGGACGGTGACGGTGCGCGTTCCGCGCGAGTCGCTTGGCGGAGGCGACCCGGCAAACTGGGGTTTTGTGGTCGCGGTGCTGGGACAGGAAGGATTCCCTTCGGCGGGAGTCTGGCGGGTGCGCGATGTTGAGCCGAAAGCCGCGCAGTGGCGCTTCGGCGGCGCGCCGGAAAGCAGCAAGAATCACACCCGCATCCTCGATCTGGTGTGGGCGGACGCAGTGGCTCCAACCCAGCAGGAAATGCTCGGCACGTTTCCCGTCAGCCAGGCGGACGCGGGTACGCTGTCAGCGGATGATTTTTCTCAGCTGGAGTTGATCCGGCCTTGAGTTGAACCTTAATAACGCCAATTCGGGTGTACGGTTATCCGTCCTTGCGAGGAGGTTAAAATAGTATTCAACCGACAAAGCAATCTCCGGGCAAACCGTAAAGATGAGATTGCCGCGCTCGCTGCGCTCTCAATGACATCTTAATGATCCCGAACCCACGCTTAATACTCAAGTGTATTACTGCAAGGGCGTATTGCTAGTCGCCCTTGCAGTTTTGTTGATTGCCTGGATGCGAAAATTGGACTACTATTAATGTATGCGAATAACGGGGACTGTTATCCTCCCTTTTGCAATCCTTACGAGAGTCGAGCAATGGTCGAAAAAAAACTTCCTACTATACAGGCGGTTCAAGCGCGGGATGACGTGGAGATTCATCTGCCCGACGGGCGGGTTTTGCGGGGACCACGCAATACGCCTGTGGTTGAATTCTTCAAAGCCATGCCGGAATGGGGTCGTCCACCAGCGGTGGGCGCAATCGTTAATCACGAACTGCGCGAATTGACATTTCCGATTACCATCGACTCGAAAGTCGAACCGGTCACTATGGCAAGTGCAGATGGAGCGCGTATTTATCGGCGGTCGATCACGTTTCTGCTCGAAGCCGCGTTTGAGGATCTGTTCCCGATTGGCAGCCTGACGGTGGATCACTCGGTGTCATCGGGAGGGTATTATTGCCAGGTCAGCGGGCGGACTGCGTTGAATCGCGATGAATTGAAGCGGCTCGAGCAATACATGCGCGAACTGGTGGCGAAAGACCTGCCCTTCGAGCGTAAAAATGTACCTCTCGCCGAAGCCGTGGCGTATTTTAGCGCCAAAGGGTATGTGGATAAGGTTCGCCTGCTCAAATATCGCCCCAAAGACCACCTGGTGCTGTACCAGCTGGGCGAACACCGCGACTATCATCACGGGTACATGGTGCCATCTACCGGCTACCTGCGTTGGTTTGGGTTGAAAGGACTGGATGACGGTTTCATCCTTCGGTTTCCGCGCCGCCATGCGCCGGATGAATTGCTGCCGATGCCGGATTATCCCATACTGCTGCGCACGTTCAAGCAATATGGGGCATGGTTGTCCAATCTGGGCATCGAAAGCGTTGGCGCGCTCAATGACGCGATTGCCGAAAGCCGGATTCATGAGATCATTCTAGTTTCGGAAGCGCTGCACGAGCAGAAAATTGCCGAAATTGCGCGTCAGATCATTAAAAAAGCCGGCACTGCGCGCATTATTTTGATTGCCGGTCCGTCGTCCTCCGGAAAAACCACCTTCTCGAAGCGGCTCTCGGTGCAGTTGCTGGCATACGGGCTTTCACCCTTTGCAATCGAGATGGACAATTACTTTGTGAACCGCGAGCATACCCCGCGCGACAAAACGGGAAATTATGATTTCGAATCGCTGGACGCGATGGATACCCCGCGTCTGGAGCAGGACTTGCGCCGCTTGATCGATGGCGCGGAGGTTCAGCTGCCGCGCTTTGACTTTCGGGCGGGAAGGAGTTTTCCCGGCGAGGTGGCGCGCCTTGCCCCGGAGCAGTTGATCATCCTGGAAGGCATCCATGGTCTGAATCCGCACCTGCTGCCTAATGTTCCGGCAGAGCAGACCTTCCGGATTTACATTTCCTGCCTGACGCAGTTGAACCTTGACCGATACAACCGCATCTCGACCACCGATACCCGTCTCTTGCGCCGCATCGTGCGTGACGCGCGCGAACGGGGATATTCGGCGCTGGATACGATTGGACGGTGGGAATCGGTGCGGCGCGGGGAGAAAAATCACATCTTCCCGTATCAAGAAAATGCGGATGATATTTTCAATTCCGCGCTGGTGTATGAATTGTCAGCGGTCAAGCCGCTGGCTGAGCCGCTGCTGCGACAAGTACCGTTCGGCGCGCATGAGTACATCGAAGCCAAGCGCCTGCTGGCGTTTTTGGAATGGTTTTCACCGATCGACCTGGACCTGATCCCGGATAATTCGATCATCCGCGAGTTCATCGGTGGTTCGATTTTGAAAGAATTCAAAATCTGGCAAAATCACCGCGAGAACAATTTCTGAAAGAGGTTTCAAAAAAACACCCCCACTATTCCAACAGCGGGGGTGGGGCGTACAAATTTACCAGGCAATTAATGGGTGTTCGCGCCTTGGAAGACTTTTGGGGTGGCGCAAATCTCTTCCTTGAGCATTCTCCCAAGTCGGGCGATGCCTTCGTTGATTTTGTCCGGGGCGGAATAGGAAAAGTTCAAGCGCATGGTGTTCTTGCCGCCCCCGTTGGGGTGAAAGCTCTCGCCGGGCACATAGGCGACCTTGTTCTTAACCGCCGAAGGGAAGAGTTGGGTGGCGTCGCATTGTTCCGGCAGGCGCATCCAGAGGAACAACCCGCCTTCCGGGTGGGTCCAGGATACGCCATCCGGCATGTGTTCTGCCAGGGCATCGAACATCACATCGCGCCGCTCCTGATACACCTCGCAAATCTTTTTGACGTGCTGGTCGAGAAAGCCGTGACGCCCGACCTCGTAGGCGACCACCTGGTTGAAGGTGGCGGTGTGTAAATCGGTGCCCTGTTTGGCAAGCACCAACTTGCGAATCACCTCCGGTGGGGCAATGATCCAGGCAAGGCGGATGCCCGGGGCAAGAATTTTGGAAAAGGTGCTCAGGTAGATCACGTTGCCGGTGTAATGACCGTTCTGAATCCGGGTGCGGGCGTCGAGCACTTCCACGGCGGGTAAATGCTTGCCTTCAAAGCGCAGCTGCCCGTAGGGGTCGTCCTCGACGATGGGCACCCCGTAACGGTCAGCCATCTCGACCAGTCTTTCGCGCCGTTCCAGCGAAATGGTCACCCCCATCGGGTTCTGAAAATTGGGCAGAACGTAAATGAATTTGGGACCTGTGCGCAGGGCTTCCTCGATATCTTCGGTGACCATGCCGTCGTCATCGGTGCGCACGGTCACATATTCGGCGCCATAAGTGTTCCAGGCTTGCAGCGCGCCCAAATAGGTCGGCGATTCGACCAGAACGCGGTCGCCGTGATTAATGAACACCTTGCCGATCAAATCCAGCGCTTGCTGGGAGCCCGAGGTGATCATCACGTTATCGGCAGAAATCTGAACACCGTAACGGCTGGTGTGGCGGGCAATCATCTCACGTAGCGGTTGGTAACCTTCGGTGGAGCCGTATTGCAAGGCAAAAGCGCCTTGATTCTCCAGTACGCGGATGCAGGCTTCTTTGAATTGTTCGATTGGAAACACCTCCGGGGCAGGTAGACCACCCGCAAACGATATCACATCCGGCAACTCGGTGATCTTGAGAAGCTCGCGAATGGCGGATGCCTTCATCCGTTGCGTACGCTGGGCGTAGCGGTGATCCCAAGGGGTCTGCATTTGTTTACTCTCCTTTTTTAGGGTTGGTTAAGGAATGAACTTGGTCGGTTCAAGGTGCGGTATACATCCTGGGCGATAAAATCACCAGGTGTACCGCGTTACCCTGTACACCTGGTGAATAGAACTACTTTGGGAAGCGGCTGATAACCACAGCCGCGGAAGGAAGCAATACCCGGTCACCGGTTTTTAATTCTGCCGGGGGTTTGCCGGCGCTGGCGGGCGCGGATTGGTAAATCGATACAGGCGTACCTTCCTCGGCGGCTTTGGTTTCGACAAAGGCTTGCCCGGTGAGCAACCCTTCGGAATCCACGGCACAGCTGGTGACGATGCCGATGGTGCGTCCTTTGCGGTCGATGACCGGATCGCCCAGGTGCGCCATGCGCACGCCTTTTTCGCTGAAACGGAAGCGCACCACCACGCCTTTGCGGGTTGTTTCACGTTCCATAAAGGCAGCCCGCCCGATGAACCAGGGTTTGTAGGTTTTTACGTAGGCGCCAAACCCGGCTTCGGCGACGCCAAGATTCAATTCGCCGCCCATTTCGTGCCCGTAAAGTGGCAGACCGGCTTCCGTGCGCAGTGAATCGCGCGCGCCCAGCCCGCAGGGCTTGAGCCCGAGCGGCGTTCCGACCTCGATTAACCCGTTCCACAACTGGACGGCTTGATCGGGATGGACGAACAGCTCGAAAGCCATTTTCTCACCGGTATATCCGGTGCGGGATACCACCAGATCAATTCCGCCGACAATGGCTTCGCACAACTCGGTGCGTTTGAGCGCCATGATGCGCCGGCGGGTATCGCCATCCACGCCCAGGGCAAGCAAAATCTCGCGCGATTTGGCTCCTTGCAGTGCAATATCCACGCGCATATCGGCGCCTTCTTGCGGGTCACGCAGGTTGCGCAGGGTAACGTTGCGCCCAAACGCACGGGCAGACGGCAGTCTGGTATCGACCATTACGCGACCTTCGCGGACGGCGTTCAACCATGCCCAATCCTTGTCATCGTTGGAGGCGTTGACCACCACCAGGAATTTTTGCGCCCCGCGCCGGTACACCAGCAGGTCATCGATCACCTTGGATTGCGGGTCGAGGAAATGGGTATAGAGCGATTCGCCGACTTCCAGGGCGGAAATGTCATTGCCGCAAACGCTGTCGAGGAATACCGCGGCGTCCGCGCCTTCTGCCTGATAGACACCCATGTGAGCCACGTCGAACAATCCGGCTGCTTGGCGGGTCGCCAGGTGCTCCTCGACCACCGAGGTGTACCAAACCGGCATTTCCCAACCGGCGAAGGGGATGATCTTGGCGCCCAGCTGGCGGTGGGTTTCAAATAAGGGCGTGCGGCGCAGGTTTTCGGATTCCTTGTCTTCCCAGACAAAGGCAGGCAGCCCGGCTGTGTTTGATTTGTGCTCGATGCCGATGAAATAGGGTTTGGGCTGTGCGACTGCGGTTGCCCGGACGGTGGGCTTTTCTACTGGAGCGGTGCCTTCGGTGATATAGAGCGGTCCAGGGATGCGCCGCAGCAAGTCTTCATCGAAATACACATAACCGTCCGAAAGTTCGCGCAGCCAGGTGGCTGCCAGGCCGGCTTTTGCGGCGGGGAGGGTGAAACGGAAATGTTCTGCCTCCTGGCAGGCGAGGAAGCCTTCGATAGTTTCTTTGGGGGTTGCCAGGCTGGTCGGCTGGGTGTCGCCGGGTTGGAGCGCTTCGCAATCGCTGGAAAAGACGTAGTTCACGAAGGAGCGAATACCGTGTCCGCGAATATCGTAGGCTGCCCATTGCGATGCGACCTTCGGGCGGTCGTCGATGAAGAAAAAGTGCGGATAGCCACTACATCCGATCTGGATATCGAAACCAGCCTTTTCCGCCAACCCGCGCACGCGTAATTTGACATCCTCGAGCACGTCGAAATCGACTTTGGCGCGCAGGGCGTCCCCTTTGCGGGTTTCCAGGGCATAGGGTTTGGCTGCCAGGAGCAGATCCGCCATGGCGTCCGCCAGCGCAATGCTCTCTGTTTCTTTCAAGCCGCGCTGGGTGATCCAGGGCGTGCCGTAGCGGATGCCAGAGGCGGCGAGGGCGGTCTTGTCGCCGGGGATGGTGTTGCGGTTGAGCACGATCCCGGCGATGTCGAGGATGCGGGCAGCCTGGTCGCCGGAGAGCGGCGATCCGTC
Organism: Bellilinea sp.; assembly: GCA_037442545.1. Classification (GTDB taxonomy): domain Bacteria; phylum Chloroflexota; class Anaerolineae; order Anaerolineales; family Anaerolineaceae; genus Bellilinea. Next base: position 12,381 of record JBBIQB010000044.1, read on the forward strand.
TGCACCGGTGATGGTTTTGCAGTCCACATTGCCGAGGTGTGTATCGCTGCCGCCGTAGGAGATGCGCAATCCGCGCTCCTGCAAGCGGTTGGTGAGCGCCTGGCAATTCTGGATGATCTGGCGTTGCAACTGGCGGAAGGACTCGCTTTGGGCAATTTTGAGCGCTGTTGCCAGCGCGGCAATGGCGTGAATGTGCGGTCCACCTTGTTCGCCGGGGAAGACGGCCCGGTCAATCTTGCGCGCCAGCGCTGCCTCGTGGGTGAGGACCACCGCGCTGCGCGGTCCCATCAAGGTTTTGTGGGTGGTGAAGGTCACCACCTGGGCGATCCCGACCGGCGAGGGGATGGCGCCGCCAGCGATCAGGCCGGCGATGTGGGAAATATCCGCCAGCACAATTGCGCAGGTCTTGTCGGCAATTGCGCGAAAGCGCGCCCAATCCGGCACCCAGGGATAAGAGGAGTAACCGGCAATGATGATCTTGGGTTTGTGCTCCAGAGCCAGGGCTTCGACCTGATCGTAGTCGATTTTTTCGGTCTGCGGATCGACATTGTAATGGATGACGTTGTACAACTTGCCGGAGCGGTTGACCGACGAGCCGTGGGTGAGATGACCGCCGTGCAGCAGGTTCATGCCCAGGATGGTGTCGCCGGGGTTGATCAGGGCATGATAGACGGCATTGTTTGCCGGCGCGCCGGACAGCGGCTGGACATTGACAAATAATTGATCCGCGCTGACTTTGGAGGTTGCGTACACTTCCGCGCAGCGGCGGCGGGCGAGCGATTCGATGATGTCGGCGTACTCGACGCCTTTGTAATAGCGAGGATCTGAATAGCGCCTGAAATGAGTTAATCGAGCGGTGTAATCCAGTATTTCTTTCTCATTCATCCAGCGCGTATCTTCGTCTGGATACCCTTCCGCGTACAGGTTTTGAAAGACCGACCCCAAGGCTTCACGGACAGCCTGGGGAGCCGTGCTTTCACTGGGGATGAGGATCAGCTTGCGAAATTGGCGCTCGGTTTCGATCTGGATCAGATCGTGCACCGGGGGGTCCACGTCTGCCAATGCGCCCCGGATCAAGAAATCGGTCATCGGCACTCTCCTCTAAATCCTTTGGGTTGATTGTTAAATTGCAGCGCAGTTGCGCCCGACCGGTGCACCGCGTCCGTATCTATTGTAGTCTGCGGATTTGCGCGGGTCAAGACCATTTATCCTGACCTGGGGTGAAAGTTGTAACGGATGATTGGTCAGGGTTGCCCTACTCGCGGCTCAAGCCAGTTTAAAATGGCGTTAAATACCAGCTGTTGGTCGGGTTCGTTGTGTAATTCGTGGTATCCCCCTTCCCATTCGATATAGGTGATGTTGGCGGTATTTCGGGAAGCCAGCTCGCGCGAACCTTCCACGGCGGTGAGAATATCCCGGTTGCCGTGCAGCAGCAGCAGCGGAAGCGAAAAATGGTCACCGTTGGCGCGGATCCATTCACCTTTCCGGATCAATTCCAGAGCAAGGCGGGCGGAAATCCAAGGGTGAACGAGCGGATCATCCTTATAGGCTTGCACCACTGCTGCATCCCTGGAAATCCCCTCGACAACCAAGCCATTGTTCATGGCGGTGGACGGCGCGATTCGATCCACAACCTTTCCGAACAACAGCAGGATGCCCGGATCTTTGACCAGTTTGAGACCGGGCGAGGTGGCGATTACGCCGGAAACAGCGGGTTCTTTCGTCAGACTGTAGGCTAGCACAATGCTGCCGCCGAGGGAATGACCGTAAAGGAATAGCGGCAGCGCCGGAAAATCTTGGCGGGCTAGCTGGATGAGCACACCGATTTCGGCAAAGAACCATTCGTAGGAGTCCGCGTGTCCGCGCTTTCCGCCGCTTTTGCCGTGCCCGGCATGATCGCTGGCATACACGGCAAATCCGTGCTGGTTAAAAAATGCTGCCAGATGCTGGTAGCGAAGACAATGCTCGCCCAAGCCGTGCACCAGGACAATGACCGCGCGAGGAGCGCCCACCGGCAGCCATTTGACGCCGTAATACCGGATTCGATAATCGTCTGTCCAATCGAATTCCTGAAACGCGGACATGTATTTCCTCCTGAACGGTTTCCTGATTGAGTTTATACCAGGGACACCAATCCGGCAAGCGGGTCAGTGGTAAAATAACCAGAGTTTGTAATCCTTTCATAAGCAAGAACATCCCCACAGAACATTAACTGTTCGATCCAAGGAGAATACGCATGTTCGACCCTCGATTCGAAAAACTTGCCGATATGCTGGTCAACTATTCGGTGGCTGTGCAGCCAGGCGAAAAGGTTTGGATTCGCGGTGGCGTGATCACCGAAGCGCTGCTCCTGGCGGTGTATAAAAAAGTGCTCGAGGCGGGTGGTCACCCCTTTTTGACGCCGACGTTTACCCGGGCTCAGGAAATCTTCTATAAAACTGCCAGCCCGGAGCAGCTGAATTTCATCGATCCACCGCGCAAACTGTTGATCGAGACCTACAATTGCTCGATCAACATCCTGGGGGACGAAAATACTAAAGCCCTTTCCAATGTCGACCCTCAAAAAAAGGTGGCTTTTTCGCGCGCCCAACAACCGTTGTTCAAGACCTACCTGGAACGGGCAGCCCGCAAGGAATTTCGCTGGACTCTGGCGCAGTTCCCCACCCAGGCGCATGCCCAAGACGCGGACATGAGCCTGGACGAATACGCCGATTTTGTTTTTCAGGCGATGATGCCGGATGCTAACGATCCGGTGGGATATTGGAAGAAGGTTTCCGCGCGGCAGCGGAAAATTGTCGAGTGGTTGAAGGGAAAAGAACACGTTCACGTGATTGGCAAAGATACCGATTTGCGCCTGAGCATCAAAGACCGCAAGTTCATCAACTGCGATTGCCATGAAAACGTCCCGGACGGGGAAGTATTCACCGGACCGATCGAGGACAGTCTGGAAGGTCAGGTGTACTTTACCTACCCGACCATTTACAGCGGGTTGGAGGTTACCGGGGTGCGTTTGTGGTTCGAAAAAGGCAGGGTGGTGAAGGCGAGCGCGGAGAAAAACGAGGAATTCCTGCTTAAAGCCCTGGACACGGACGAAGGCGCCCGTTACGTGGGCGAGTTTGCAATTGGCACCAATGAAGGCATCAACAAATTCACCCGCAACATCCTTTTCGATGAAAAGATCGGTGGAAGTTTTCATATGGCGCTGGGCTCCAGTTACCCGGAAACGGGTGGGAAGAACGAGTCGGCGATTCACTGGGACATGATCTGCGACTTGCGCCAGGGCGGGGAAATTCGCGTGGACGGGGAATTGCTTTACAAAGACGGCAAGTTTGTCATTCCATTGGAGGAATAAATTTGCTCGGCATGACGAATAGCGACGAGGCGAGCAAATATTCGGCTGCGGCAGAACCAAATCGTCAAGACGGGGGCTGTCTGTGGACTGCCCTCGTTATTTTTGCCGGTCTGTGGGTTGTGCTTGTCAGTATTTTGAGCCTGACGGGGATGTGGATTCTGGAAAACCTGCTCTTTGAAGGCTCGTTGGGGCTGCCGGATATTCGCTATCTGCTGGCAGGCGTATACTCCGCTTGCATTCTTCTGCCTCTGGGTGTTTTGTCGGCAATCCGCAACCCCTACCAGCCGTTCTTCCGTACCTGGATGCTGGCGGGGCTGTTGAGCGTACTGGGCTTGCCCGCTCGCCTGATGGCATTAACGGACGCGCAATCCATTTCGGTATTGGTGATCGCCAGTCTGGCAATCCTGACTGTGCTTAACCGCCGAAAAGTCACGCCGAGCCAACCGGCACAAGGACAATACGATCAGCGCTGGCTGGCGTGGACTGCGCTGGCGGTGGGCGGATTTCTTGCCATTCCTTATGCTTTGTGGGGAGCCTTTGGGTCGCTGGTGGATGTCCTGCTGGGGATATGCGTCGCTGCGCTGCTGGGCGGGTACGTAGCGGTCTTGCTGGCGTTTTTCAAAACGCGCTGGGCGCAAACCGATTTTGTCCGCAGGGATGCTAACAAAAGCCATCTCAGCCTGTGCCTGGGAGTAACTCTGTTCATCCTGGCTGCCAGCCTTCCACTGGTCGGGATTCAATTGAACCTGCTTTTTTCTTTTTCCAGCCTGATCCTTGTGCTGGCTGTGGTTGCTCACCGCAACTGGACGTCGAATTCTCCTGCCGGGTACCGGGCAGTAGGGCTGCTGGTAGCCATTAGCGCCGGGCTGCCTTTGCTTTTCCTGGATGGCGATGAATTGATGCTCGTCACCGCTAGCGGCGCAGGAGAATTAATTGGTTTCGCGGCGAGCATGGCGGGATTGCACGCGTTGATTGCCATTTTGAGCGGTTTTTTCCTGTGGATAGCATTCAACCGCTGGCTGGTTGTACCGGATGCGCGAATTTTTCCCGCAGCCGCCGGGGTGATCTGGCTGGGCGGGGTGCTGTTTTATTTTCTGGTAGGACAACCGGGGTTTTATGGGGAGCGGCTGTTTGTCATCCTCAAAGAGCAGGTCGAGTTTTCCTCGCAAGCATTACCGAAAGACCCGTTGGAGAAACGCTCGGCGGTATTCCGATCCTTACTCCAAACTGCCGAAGGCAGTCAGGCAGACCTGCGCGCCGGGTTGGAGCGGTACCATCTCGACTACCAGCCGTATTACCTGGTCAATGCCATCGAAGTCGACGGTGGATCGCTGGTGCGGCTATGGTTATTGCGGCGGGCAGAGGTGGAGCGGATTCTACCCAGCCCGCGCTTGCGTCCGCTGGCTGAACCCATCCCGACTGCGCAGGCAGAACTGAACCAGATCTCCGATGAGTCGTTGTGGAATCTGGATTTAATCGCGGCGCGGCGGGTTTGGGAAGAACTAGGCATCCGCGGGGAAGGTATTCTAATCGGGGCATCCGATTCGGGGGTGCAGGGCGATCATCCCGAAGTTGCTGCCCGCTACCGCGGCCGGGATAGCAATTTGGATTACAACTGGTTCGATCCGTGGAACGGCAGCCGCACGCCGGTGGATATTGGCGGGCACGGCACGCATACCCTGGCAATCGTTCTCGGCACGCAAACCGGCGTTGCCCCCGGCGCGGAGTGGATTGGCTGCGTCAACCTGGCGCGCAACCTGGGTAACCCGGCGTTGTATCTGGATTGCTGGCAGTTCATGCTGGCGCCTTTCCCACACGAAGGCGACCCGTTCCGGGACGGCGACCCGGCATTGGGCGCGCAGGTGTTGAACAATTCGTGGGGCTGCCCGGAGGTGGAAGGCTGCGATGCGGCGGTCTTTCTACCCGCCGTGCGCGCCTTGCAGGCGGCCGGCGTGTTTGTGGTCGTCTCGACCGGAAATTCCGGTTACGCCGGCTGCGAGAGCGTCGATTCGCCGCCGGCGATTTATGAGGAAGTGCTGTCCGTTGGAGCGATCAATCGGTTTGGCAATCTGGCGGGTTTTAGCAGCGTGGGTCCCGTCACGGTGGACGGCAGCGGGCGGGTCAAGCCGGAAATCCTGGCGCCGGGCGAGGAAATCTATTCGGCATTCCCCGGAAGCGGGTATATGGCGATGAGCGGCACCTCAATGGCAGGTCCACACTTGGCGGGCGTGGTGGCATTGATGTGGTCTGCCAATCCGGCGTTGATTGGCGACATTGAGCGGACGCGCCAGATTTTGTACGGTACCGCTCAACCCTATTCGGGCGTGCTGCCCCCGTGCGTCGATGGATCAGCCCGCCCTGCCAATGGAATCGGCTACGGAATGGTGGACGCCTACGCCGCGGTCAAAAAAGCGATTGAATTTAGATGATTGACCGGCTGGGATTTTTGTATAATACAAACGAAGCGATGGCATTCCCGGTTCTCCGTAGCGGCGGGCACTGCTCGTTTGAGGAAGGATGAATTAAAGGTGAAACCTCAAGGCTGGATCGGGGTTAACACATTGCGGCTTTCGAAAAGGCAGGGATGAAATCGTGGAAGATTTAAGCGACGCCGAGGTCATCATCCATGCTTCTGAAGGCGACCAGAATGCCTTTAGTGTTCTTTACCAACGATACGTCAAGCGGATCTATAACTACATCTACTACCGTACCGGCAGCGTTCACGATGCAGAAGACCTGACCGAAAAGGTGTTCTTCCGGGCGTTGAATCATATTCACAATTACCGTAACCGGGGACTGCCGTTTACCGCCTGGTTGTACCGTATCGCGCATAACCTGGTGGCGAACTGGCACCGCGACAACAAACGCCGCAAGGAAGTGCCGTTGGAGGACCATGCTTATACCATCCGCCACGGCGAGCATCCGGAGAGCGCGCTGGTCAAGGGTCAGGAGATCGAGCGCCTGATAAACGCGTTGCAGCGGCTGCCGGAAGACCGCCAAACCCTGATCATTTTAAAGTTTGTGGAAAGGCTATCCAACGAGGAGATCGCTCAAATCATGGGCAGAAGTGAAGGGGCGATAAAAAGTTTATACCATCGAACATTGATCGCGTTACGCGATGAATTGGGTCTGGATCTCAGCGGAGAAGAAAAATGATCAAAATTGTTACCGACGGGGCAGCAGACATGCCCAAAGGCTGGCAGGAAACGTACGGAATCCACGTGATCCCGCTCTCTATCGTCATCGGAGAAAAGATGTATTTGCAGGGCAGGGATATTAATTCGGATAACTTTTATTCCATCGTGCGGGAGAAGCGCCTTCCGCCGAAAACGTCCCTGCCTTCACCGCACCAAATCATGGAATTCTACCGGTCGATTGCCCGAAAAGGCGAGGACATCCTCTCGATTCACATTGCCAGCAAATTGTCCGGCACTTTTGCCGCGGTGCGCAGCGCGGCTGAGGAAATCGCGGGCGAATTAAATGTGGTACCGTTTGATTCCGGGGCTGGCTCGGCGGCGCTGGGATTTATGTGCCGCGAAGCGCGCCTGCTCAACCAGAAGGGCTGGGATATTCCGCGCATCGTTCGGCGGTTGGAAATCCTTCGCGAGCGCTTGACCGTGATTTTTACGCTGGAAAACCTGGAATTTGCTTACCTGAGCGGGCGGATCAACAAACTTCAAACCGCCATCTCGTCATTACTGCGCATCAACCCGATCATCGTGCTTCGGGATGGGTTGCTGAATATGTCCGAGCGGGTGCGAACCCGCCAGAAAGCACTCGACCGGGTGGTCGAACTCGTGCAGAAGCGCGTCGGTAATACGGTTGCCTCTCTGGCGGTGGTGCATGCCGCCGCGCCGGAAGCTGCCCAGGAGATGGTAGAGAAGATCAGGCAAGCCATTCCCACAGTTCGCGAAATCGTCATTACCGAACTGTCGGTGCCGGTTGCCGCTCACCTGGGACCCGGAACAATTGGAATTGTGGCTTATCCACAAGTGAACGAAGAGGATTGAGCAATGATGCAGGAAATGGTTACCATGGAGGGATTTGAAAGCGATTTGCGGATGCTGTTCAAGCCGATCGAACCCAACCCTTTTTTCATCGAAAAACTGGCAGACAGGCTGAACACGCCAAAAAGCGTGCGGATTGAAAAAGCCAAAAACGCGCCGTTGATATTGCTGCTATTTGGAGGTGGATTGGCGATTGGGGCGTTTTCGTATGTGGTTTTTCGAATTGTACGGAAAATAATCGCCTAAGGGCGCATCAAAGCAGCCCCAATTTTTCTTTCAATTGCTGGACAGAAGGTTCGACCAGCAGGCTGCCATCCGTAAATAGAATCGTCGGGACGCTGCGGTTGCCGTTGTTGACCTGCTCGACGTACCGGCGTCCATCCATATTGACATCGATATCGATAAATTCGTAGGGGATGTTAAACTCGTCCAGCGTTGCCCGCGCACGGCGCGAGGTATAACACCAGGTGGTACCGTAAAACTGGATCACAGACGGCTTATCGGTCAATTTTTCCTCCACGGAGTAATTCGAGCTGGGAAATGATATTTTTGGCTTCGACGAGCAAATCCACCGCTACGGGAAGCTCGTGGTCGCGGGTGAGGCGTAAGGTCAGGTGGTTTGCGCATTGGCGGACTGGCAGGGGAACGTCCGGATGGTCGCGGAGGATTGTGAGCGCATCCAGGGCGGAACAATTGGGGGGAGAGTCGCCGCGATGTGACAGGTAAGCGCGGGCAGCCAATCCCGCTGCGCGGCGCGCGCATACACGCGCCATGCCTTCATTCTTATCCAGGCGGGCTTTCTGTGCGCGTTCAAGTTCTTGGGCAATTTCCGCCTGTGTGCGGGATGCGAACATGCCTTGATTTTACCCGAAACCTGCCCGCCTGTAGAGGGTTATGTAGAATCCAACATGCTTTCACCGGGCAGGACTGTCCCGGTGGAAGCATGTTGAAGAGCATTCTGTTGGGATGAGATTACGCCCAGCCTTGATTTTTGACAAAATCGGTGATGACCGGCAGGGTGATGTATTCCCCCTTGTTGGCGCGGACTGCCAGCCAGATCACCAAACCGAGTGTAACCAGCGGGGTGATACAATTTATGATTGGAATAAACGCCATGATCATATTGAAGACCACCAGGGCGACCCCTAAAACCAACGCCTGTATATAGTGAGCTCTAATGAAGGGACGGCTTTTCTTGTCCTCCATGAGCAGGATAATGATGGGGATCAAGGGGGTTAATAAATAAGATAAGAGTGCCCATAGTCGATCGTCGCTGGTCACATCATTTGGAGA
>JBBIQB010000045.1:0-12092 GCA_037442545.1 Bellilinea sp.
GGAAGTCCTAAAGGTTGACAGCAGCGAAATCACGCCGGAAACCCGGTTTATCGAGGATCTGAAAGCCGATTCGATGGATCAGTTCTTCCTCATCGACGGATTAAGCGAGAAGTTCGACTTGGCAATCAGCGACGAAGATGCCCGGCAGATCAAGTCGGTGCAGGATGCGGTACGTTACATTCAATCCCGCAAAGGGTAGAAGCGCACACAATTAAAATCGAACGGCGCGGAGGCACAATTGACACTGCCTCCGCGCCGTTTTTACAAGGTTGTTATATTTTTCCCTAATCGGGGGATGCTCAACTTTTCAACAATTCAGGAATTTCTTCCGGGTGCCTGGCAATGCGCACCCCGGCATTATTTAACGCCCGGATTTTATCCGCGGCAGTGCCGCTGCCGCCTTCAATGATCGCGCCGGCATGGCCCATTCGCTTTCCAGAAGGGGCGGATTGCCCGGCAATAAACCCCACCACCGGCTTGGTCATAAAGCGGGAAACGTAGTCGGCAGCCTTTTCCTCATCCGTTCCGCCAATCTCGCCGATCAAGACCACTTTGTCCGTGTACGGATCGGCTTCAAACATGCTCAACACGTCAATAAACGAAGTACCATTGACCGGGTCTCCGCCAATTCCAACGCAGGTACTGGCGCCCATCCCGTTGATTTTCAACGCATACAGCACTTCATAGGTCAGCGTTCCCGAACGAGAAACCACCCCGATATTTCCGGGTATGGCAATATTGCCGGGGATGATTCCTGCCTTGGCTTCGCCGGGGGTCAGCGCGCCCGGGCAGTTGGGACCAACCATGCGCACCTCTTTTTGGTCGAGATATTTGCGCACCGCCATCATATCTTGCACCGGAATGCCCTCGGTGATGCAAAACACCAACGGGATGCCGGCATCCGCTGCCTCGAAAACCGCATCTGCGGCGAAACGGGCAGGCACAAAAATGACCGAAACGTCCGCGCCGGTTGCATCCACGCCCACCTTGACCGAATCGAACACGGGGATTTTCCCGTCCAGCACCCATTCACCACCCTTTCCGGGGGTCACGCCAGCGACCACATTGCTGCCGTAGGCAACCATTTGTTGGGTATGGAACAAACCTTCATGCCCAGTAATGCCCTGAACCAGAATGCGCGAGTTTTTATTAATCAGGATACTCATGCCTGCCCTCCAGTTGTCACATTGACCGATTTTTGGGCGGCATCCACCAGGGTTTCCGCGGTGATCATCTGAGCAGCCGCCAGCAGCCGCCGTCCTTCTTCGGCATTCGTTCCCACCAGGCGCACAATCATCGGTACTTTCGGCTTGACCTCTTTGATGGCTGCTAGAATCCCACGCGCCACCTCATCACAGCGGGTGATGCCGCCGAAAATATTAATCAATACTGCCTTCACATTTCGGTCGGACAGGATAATCCGCAGCGCAGCCGCGACCTTGTCGGCGCCGGCTCCGCCGCCAACATCGAGAAAATTCGCCGGCTGCCCGCCAAATAATTTGATGATATCCATCGTCGCCATCGCCAGTCCCGCACCGTTGACCATGCAGCCAATTTCGCCATCCAGTTTGATAAACGAAAGTCCGTATTTGCGCGCTTCGATCTCTGCCGGGGCTTCGACATCCAGGTCTCGTTTTTCGGCAATGTCCGGATGCCGGAAAAGCGCATTATCGTCCACGCTCATTTTGCCGTCCAAAGCCAGCAGGCGTTGGTCTTTGGTGATCACCAGCGGGTTGATCTCTACCAGGGTCGCGTCGCTCTCCCGGTAAACCCGCCACAGCGCGCTTGCCACGTTCATAAATTCGCGCCAGAATTGTTTCGGCAGGTCAATGGAAACGGCAACGTCGCGGGATTGGTATTCGCGCAATCCGAGCAGCGGATCGATCAATACTTTGATTATTTTTTCCGGCGAGCGGGAAGCTACTTCCTCGATATCCACCCCGCCCTCGGCAGACGCCATTAACACCGGCTGGCGTGAAGTGCGGTCGTTAGTAATCCCCAGGTAGATTTCCTTCTCGATGCTGACAGCTTCGTCCACCAGCACTTTGCGCACCGGCAGCCCCTTGATCTCCATGCCCAAGATCATCGTTGCCAATTCTTCGGCTTCTTCACTGGACTTTGCCAGTCGAATTCCGCCGGCTTTGCCCCGGCCGCCGACCAGCACCTGCGATTTGACCACCACCTTGCCGCCCAGTTCCTCGGCGAATTGCTTGGCTTCGCCGGGATTGGAGGCAACCCTTCCGCGCGGAATGGGTACCCCGTATTTTGCAAAGAGTTGTTTGGATTGGTATTCGTGAAGATTCATGCCTGTATCCCCGAACCAAAAAATGCCTGCCCCGCGATTATACCATGAGGCTAATTGCGACAAAAATGGTTGCCATTAAATACGCCCGGGCATTCGAACATGCCCGGGCGTGAATGTGTTGTGCTTTGGATCAACCCTTCAAAAACTCTTCAAGGGCTTCCTTGCTGATGCGGAACGCGCTCCCAATTTTCCTGGCTTTCAAATCGCCAGCCTGAATGGCAGCGATCACGTCCTCCTCGGACACTTTTAAGAATACCGCGGCTTCGCCGGGAGTCATCACCGCCGGGATGGCGCCGCTGGCAGCGGCGCCGGCAGCTGTGCCAGCCGCCTGACCGCCCTGCGCGCCAGCCGCCCCAGGAGCCATGCCTTGCAGGGACTGAGTGATCACATTTCCCAGCCCCAACCCAGCGCCGATACCCGCTGTCAAACCGGCGCCGCCGCTCGGATTTTGGGCAGCGTCCCGCAGCGCATCGGCTGCCTGCAGTTGGGTATAGGTTGCCATGTCCAACATACCCATGGCGCGCAGTTCCTCCGCGGATTTGTCGGAGGGTTTCAGGCTGCCAATATAGAAGGTCTTGAGCAGCAAGCCCAGAGCGGCAAAATCATCCTGCGCTTTGGCGCGCACACCCGCGCCAATTTCCTCCACCAGCCCAATCAAATCCGCCACCGACTTGGTCGCACCGGTTTCGCCGAGCAAGTCCTGGAGTTTGGAAAGCAGCATAGTACGCAGGCGGTTTTCAATATCCGCCATGCGGTACATGCCCTGCGCGCCGACGATCTGGGTGACAAATTGCTGTGCATCCTTGACCTGGAAGCTGTACGTCCCAAAGCCTTGCAACAGCGCCACCCCCAAGCCCATGCCCGGATTACGCACCAAAATCGGCTGCGGGGTGCCCCACTTGCGGTCTGGAAATTCGCGCATGGAAACGTAATAGACTTCAGCCGTAAACGGGGTGCGGTCGTTGAATGCCAGTCCGATCAAGCGAGTCAGGCCGGGCACGTTGGCAGTGGTAATGGTATGCCGTCCCGGACCGAGCACATCCAATGCGTGCCCGTCGCGCATGAAAACCGCATTTTGCGCCTCGCGGACGATGACCTGCGAACCGAGCCGCAAATCCGCGATGCCCTGTTCCGGAAAACGATGCACCAGTTCATCGGTCATCTCACTCGGATATTCAACAACATCAAAAATTCTAGCCATGGTTTTCATTCTCCTGTCGAGAGTCTCTCAATTTGCGTTATTCTGCCGCGCTGTCCGCAATCCCCATCATGACTTCATCACGTTTATTGAAGGCATCGACACAGGCTTGCGCCGCGGAAACCAGGTTGCGAATCGCAGCCGGCAAGCCCTCGCTCCCCAGGGATGCCTCCACATTGTCAATTGCCCGCGAAACGTTGTCCGCCAGATCGAACATGGCATTGTCGTATTCGTAAATCCGAGCCAGGTCATCGTTTTTCACCTTGACCACGGCGAAAAATGCCGAGTAACCGTACGATGCAGTGCGAATACGATCGGTGAACTGTCGAATTTTAATTGCCGCGGCTTCCAGGTTGTCGATCAAACCCAGATCGCCGGATTGGATCAGTTCGGTTTGCATACTGGAAATTCGCTGCCACAGTTGCTCATAGCGCGCCGCTATGGTTTCGCGCAGCAGCTTGTCCGAATGGCGGCGATTGCGCTTTTCGAGATACCCCTTAAAACCGGGCACATTCGAAAGCAATTTCTTGATGATATCCTGATCACCTGTCACCCGCTCAAACAAATCGCTCATTGTACCTCCCGTACCTAGTGGTTGAAAATGTCAATCGCAACATTGATTTGATTATAGCCCTCCGCAAGACGAAGCGCAACAAGAATTGAAGGCAATCCTGGCTGCTCCCCGGTTGGGGAAAGAATTTTCACTTGTTATGTATACGAAATCCGACCAATATCGTTTCAAAAAGTGAAAATTGGTGCAAATCATCTTGTATTTTTTTGTCTTTTAGGTATAAAATTGATCTAACAATTTATGAACAGAAGGGAGGTGAAAACCATGCTGTTCGCACCGAAGGAAAAAGCCCAAGGCTTGGTAGAGTACGCGTTGATTCTTGTTTTGGTAGCCGTCGTTGTGATCGTTATTCTTGCTCTGCTGGGTCCGGCAATCGGCAACATCTTCTCCAACATCATGAACGCCATCTAATTCAATATCTGCACGACAACCATAGTGATAAACCCTGCCCAGTAGCAGGGTTTATCGCTTAATCCACGGCTTTCATCATTGAGACAGCAGTAACCGTGCATTCAGAGAGACTTATGGTGTCATCGACTGTGGATACCCATGCGTTCGAGGCTGTCTTCCAACTCCTACCAACCCACAGTACACCTTGTAGACAGCTGTAAGGTGTTTGTAATTAAAACGACTTGAATCCAAATTCAATCTGGTTATAATTTTGTTTAAGTTTGGTAAGGATAATCTTTGAGCTGGAAGGAGGTGAAAAAACATGTTATTCGCTCCGAAAGAAAAAGCCCAGGGTCTTGTGGAATATGCCTTAATCCTTGTTTTGGTAGCCGTTGTTGTCATTGTTATCCTTGCTCTGCTCGGCCCGGCAATCGGCAACATCTTCTCCAACATCATGAACGCCATCTAATCTTCAGCGTCGCGATTTCATCGAACCAAGGCGATAAACCCTGTGATCACAGGGTTTATCATTTAAAAAACCTTTCAAAATTCAAAGGTAATCCAGGCGGCATTATTCTTGCACATTTTGTTTGATCATATATAATGGTGGTGTATTTGTTATGACTTCCCCCCTCACTGGCATTTTCAAATCCGAGAACTTGGTTCTCGTATTCGTTCGTTGTGTTCGACGCACATTTCCAACTACACAATTTCTTTTCAGGAGGACTTTCCATGGCCGCTAAAGGTAAAAGAGGTGGGCGAATCATCATCCTGGTGGCACTCATTTTGATTTTTGCAGTTGGGGCGGTTTACCTATGGCTCCAGATGCAACAACAACAGAGCGCACAACCGCTGCCGACGGCTGAACCGGCATCCCGAATGGTGCAAATTGTCATCACAACCCAAACCATTCAGCGGGGCGAAGAAATCACCGAAGCCAAAGTGATGATGATTGACTACCCCGAAGAATCTCTTGTCGCGGGGACCTTTATCACCGAGATGCAATCGGTGCTCGGTTCGCGGGCTCGCTACGACCTGCAGCCCAGTGTGCCCCTCACCAAAGCCGTTCTGATCGAGCCCGGCGGTGGTTCAGTCGATTCGTTCGATGTCCCCAAGGACTTCGTCGCCATGCCCATTCCTGCCACCCGCCTGACGTCGGTTGCCAACTCATTGGCGCCCGGTGACCATGTCATGGTCATTGGGTGCATGTTGTTGGTGGACATGGATACGCAGTTCCAGACCGAACTGCCCAACCTGGTAGGCATTGTGGAAAGACCTGGTCCCGCGGGTGGTGAGCAGGCAGGTCCGGAACGCGCCTCCGCCGGGATCATCCCGCCGGCTGCCGGGGCTTACGAGGGGCGCGCCGTTCAGGATACCACCCTCAACCAGCCGCTCTACATCGTTCCTTCCGAACCACAGCGACCGCGTCTGGTTTGCCAGACGGTCATCCAGGATGCCGTGGTGCTGCGCGTGGGTGAATTTGTCCAACCGGTAGCCCAACCTACCCCGATCCCGCAGGAACAACAAGCCCAGCCCACCCAGCCGGTTGTGCAGATCGCCGCGGAGCCCTTTCCGATCACACTCGTGGTTAGCCCGCAGGACGCGGTTGCCCTGAATTATATGCTGCTCAGCGAAATCAACCTCAATCTGGCGTTGCGCAACCCCACCGATACCCGCCCGATTGTCACCGACGCGGTCACCCAGCAGTATCTGATGGATCAAAAGAATATCCCTCTGCCGGCAAAACTGCCCTACGGTTTGCAGCCGCGCACCGATAAACTCGAGATGCCGGCGCTGGGCGTGCCAACCCCGCTGCCTCCACAACAATAGTTTACGGGTACCAACAGTCGATCTTTCGATCCAGCCAACACGGGAGACTTTATGCCAGCCCAGGAGAAAATTCGGGTCTTAATCGTTGATGATATTCAGGAAACGCGAGAGAACATTCGACGGATGCTTCAATTCGAATCATCCGTTGAAGTGCTTGGCGCCGCCAAAAGCGGGCAGGAGGCCATCGAATTCGCGGTTCAGGAAAAGCCGGATGTCATCATCATGGACATCAACATGCCGGATATGGATGGCATTACCGCCACCGAGCGAATTCGCAAAAAAGTACCTTTCGCTCAAATCATCATCCTTTCCGTTCAAAGCGACCCCAATTATATGCGCCGCGCCATGCTGGCTGGCGCGCGCGACTACCTGAGCAAGCCGCCGATGATCGACGAGTTGATTTCGGCGGTCAATCGCGCCGGAGAGATGGCAGCCGAAGAACGCTCCAAGTCAACCCCCGCTTACCCTTCTCTGGCGGCAGAAAACCGTCAAAGCAGCGGCGTCAATTTCTTCCAGCGGGGCAAAATACTGACGGTTTACAGCCCGAAAGGCGGGGTCGGCTGCACGACGATTGCGATAAACCTGGCAGTCGCGCTAAAGAAAGCCGATAACCGGGTAATCATTGTGGATGGCAATATCCAGTTTGGTGATGTAGCCGTTCTACTCAACGAACAGGGCAAGAACAGCATCTATGATCTGACCAAACGGGTGGATGAGCTCGATCCGGATGTAGTTGAAGAAGTCGTCACCAGGCACAAGACCTCGGACATGCACATCCTCGCCTGCCCAAACCGCCCGGAAATCGCCGAAGAGATTACCGGCGAGCAATTTAGCAAAATGCTGCAATTTTTGCAGCAAATTTACCACTACATCGTTGTCGATACGTCATCTTATCTCAACGAACCGGTGCAGGCAGCCTTGGAAGTCTCGGATTACATTCTGCTGGTCACCACTCAGGACATTCCCAGCATTAAGAGTTGCAGCCTGTTCCTCACGGTGGCAAACGAAACCAACCTGCGTGACCGGGTGTTATTTGTGATGAACCGCTTCGACCGGCGATTGAAGCTCACCCCCGAAAAAGTCGGTGAAAGCTTGCACCAGTCCATGGCGGGCGCAATCCCTCTGGATGACAAAATCATCCCGTTTTCGGTCAACCGGGGCATCCCATTTGTACTCGAAAATCGAACCTATCCTGTCAGCAGAAGCGTGATCAACCTGGCTGAACATATCCTGGCACGAATTCAGCAGGACGAATCCTTCCCGGAAAAGGAAATTTCGGGAAGGAAGTAAAGGTGTATTAACAGGGGAAATCGATTATGTCCATATTAAAACGAATCCAGGGTGATCAACCCCCACAACCGGGCAGCCCGGGCAAGCCATCCGGTTCCGCACCGGCAACCCCTAATATCTCAAACCGCCGCGTGGGCGCTGGTTCAATGCCCACCACGCAAGATACCTACCAGGACCTGAAGACTCGCGTACAGAACAAATTGCTCTCCAATCTGGACAGCAATGTGGACGTGACCCGCGTGGCTGAGGTTCGCCGCACCATTCAGGAACTGTTCGAGCAGATTCTCAACGAAGAAAACATCGTGCTCTCCCGGCCGGAGCGGGCGCGCATGTACGAACAGATTGCCGCGGAAATTCTCGGTTATGGTCCCCTTCAGCCGCTGTTGGACGACGATAGCATCACCGAAATCATGGTCAACGGCGCGAAGAATATCTATGTCGAGCGGCGCGGGAAAATTCAGCGCGCTCCGCTGACCTTCGAAAACCATGAACACGTGATGCGCATCATCGAACGCATCGTTGCACCGCTGGGACGCCGCATCGATGAGTCATCGCCCTATGTGGATGCCCGTCTCCCCGATGGTTCCCGCGTTAACGCCGTCATCCCGCCCATCTCGCTGGTTGGTCCGGTTCTGACCATCCGCAAATTCGCCCGTAACCCAATCACGGTCGATCAACTGATCCAATTCGGCTCGATCACGCCCGAAGCGGTACAGTTGCTCGATGCGTGCGTCAAAGCCCGTCTGAATATCGTCATCTCCGGCGGCACCGGTTCCGGTAAAACCACCCTGCTCAACGTCCTCTCCGGCTTCATTCCGGCGGATGAGCGCATTATCACCATCGAAAATGCCGCCGAACTTCAGCTGCGCCAAGAGCACGTCGTCACGATGGAATCGCGCCCACCCAATATCGAAGGACGCGGCGAAATCACCATCCGCCAGCTGGTGATCAACTCCCTGCGTATGCGCCCGGACCGCATCATCGTTGGTGAAATTCGTGATGAAGCCGCGCTGGATATGCTCCAGGCAATGAACACCGGCCACGACGGCTCCATGACCACCCTGCACTCCAACAGCCCGCGCGATACCCTCTCCCGCCTGGAAACGATGGTGATGATGGCGGGCATGGACCTGCCCGTCCGCGCCATTCGCGAACAGGTATCTTCCGCTATCGACGTCATCATTCATCAGGAACGTTTGAGGGATGGCACCCGCAAGGTGACCAACATCACCGAAGTGGCGGGAATGGAAGGGGATGTCATCACCATGACCGACATCCATCTATTCGATCAGGCAGGTTACGAAAACGGCAAAGTTGTCGGGCGGCTGCGCCCCACCGGATTGCGCCCGCGCTTCTATGAAAAGATCGAAGCCGCTGGCATTCATCTGCCCCCTTCCTTGTGGGGCATGGGTGAACGCAGACGTTAATCCTCCCAGCCCTCACCGGTTGTTGAGGATCAGAAAGCAGGTGATCTGATGATTATTACCCCAACCATAGTGTTATTGATCGGAGGCGGTTTTGCCTTCCTTTTGCTGATCATCGGCATCGTGGTTTCGATTTCCAGCGAGCGTAGCATGGTCGAAGAACGCCTGGGACGCTACGTGGAAACCCGCAACCAGGCTGAACTGGTCAGCGAAAAAGGCAAATCTACGCCGCTGACCGACTGGTTGAACCGGCGGGTTGAAAAATCGACCCTCGGAGACCGCATTTCCCAGGAACTCAGCCGGGCAGATCTCAAGTTCAAACCCGGGGAATACATCGCGGTCATCGTCATTGCTGTGATTGTGATGGGCGCCGTAGGTTACGTCATTGGACAGTACAGTATCATTACTGCCATTGCCGGCGCCCTGATCGGCGGATTTCTGCCCCGCTTCTACGTCCGCCGCCAACAAAACAAACGCCTGATTAAATTCGACGAACAGCTTGCCGACATGCTCAACCTGATGGTGAACGGTTTGCGCGCCGGGTATTCCACCATGCAGGCCATGGAAGCGGTATCTAAAGAACTGCCCGCCCCCATCAGCGACGAATTCCGCCGCGTGGTGCAGGAAATGCAGTTGGGGATCACCATGGAACGCGCGCTGGACAACCTGCTCAAGCGCATTCCCTCCGACGATCTCGACCTGGTGATCACTGCCATCAATGTGCAACGCGAGGTTGGCGGTAATCTGGCTGAAATTTTGGATACTATCTCGTTCACCATTCGCGAACGGGTGCGCATCAAAGGTGAAATCCGCGTTTTAACCAGCCAGGTGATGTATTCGGGTAAATTCCTCTCCCTGCTGCCGATCATTGTGGTGGGTATTCTGTACTTACTCAACCGCGAATACATGATGACCTTCTTTAGACCGGAAAGCGTACCCTGCGGATATATTGCCCTGGGCGTCTCCGGCATCCTGATCATATCCGGCTATTTTACAATGACCAAACTCGCCGACATCGAGGTATAAGGTAGAGGACTAGGAGGTATTCGACATGTGGATCATTTTTGTCGTCGTTGGTCTGGTCATCCTCGGTGCAGTGATTCTGACAGTGATTGGATTGCGCAACCCGGAACTGGCAAACGAGCGCGCCTTGCAAGCCCGCCTGGAAGAATTCAGCCGCACCGGTGAACAGGTCGATCTGCGCAAGTTGGAACTATCGCAGCCGTTTTCCGAGCGGGTGATCTTTCCCTTGGCGCGCAAATTGGGGGAATTTGCCACCCGCTTCACCCCACAAAACGCGCTCAATTCGATCAACCGCAAGCTGGAACTGGCAGGCAGCCCGGCGAACGTGGATGCCACCATGATCCTCGCCCTGCAATTCGTAATCGGTGTGCTGTTCGCAGGCTTGATATTGTTGGTGTTCACGGTCGGCGCCACCCAGTGGCCGCTCAGCCGCATCATTCTGGCTACGGCATTGTTTGGTTTCCTCGGTTATTTCTTTCCGCAACTGTGGCTTTCCAGCAAAATTTCCCGCCGTCAAAAGGAAATCCGTCGCGCCATGCCCGATGCGTTGGACTTGCTGACCATCTGCGTCGAAGCCGGTCTCGGCTTCGATGCCGCTTTGTCCAAGGTGAGCGAAAAATGGGAATCGCAGCTGTCCTTTGCCTTCGCCCGCGTCATTCAGGAAATCCAGCTCGGCAAGGTTCGCCGGGAAGCGCTGCGGGATATGGCTGACCGCGTTGGCATTCCCGAAATGACCAGTTTCGTTGCCGCCGTGATCCAATCCGAACAACTCGGCGTCAGCATGGCGAAAGTGCTGCGCATTCAATCCGACCAAATGCGCGTCAAACGCCGCCAGCACGCCGAAGAGGAAGCGCATAAAGCGCCGCTCAAAATGCTGATACCCATGGCGTTGCTCATTTTCCCCTCGTTGATGATTGTGCTTTTAACCCCGGCCGCCCTGCGGCTGATGCAATCCATGTTGGGCGGCATGTTCAACTAAACTACACAACCATCCGAATCGGGTCAGCTTAACCAGCGTCACAGACGAACCGAACGGGATTGGATGGCGCACATCCGCGAACCCACCACCCTCTTCCACCTCCAGCATCTGTTCTGGAATGTGGTAGATTGGGTTTATCCACCGCGCTGCGCTTCGTGCGGGCAGAGCGGCGCGCGCTGGTGCTCCGCCTGCCAGGCTCAAGTTCTCCCCATCGATCATCAAAAAGCCTGTCCGCGCTGCAATTTCCCTTTCGTTCAGACTGAAATCTGCCCGGACTGCCGCCGAAATCCGCCCGAATTTGAAGCGCTGCGCTCGGTCAGCGTGTATCAAGGCGCCATGCGCTCCGCAATTCATAGCCTGAAATACAAAAACGACCTACCCCTGGCGGAATGTCTCAGCCAGGTTTTGGTGGAATTGTTCCGAAAACAAGACTGGGCAGTGGATTGGGTTTGCGCGGTACCCCTGAGCGAAAAAAGAC
This sequence comes from Bellilinea sp., assembly GCA_037442545.1. Classification (GTDB taxonomy): domain Bacteria; phylum Chloroflexota; class Anaerolineae; order Anaerolineales; family Anaerolineaceae; genus Bellilinea. The sequence continues at coordinate 11,489 of JBBIQB010000045.1, forward strand.
AACGCGAAAGAGGCTACAACCAATCCGGGCTGCTCGCGCAGACCTTTGCCTGGACGCTATCCATTCCGTATGGGAAACAATTGCTCGCCCGCACCCGCGAAACCCGCACCCAGGTTGGCTTGAGCGCCCAGGAACGGCACGAAAATGTGCGCCATGCCTTCGGGGCTGATCCTACCCGCCTTGCCGGCAGGCAGGTATTGGTGATCGATGATGTTGCCACCACCAGCGCCACGCTCTCCGCCTGCGCCGCCGCCTTGAAAAACGCGGGCGCAGTCCGGGTATACGCCTTAACCCTCGCCAGGGCGGTTCATATTGACCAAAGTTAAGGTATACTACATCCAACCTGATCGGAGTATTGCTCTCTACCCCATCAAATCCTTGTGAAGGAGGAATGCATGACCCCCCAAATTGAAGTATTCACCCGCAACCTGGAATTGACCGACCGGATTCAAGATTATGTAATCAAAAAGGTGTCCAAAATCAATCGTTTGATCAGCGATGTGGAAGACACCCGGGTCGATTTATCCTACGTCAAATCCGCGCGCAGCGCGGCTGACCGCCAGGTTGCCCAGATTACGATTCGTGGGAAGGGCTATATCCTGCG
>JBBIQB010000045.1:12102-20943 GCA_037442545.1 Bellilinea sp.
GTGGCGCAACTGACCGTGCGGGCGCGCGATACAATCCTGCGCGCCGAAGAGCGCGCCGACGATCTGTTTGCAGCCATCGACGAAGCTGTGGATAAAATGCAGCGCCAGATTTCCCGTTTCAAAGGCAAACGCCAGCGCGGGCGCGGTGATGGCACCCCCGCTTCAGAGGTTGCACCGGAACCCTCTCCGGTGGAGGCGGAAAGCGAAGAAGCGCCGGTGATCGCCCGCCGCAAGACGTTTTCGCTGGTACCGATGGACGAAATGGAAGCCATCGAACAAATGAAACTGTTGGGGCATGAAGACTTCTTCGTCTTTTTCAACGCTAATACCAATGCCATCAACGTGTTATACACCCGCCGCGACGGCACCTACGGCTTGATCGAGCCCAAGCTCGGCTAAATCCTTGCCAATGATTACGAACGCCTTCCCCTGTGGAGGGCGTTTTATTTTGCCTTGTCACGCCTGCGCCTGTGCGCTATAATCGAGCCGATCAAAAACCATCAAAGGATACAAGGTAAGTAATTTTATGATTGACGTCAATGATCTTCGTAAAGGCGTAACCTTCGAGCTGGATAACAACTTATATAAAGTCCTCGAATACAGCCACCACAAACCGGGCCGCGGTAACGCGACCATCCGCATCAAAGCCCGCAATCTGCGCACCGGATCGACCCTGGAAAAAACTTTCTCCTCCGGTGACCGGGTTCAGGATGCGCGTCTGGATTACCACAATGCCCAGTACCTCTATACCGACGGTGAAATCTATTATTTTATGGATGTGGAAAGCTTCGAGCAGTACGCCATCCGCGCCGATATTCTCGGAGAATCCGCAAATTATTTAAAGGAAGAAATGCCGGTAAAATTGACCTTTTACGGCAGCGAAGCGCTCGATGCAGAACTGCCCACCACGGTGGATCTCAAGGTCACCTACGCGGAAATTGCTGTGCGCGGCGATACCGCTACCGGCGTGACCAAATCGGTCACCGTTGAAACCGGCATTCAGGTGCAAGTACCCAATTTTGTGGAAGAAGGGGACACCATTCGCGTGGATACGCGAACGGGAACGTATGTCACCCGCGTACAGTAAGGCTGAATTGCTTTCATGAAAACGCCGGCGGGCTTTGAATGCCGCTATTTTTTCGGGGACTACTACCGCGGGCGCAAGCGCGAAGAATGTCGCCTGATTGGAAATGTGCCCGCGCCCAACCATTGGACCCCGGACATATGTAAAACCTGCCCAGTGCCTGGCATAACCCGCGCCAATGCCTGCTCCTACATGGTGCTGGAAGCCCGGGTCAAACGCGGCATACTGGGGTTGGGGCGCAAGGTGGTGGTATCCGCTTATTGCAATAAAACCTACCGCGTCGTCAATGAACCCGAAATTGGCTGTGGAGAATGCCATCCCCTCCCACCCTCTTTCCGCGAGGAGCAGGATACATGAGCCTGACCGTGCTTTTCGACCTCGATGATACGCTGTTGGGCAATGACATACTGCCCTTCATCCAGCACTATTTCGAACTGCTGGGAAAAGCCCTTCACCCCCAGGTCGATCCTCTGCGGTTTATGCGCGCCATGAACGCGGCGGTGCAGGCAATGCTGGTAAAAAAATTACCACCCCGCACGCTGGAAGAAACCTTCGATGCTCTGTTTTATCCTGGCATTGGCGTAAGCAAGGCTGACCTCCGCCCGGTAATCGACCAGTTCTACCGCGAAATTTTTCCTCAGTTGCAATCGCTCACCACCTATCGCCCCCAGGCGGTGGAGCTGGTCGAGGCAGTCTTTGCCAAAGGGTGGCAAAGTATCATCGCCACCAACCCGCTCTTCCCGCGCACCGCCATCGAGCAGCGCTTGGCATGGGCAGGGTTACCCGCCGACCAGTACCGATTTACCAAAATCACTGCTTTCGAAAATGCGCATTTCTGCAAACCCCACTCGGCATATTACGCGGAAATTCTGGCAGAATTGCGCTGGCAGCAGCAGCCGGCTGTCATGATCGGTAACAGTCTGGAGGATGATATTCTTCCCGCCGAACAGTTAGGCTTGCCGACATTCTGGCTATGCGAAGAAGCGGAAGCCGACTGCAAGATGGAACGTCACCCGTTCAGCCGCAGCGGATCGCTGGAACAGGTGCTCCCCTGGCTGGAAACGATCAACGCCGCCGCACAGTCCCCCACATTCGACTCGATCAACGCCATTCTGGCCACCCTTCAAACTACTCCGGCTGTCATCGATACGTTTTCGCGTTCTATCTCCCCCGACCAGTGGAGCCAACGTCCGGCTGCCAAAGACTGGGCGCTGACCGAAATCATCTGCCACCTGCGCGATGTCGATCGGGAAGTCAATCTCGATCGCATCCACGCCGTTTTGGCTGGATCGCGCCCCTTTCTGCCAGCCGCGATAACGGATGGCTGGGTGGAAGAGCGGAACAGCATTCAGGAAAACGGCGCGAGTGCCCTGGATGAATTTACCCAGGTGCGCTCCACAGTGCTGGAAAAATTGCTGGTTCTGACCGAAACCGACTGGCAAAAAACCGCCCGCCATGCCATCTTCGGTCCAACCACGCTCAAAGAGCTGCTCAGTTTTGTCGCAACCCACGACCGCATCCACGTCAACCAGGTTTGGGATACGCTTCAGGCAGTGGCTTAACGAACTTTTATCGTCGTTTCCGAGCCGGTCGATCCGCTGGCTGGCTTTTCGCCATTCTTGCCGCCCAATTCCACCCGGAAAACATCCAGAATGCGGCGCACGATTTCGTAAACCACGTTCTGTTTGAATCCACTCACCCAGGCAAACACATAGATCACCAGGGCAGAGCGGATGGTCACCGCTTCCTCGATCCCTGCTGTCAGCGAGAAAAACCCGGCTTGAAACACCAAAAAAACGAACGCCCCCAGAGCGATGCCCAACAATGGATTGGTCAGATACCACAGGTAATATTGCGGGTCAAAATCCTGCTCGGAGGCAATGTGTTTCCACAAGGCATACAAGGCTCCAACCACGCCACCGAATCCACCCCACATCAGCGTATTGATGAACTGCACCAGATCGACCGATGCCAGCGGACTGGCGTTTTTGATCGCTGTGGATTGCGGTTCCAGATTGGTATAAATGAACAAACCGGTCAGGATGATGAAGATGATCAATTCATAGGCAAACAGGCGCATCCCGACCGTACGCGAAGCCACCTTTACCCGTTGGATGAATTCCAAACGGTGTTCAACCTCGACAATCCCGCGCTCGGCTTCATCGTAGCGGTTGAGTTGTTCGAAGAGCAACTGGCGGGATTGCTCGATGCGGTCGAACAATTCCGTCGCCACGCTGATCTTGTTTACCTCATTTTTGATACGCTCCAATGCCATGCTTGCCCGGTCGTGCAGCCCCTGAATACGCTCCGGGGTGACGTACAGGCTGGTCAGCTCTTCTGGCGGCAAGAGCGTAGCCGTTGTTTTGGCATCAGCCGCAACCCCGCCGGTGGATTCGACCAATTCCTCCTCTGGCAGCGGTTCGACCGCGCCCATCGGCCGATCTTCCGGCGGCGCTGCCGGAGTTTCGGTATCGCTTTCGGATTCGACAATCCGTTCATCGAATGGTTTACCGCTGCTCTCCGCCTGTTCACTCATCGCAATCCTCCCGTTCGCTGTCATGATCCACTACCCAGTATAGAGAGTCAAAGCCGATTCGTCAACATAAGAAGTTTATTAGATCACCCGCAATCCTTATTCATGGGCTGGCAGGCGGTTGGATAGATTGGTATAATCTCACTCAACTAATATGGTAGTGAAACCCATTGCTGGGTTTACCCAACCTGGAGGTATTCGTGAGTTCACGCAATCAATCCTACGTCGTCTACCTGCTGTTGTTTGTAGCCATCATCGCCATGGTGATGTACAGCCTCAGCCAGCGTGGCAGCACCTCCGAAGTATCCATCAACCAGCTGGCAGAAGATATCAAGAACCAGCGGGTCACGAAGATCGAAGAGGACGACAACCGTTTAACCGTAACCTACAAAGACCTGAGCGAAGCCGTTTCGAACAAGGAACCTTCAGCAACCCTGGTTGAACAACTGATCAACCTGGGCGTTACCCAAGATCAGTTGCACCCGGAACGGCTCAAAATCCTTATCAAGCCGCCCAACCCGTGGTTGGGTGTGTTAACCGCGCTGGGTTACATTCTGCCCTTCCTGATCCTGATCGGTGCATTCTTCTTTATTTTCCGCCAGGCGCAGGGCAGTAATAACGCCGCCATGTCCTTCGGCAAGTCGCGGGCACGCATGTTCACCGGTGATCATCCGACGGTCACATTCACCGATGTAGCTGGCGTGGAAGAAGCCAAAGAAGAGCTCAAGGAAGTGGTTGAATTTTTGCGCGAACAGCAAAAGTTCATCCAACTGGGTGCGCGCATTCCCAAGGGTGTTCTGCTGGTTGGTCCTCCCGGCACCGGCAAGACATTGCTTGCCAAAGCCGTTTCCGGCGAGGCAGGCGTGCCCTTTTTCTCGATTTCCGGCTCGGAATTTGTCGAAATGTTCGTCGGCGTTGGCGCCAGCCGGGTACGCGACCTGTTCGATCAGGCAAAGCGCCATTCCCCCTGCATCGTTTTTGTCGATGAAATCGATGCCGTTGGTCGCCAGCGCGGCGCCGGACTGGGCGGCAGTCACGACGAGCGCGAGCAAACCCTTAACCAGATGCTGGTCGAAATGGACGGGTTCGATACCGACACCAACATCATCATCATGGCGGCAACCAACCGCCCGGACATCCTGGATCCAGCCCTGCTGCGCCCGGGTCGTTTCGACCGGCGCGTCGTGCTCGACCGCCCGGACGTGCGCGGGCGCGAAGCCATCCTCAAAGTGCATGTCAAGGGAAAACCGCTGGAACCCAACATCGATTTGAGCGTCCTGGCGCGCGGCACGCCCGGTTTTGTGGGCGCCGACCTGGAAAACCTGGTCAACGAAGCCGCCATCCTCGCCGCCCGGCGAAACAAGAAAAGCATTTCCCAATCCGAATTCGAAGAAGCCATCGAACGGGTCATCGCCGGACCGGAACGTAAGAGCCGGCTGATTTCAGACGAAGAAAAACGCATCATTGCTTACCACGAAGCCGGTCACGCCGTGGTGATGAACGCCCTGCCGGATCACGATCCGGTGCAAAAAGTGACTATCATTGCCCGCGGCATGGCAGGCGGTTACACCATCGCCCTGCCCACCGAAGACCGCACCATCATGCCGCGCAAGAAACTCATCGCCCAAATGGTTGGTTTACTTGGCGGACGCGCAGCCGAGGAGATTGTCTTCGACGACATCACTTCCGGCGCGGGCAACGACATCGAACGGGTTACCCAAATCGCCCGCACTATGGTCACCCGCCTGGGCATGAGCAGCGAAATGGGACCCATGGTCTACGGACAGAAAGAAGAATTGATCTTTCTTGGACGGGAGATTTCCGAACAGCGTGATTATTCCGAGGCGGTTGCCGAGCAAATCGACGCGGAAGTCCGCCGCCTAGTCAGCGATGCCTACCAGCAAGCCCGCCAGATCCTGATGGATTACCGCGACAAGCTGGACACCGTGGCACAAAAACTGCTCGAGGTGGAAACCATTTCCAGGGATGAATTTGAAAAAATCTTTCCCCCGCCGCTGCCCAAAAAGAGCGGCGTGCCGATGATGGCAAGCAACAATTAAATCCGGTAGAAATAAAACGGGCTGCGCGCCCGTTTTATAATTCTTCGGTTTGCAAAAGCGCTGGCGCGGTCGTCAGCCAGGCGTTGATCAGGCTTTCGATTTGTGCCGGAGTGCCAGTCTGCGCCTCAAACCAGTGGATGTGCGGGTCATTTGCCTTGAACCAGTTTGCCTGCCGGCGGACGAACTGGCGCGTCGCGCGTTGGATGGCGGCAATTGCCTCTTCCAACGACGTGTTGCCAAGCAGATAGGCAATCATCTCGCGGTAGCCAATAGCAGAGAAGGCAGAACAATCCGGCGGGTATTTCTCCAACAGCGCGCGCACTTCGTCCACCAGACCGTCTGCCAGCATCTGTTCGATGCGCCGGTCGATGCGCTGGTAAAGATCGCTGCGCGGACGCTGCAAACCAATTGTTAGCGCATGATACGGCGGTGCACCTCGTCTGCGCTGCGCAGAAAATCGTTCGCCGGTTTTGAAAATCACCTCCAGCGCGCGAATCGTGCGGCGTAAATTGCGCGCGTCAATCGCCTGCGCGGCGGCTGGGTCCAGCAGCGCCAGCCGGGCATGCAGGGCATACTGGCCAATTTGCGCCGCCCAGTTTTCCAGCACCCGGCGCAACAGCGGGTCGGCTGGCTGGGCGGGCACACTCCAGTTTTCGATCAGCGCCGTGATGTATTGTCCGGTGCCGCCCACAACGAACGGCAGCCGCCCGCGGCGGTGAATATCCAGCACCGCCTGGTGAGCAGCCTCCTTGAACGCGCCAAGGCTGCACACTTCGTCCGGATCAGCCACATCCACCAGATGGTGAACCACCCGGCGGCGTTCCTCCTGGGTTGGCTTGGCGGTGCCAATATCCATGCCGCGGTAAAACAGGCGCGAATCGGCGGATACGATTTCTCCATTGAATCGCTGCGCCAAGCGGAGCGCCATTTCCGTTTTGCCCACAGCGGTCGGTCCGATTATGACAATTACCCGAACCGGCGCGTTATGAACAAACATTTTCGAACCACGCGATTTCCGCATCCACCTGCCCCTGTCTGCCGCGAATGGCGATCACATCGATGCGCCAGTCGCCCTCGAAAAGGCTTTGCTCCTGCATGTAGTGCTGCGCCGCGTGGAGCATGTGTTCCCGCTTGCGCGGATTGATCGCCTCCTCCGGCATGCCATATTCATCATTGGATCGGGTTTTGACTTCGATAAAAACGATGGTATCACCGATTTGCGCCACCAGGTCGATTTCTCCGTACGGGGTGCGCACATTGCGCCCCAGTAGGATGTAACCGTGATTTTTAATCATCGCGGCGGCAATTTTTTCTCCCCACGAACCGAATTTTTGGCGCTTGGACGGCATTTGATCGACCTCTTTCCCCGGATGCCTTATTCTACCCCGCTTTTGAACAACAACGATAAGGGAATGAGTTTGCCTTCGCATTGATTTGTGTTAAACTTTGTTTATCATTACTCCTGCACTATGTTGTGCCCAGATTCAGAATTATGCCAATCGCAGAGATTATTGCTATCGGGACGGAACTCCTGCTGGGTGAAACGCAGGACACCAACACCGCCTATCTCGCCCGCACGCTGCGCGATTACGGGGTGGATATTTACCGCGCCACGTTGATCGGCGACAACGCCGCCCGCATTGCAGCCATGCTGCGCGAAGCCCTCAACCGGGCACAGATCATCATCACCACCGGCGGTTTGGGACCCACGGTGGATGATCCTACCCGCGAGGCAGTCGCGCAGGCAGTTCAACAGGATCTGATTTTCCATCCCGAACTGTGGGGGCAAATCCAGGAGCGCTACCGCCGCTATAATCGCCTGCCGACCGAAAACAACCGCCGGCAGGCATACCTTCCTGCGGGCGCCGTTGCAATCTCCAATCCGGTGGGGACTGCACCGGCGTTTTATTATGATACCGGGCAGTCGGTCATCCTGTGCCTGCCCGGCGTGCCGCGCGAGATGGAGATCATCGTACAGCAATCGGTATTGCCGCTGCTCCGCGGGCGGTTTTCGCTGCAAGACGTTATTCTGGCGCATGTCCTCCACGCCACCGGGGTGGGCGAATCCCAGGTGGACGAATGGATTGGCGACCTGGAAACCCTGTCGAATCCGACCGTGGGACTACTGGCACACCCAGGTCAAACCGATATTCGCATCACAGCCAAAGCCACGTCCGAATCGGAAGCCAAACGGATGATCGAGACCATCGCGGCGGAAATCCGCCAGCGCATGGGCGTTCACATTTACGGGGAGAACCAACAGTCGCTGGAAGCGGTCATTGTCGAGCGCTTGAACCAGTTGGGTTGGCATCTTGTCATCACCACTACCGGTTTTTCGGATGACTTCGACACCCTGCTCCAACAAGCCGGGCTTCCAGCGGAGCGTTTATCCTGCACCAGCGTGCAACTACCACCCGACAGGCTGGCATCGTTCATCCACAAGCCCCCCTTGCCGTCGCACACCAGCGTGATTCTGGCAGCCGGTTATTATCCCGGCAAGGAGCAACAAAATTTGTTCCTTTTTTTACGCACGCCCGAAGGCAGCCATGAAGCCAGCCGCTCGTTTGGCGGACCGCCTCAACTGGGGATGAGTTGGGCAGTACGGACAACCCTGGATTTTATCCGGCGCAATCTTCCTTCAAAAACCCAAGAATTGGAGCATTGATTCCATGACCAATCACGCGGACAAGATTTTAAAAAACGCCATCTTGATCACAATGGATTCCCGCTACAACCTGTACAACCCCGGCGCAGTGGCGATTCGGGGTGAATTGATTCTCGCAGCCGGGGCAGAAGCGGATATTCTTTCGAAGTACACCACTGCCGAGATCGTCGATTGCGGCGGCAAGGTGTTGATGCCGGGGCTGGTCAATGCCCACACCCATGTGCCGATGACGCTGCTACGTGGGCTGGCGGACGACCTGCGTCTGGATGTCTGGCTGCTGGGCTACATGATGCCAGTGGAACGTGAATTTGTCTCGCCGGATTTCGTCCGGCTTGGCACCAGCCTGGCATGCGCCGAGATGATTCGCAGCGGCATCACCAGCTTTGCTGATATGTATTATTTTGAAGAAGATGTTGCCCGCGCAACCGCCGACGCCGGAATGCGCGCGGTTTGTTCGCAAACCATTTTGAAGTTTCCCACCCCGGATGCCGGATCGTAC
>JBBIQB010000046.1:0-11290 GCA_037442545.1 Bellilinea sp.
CTTCCTGGGCACGGGGTTTGGGTACAGCACCCGGACCCAGCCGGCCGACGACAACGCCCGGAGAAGGGAGTATCGCATTGCCTTTTCGCGCACCCGGGCGCGCACATCCGCGTGATCCGAAATGGTCTCCGCGACAATATCGCGAGCGCCCGAAAGCGCGTCCTCCACTGTGAGTACCGAATCGCCCAGATAGCTCCCAGCAATTTGATCGATGCTCTCCTGGGTTCGTGTTTGCTGGAGGATCATCTCCGCCAAGGGCAACAAACCTTTTTCGCGGGCTATGCTGGCGCGAGTGCGCCGCTTGGGACGGTACGGCGCGTACAGGTCTTCAAGTTCGGTCAGCGATTCCGCATTGACGATAGCAGTGCGCAACTCTTGAGTAAGTTTACCTTGCTCCTCGATGGATGTAAGCATGGTTTTTCGGCGCTCATCCAATGCCCGCAATTTTTCCAATAATTGTTGGGTTTGGCGCAATTGCTCTTCATCCAATCCACCGGTCATTTCTTTCCGGTAGCGGGCGATGAACGGGATGGTGTTCCCCTCGTCCATCAATTGAATGGTATTTTGAATTTGTTGTGATCGAACCTGAACAGCCTCGGCAATTGTGTCCGCGTAGAGCATATAAACACCTTGGTGAAGTCGAATTTGAAGAATCATTTTATCACACACGAATTCGCTGCTCAGCGCACCCTCGCGTTTTTCCGTGCATTAAATTGATCAATGGCACTACAAAAACGGTCTCAAATCCAGTATAATTTTGCCGCAGCAATTAATTGTATGACAACCTAAATATCCGGCTAAGGGAGATAAAGAATGGATTTTTTGTATTGGTCGTCGTTTTTTTCTGAAACTCAGGCTTTTCGGGAACCGATACCCATGTTGTGGTGGCTTGGACCCATCGCAGCCATCATCGCATTATTTTTTGCCAGGTATTTTTATGTGCGTATGATGCGGCTGCCGGAAGGCAATGAGCGAATGCAGTTTATAGCCCAGGCAGTCCGCGAAGGCGCAATGGCGTATCTTTCCCGCCAATACCGCGTGGTCGGAATCGTGTTTGCGGTTTTATTCATCCTTTTCCTGGTTTTAGCGTATTTCCGATTACAGAATTCCATCGTTCCGTTCGCATTTATCACTGGCGGTTTGTTCTCCGGGTTATGCGGCTTTTTTGGCATGAAGACCGCCACCAATGCCTCTGCCCGAACTGCCTATGCCGCCAGTAAAAGTCTTAATGACGGTCTTCAGGTTGCCTTGCGGGCAGGCGCCGTGATGGGATTGGTCGTGGTTGGTTTTGCCCTGCTGGACATCACCGCCTGGTTCTTTTTACTGTACACCATCTTTCCGTTAATTCTCCCCGAGAACTTCATTAGCCTGTCCGCCAACCCGCTGCCTCAAATTACGGCTGTAATGCTCAGTTTCGGCATGGGCGCTTCTACCCAGGCGCTGTTTGCCCGCGTAGGGGGTGGCATTTATACCAAGGCAGCCGATGTCGGCGCGGATCTGGTTGGCAAGGTCGAAGCCAATATACCCGAAGATGACCCCCGCAACCCGGCCACCATCGCGGATAATGTTGGCGATAACGTGGGCGATGTGGCTGGCATGGGCGCAGACTTGTATGAATCCTATGCCGGATCCATTCTTGCCACATCCGCATTGGGAGTTGCCGCAGTCAGCATGGCAAACCCGAATTTTTATGCCGGAAATTCCGAGCTTGTCACAGGATTGATGTACATCACTGCGCCCATCGCACTGGCGGCGGTGGGAATTCTCCTTTCGATCATCGCCATTTACATTGTTCGCACCCGCGAGGATGCCGACCAGGCAACCTTGATCAACGCCTTGAACAAAGGCTTGTATTTTAGCTCGGTCGGCATCGCCGCAATTTCTCTCCCGCTGCTGTACTTGCTCGGTTTACCGAACTGGCTGGCAATTTGGATTTGTATCCTCGTCGGCTTGGTCGTCGGTATTCTGGTCGGAAAAGCCACCGAATACTACACCTCTCACGCCTTCCAACCCACCCGCGATATCGCCGCGCAGGCGCATACCAGCCCTGCGACAACATTAATTGAAGGGCTTGCGGTCGGCATGGAGTCCGGTGGTCTGCCGGTTGCAGCCGTCGTGGCTGGCATCATTACCAGCTACTACGTTGCCGGCGGTGCGAGCAATCTGCTGATGGGCTTGTTCGGCGTCGGCATTGCCGCCGTTGGAATGCTTTCCACATTGGGCTTTACCCTGGCAACCGACGCATACGGACCAATCGCCGATAATGCCGGCGGCAATGCCCAAATGGCAGAACTCGAAGCCATCGTGCGCGAACGCACAGATCAACTTGATGCGGTCGGCAACACCACCGCCGCGATCGGCAAAGGCTTTGCCATTGGATCTGCGGCATTAACCTCCATGGCACTGTTGGCAGCCTACCTGGAAGAAATCCGCCTGGTATTGAAAGAACTGCGCGGGATTGAGGAACTTGTGATTGGCGGCGAAATCGTCAAAGTCAGCCACATGACAATGCAGCACTTCATGGAATACTACAATGTGACCTTGCTAAACCCAGCGGTTTTGGCAGGGATATTTACCGGGGTTGGCACCGCCTTTATTTTTTCGTCCATGACCATGCGCGCCGTCGGACGCGCAGCCGCCGGGATGGTTCAGGAAGTCCGCCGCCAATTCCATGAAATCCCTGGTATCCTCGAAGGACGCGAAAAGCCGGATTACGCGCGCTGCGTGGCAATCAGCACTGCTTCCGCCCAGACGGAAATGATCGCTCCTGCGCTTGCCGCCATTGTCATCCCCGTTTTGATTGGAATATTGTTTGGCATTGCCGGGGTTTTAGGTCTGCTTGCCGGAACTTTGGCTGCCGGTTTTTCGCTGGCAATTACAATGTCAAATGCGGGTGGCGCCTGGGATAACGCCAAAAAGTATATCGAAATTGGTGAATATGGCGGTAAAGGCTCCAAGGCGCATAAGGCGGCCGTCGTCGGTGACACAGTTGGCGATCCGCTCAAAGACACCTCCGGTCCTTCGCTCAATATCCTGATCAAGTTGATGTCAATGGTCTCGGTGGTCTTTGCTGGCCTGGTGGTTGCCTTTGGAAATGGTTCCGGCTTGATCGGATTGTGGTTCCATTAAGTCCACTTTTTTTGAACAAAAAGCCACAGCGCTCGGTCAGGGTGCTGTGGTTTTTTAATGGCTACTCAACTCGTGAAGACAAGTGCTCATTATTTTCTAGATTCTTGAGTAAATTTTCGGTGGACTGGGCATCCATTGGTTTGTAAAGCAAATAACCTTGTCCAAATTCACAACCGGCTTCCTTCAACCAGTGCAATTGGCTGAAGGTTTCGATCCCCTCGGCAATGGTTTGTAGCCCCAATTCCTTTGCAAGGACGATCACCGCCTGCACAATTTCGGTACCGGAGAATTGAGCGTCGATTCTGCCAATGAAACTGCGGTCGATTTTGATCGTTGTGATCGGAAAACGCTGCAAGTAGGAGAGCGAGGAATAGCCCGTGCCAAAATCGTCGATCTGTAACTGAACGCCAATATCCCGTATTTGCCTCAACTGTTCATTGATTGAATCCGAGGTTTCCAGAAACACACTCTCGGTCAATTCGATTTTCAATGAACTTGGTGCGAGCCCGGTGTCCGCAAGGATCTCTCCGATCATCTCGATCACGTTACCCTGCTGCAACAAGCTACCAGAAAGGTTGACGCTGACGGAGAACGGGTAGGTGGTTGCGCAGTTTTTTTGCCATTCCACCACCTGGCGGCAGGCTTCGCGCATCACCCAGCGGTCGATCTGCCGAATCATGCCGGTTTCTTCTGCCAGAGAGATAAACTCCGCCGGCTGGATCATGCCATGTTGAGGGGTGATCCAGCGGATCAACGCCTCAAAACCGGTGATCCGGTTTTCCTTCAACGAAACGATCGGCTGATAATACAGGTTGAACTCGTTTCGATCCAAGGCATTGCGCAGCAACGCCTCGATCTGATGGCGGTTGATCATCTGATCCAGTAAAGGTTTCGAGAAAACTTCGTAACAGGCTCTTCCACGTGCCTTGGCTCGATACATGGCAATGTCGGCATCTCGTAATACATCTTCGGGTTGGACGTATTCTCCATTATCGATCACCACGCCCATGCTGATGGTTGTAAAGACCGTACGCTCATCCAAAACGAACGGAACGCGAAATTCAGCCATCAGACGGTCGGACAATTGGATGGATTCTTTGCGTACATCCTCCCCTTCGACCAGGATTACAAATTCATCCCCGCCCAGCCTGGAAAGGGTATGCAACGGCTGGACAATCGCCTGTAAACGCCGGGCAGTTTCAACGAGGAGCAAATCGCCAATCCGGTGCCCCAGGCTGTCGTTGATAATCTTAAATCGGTCGAGATCCATGAACAGCAATCCAAAACAGATCGCATGATTGCAGTTGTCTCGTTGGGTAAAAATTTGATTTAATCGCTCGATCAGCTTGGTGCGGTTGTGTAAACCGGTCAACGTATCGTGATAGGCGTTGTAAATCAATTCGCTCTCGGCATTCTTCCGCGTTGTAATATCCAGAATTACGCCTTGATACGATTCGACCTGTCCCTTGGAATCGAACAGGGGTGATGCGTGGTCCTCGACCCAGAGAATTGTGCCATCACGATGGATCACCCGGTATTCCATGCGCACCGGTTGGGCGTGTTTAGCGGCATGCAATAAACCGTTTTCCACTTCTTCCGCATCATCCGGATGAATTGTATTTCTGCGCATATCCCGATCAGACAGCCATGCTTGCGCATCCCAACCAGTCAGATCTAGGATTTGTGGACTGACAAAATCGAATACCAGTAGCGACTGGATGGAACTCATGTACGAAACGGCCGGCATACGTTCAATCAGGTTTTGGTAGAGACGTTCCAATCGTTTTCTTTCTTCCACTTCGTTCATCAACCTTTCGTTCGATTCGGATAACGCTTTGGTTCGATCTTCCACCCTGGATTCGAGCTGCTGGTTCAGCACCCGCAGTGCATCTTCCGCCTTTTGACGATCAACTATTTCACGTTGAAGTACATTATATTGAATTTTCAAGGCAATGTCACGTTCATTGAGTGCTGACGCCATTTTGTTGAACGAATTACCCAGTTCGTCGAATTCAATAACGCCAATCGCAGGAATGCGCAAATCCAGATTGCCCTCACCGATCATCTCCGAACCGGAGGTAAGAACACCCAGCGGTTTGATCAATAACCGGTCGAAGACAACAAAAAATACCGGGACCAATAATAAACCGAGAACTAACAAACCCACCAATAATAAAATAGCAGCCATAACGGTGTTTTGATACACCTCACGGGTGGGCACCTCGCTGATCAGTATCCAATCCGTTCCTGTTATATATTCGCTCACCCCAGATACAGAAATTCCTTGAAAATTGACATATTCGCCTGACCAGCGGTGAAGGTTGGCACTCATGATCGCGGTGGTCTCCACGCGGTTGCGCAGACTGGTCTGATCTAGAACGATTTTTTGATCGGAATGGGCAACGACCGTACCTTTCGAATCGATGATGTATACTCGCCCTTGTTTACCAAACCGGAACTGCTCAATAACCCCCCAAAGGATATCCATTTTCAATCGCACTGCAAGAATGTTGCCATTGCGAATTACCGGCGCGGACAGGATCAAAAAAGGCTCATTCCGTTTGTTGAATTGCAGATCACTGACAAAGGTTTGACCATTTTTTGCCGGCTCGAACCAAACCGAAACCGGAAGGATGTTTGAATCCGCCAAATGTACTTCATTATCCAGCGAGGCCGCGGAAATGATTTCCCCGTCACGATTCATGTAAACAAATTCAACCAGATCGGGGATCTGGCTTTCAAAAGTCCGGATGACGACCGGATCTTCCAGGCTTGCCAGATCGCCAAAATTACCCAGCCAGAAAAGCGCTCCTTTTACTCGACCCAGGGTCTGCTCAATGGTATGAGCTGCATTCTCAGCCGCTTCGTGCTGCCGGCCCTGCCATGAGACTTGTTCGGTGCGGTAGATAAAAAACCAAATTCCACCACTCCCCAGCATTAAAAAAACCAAAAATACCGCCAGGAGGACAATCCGAACCTGACTGCGCAAGCTTTTCGTCAATCTGCCTGGCAATGCGTTTGGGTCATTCACGGTCGATCAATCCCACCATCCTACAAACCCTGTAAATTATTAAGTTTTCCCCTTGCCCAGCCTATTTTTCCGGGAAACGCGATTGGCTTGAATGCAACCCAATAAACCATCCATTTTTCGCGGAATTAATACGTTATACACCATGTTAGCAAATAAACACCCACTTTGCAAATGTCTGTGCATTTTTTCATGCGGATTTAACGCAAAAGGGGCATGGCATAGCATCGGTTTTCTACCGGTTCTTTGATTTGTCCGCTCCACAAACGGGTTTTCTTGGAGTCAATCAACTCAAAACCGAGACTGTGGTATAAGCGGCAGGCAATTTGGTGGTAATCGGTGGTCAGGAGATGAACTCCAGGAACGCCAATTGATTTGAGTTCATCGATATAATTCAATATCAACCGCCTGCCAATTCCCGCGCCGCGGCAGTTGCGATCCAAGTTTATATGAAAATGCGCCGGGTAGCGGTGTACATCCACCTGAGGTTCCTCATCTCGTAATCTACCCAGAAAATAGCGCAGCAGGTACCCCCATGTTTTCCTGCCAATGCGATATTCTCCCTTGATCACTTTCCGCAAAGCCGCCGGCTCAAGCACCTTTGCCGTGATTTCTCGTTGGCGCTCCGTGTTCACACAACCGGTTAGAAAGCCAACCACAACTGCATCAACGCAGGCTACCCAGCAGTGTTCAGGTTCATAATCTGGATAATAAGCATAAAAAGCATCCAGAAAGACGCGCCGATCATCCATAAAGACTTCCACAGGTTCCCCAAAAAACGCCGTGTCCGCCGCGATGCGAAATAACGCTTCCCGGTCAGGTAATTGATAGCGGCGGATCGTCACCAGCGAATCCATGAATATAATTATACCCGTGGATGCGTGGAAAATTTTGTTATAATCATTTACACTCAACTTAACCAGCAATTATCATCAAATCACTCTCACCGAAACTTTACTTAAACGAATCGGTGGATGAATTCGTTATCCAATTACTTGCAAAACGTTTCTCCGTATTTTTTAGACAAATTGATCTTTTTTAATAAAAAGGAGATCGCCATGAAAACAGTTGTAGCTGGTGCATTGGGCGAATGCGTGCATGTTGCCGGGGTGAGCAATTTTCTACGCCTCGCCGAGATGGCTGGCTGGCATACCGTGTTTTTGGGTCCGGCAGTATCGATTGAGGATTTCATTGCTGCCGCAAAAAAAGAAAAGGCGGATCTGGTGGGCGTCTCCTACCGGCTGACAGCCGAAACCGGGGAACGGCTGCTGGGCGAATTTGCCGAAGCCGCCGACGAACTTCGCTCCTCCGGAGTACGCTTCGCCTTCGCCGGGACTCCGCCGGTCGCGGAACGGGCGCGCAAAACAGGTTTCTTTGAGCAAATTTTTGATGGGTCGGAAGTAAGCGAAGATGTGATCGCTTTTCTAAAAGGTGAACGCGCGATCGAGGAACGCGAAGATTCTTATCCGCAGACCACCATCCAACGCAGGCTATGGAAAGCGCCCTATCCACTTCTGCGCCATCATTTTGGCTTGCCCACCCTGGAGGATACCGTCGATGGCATCCGCAAAATCGCTGAAGCCCGGGTTTTGGACGTAATTTCGCTGGGCATCGATCAGGATGCGCAGGAGAATTTCTTTCACCCCGAGCGGCAGGATCCTCGCCGCAAAGGCGCCGGCGGCGTGCCGGTTCGCTCCGCCCAGGATTATTCCAGGCTATTCGAAGCCAGCCGGACGGGCAATTATCCTTTGTTGCGCACCTATTCCGGCACCGACGACTTCATCCGCCTGGCAGAGATGTACCTTCAAACCATCAACAATGCCTGGTGCGCTATTCCTTTGTTCTGGTTCAACCAGATGGATGGGCGCGGACCCTGGGATCTGGTCGGTTCGATCCGCGAACACCAGCAAGTAATGGAGTGGTACGGCGAGCGCAATATCCCGGTTGAGCTGAACGAGCCTCATCATTGGGGTATGCGCGATGCCCCGGATGTGATCTATGTTGTTTCCGCGTTTTTGTCCGCTTACAACGCCAAAGTCTTTGGCGTGCGCGACTATATCGCCCAACTCATGTTCAACAGCCCGCCCGGGCTTTCGGACGCCATGGACCTTGCCAAAATGCTGGCAATTCTGGAATTGATTCATCCGCTGGCTGGACCCGACTTCCGCATTTGGGAGCAGACTCGCACCGGTTTGCTCTCCTATCCGCTTGACATTGCCGCTGCCCGCGCTCATTTGGCTGCCAGCGTTTATTTGCAAATGGTACTTCGACCGGACATCGTCCACATCGTCGGTCACACCGAAGCCGATCACGCCGCCACAGCGGCGGACGTGATCGAAGCAGCCAAAATAGCGCGCAAAGCCATCGATAACGCCCTTCATGGGCAGCCCAACATGGCAGAAGACCCGATGGTGATTCGCAGAAGGGATCATTTGGTCGCTGAAGCAAAGGTCACCCTGGCGGCAATTGCCACCCTGATGCCTTCCGCCGATCCTTTCGCCGATGCCGACAATCTGGCTGAAGCCGTCCGCGTGGGTATTCTGGACGCGCCACAATTAAAGAACAACCCATTTGCCAGGGGAGTGGTAAAAACCGCAATTGTTGCTGGCGCCTGCGTCGCCCTGGATGATACCGGCAAGCCAATCAGCGAAGAGCAGCGATTGAATCCCATCTTTAACTCAGGAGGATAAGGGTCGATGAACGGAATTTCTCGGTTTGCGATTGTTGGGGCGGGGCACGGCGGAAGAGCCATGGCAGCCCATCTGGCGTTGTTGGGTTTCGACGTATCCCTGTACAACCGCACATATGCCCATATCGAGATCATCGCACGGCGAGGTGGGATCGACCTGGAGAGTTACGAAGGCGGTCCGCGGGGTTTTGGAAAAATCAACGTCATCACCGATGATATGAGCGCCGCTCTAAAAGATGCGCAGGTGATCATGGTGGTTTTACCTTCCTCCGCCCATGCCGAAATTGCGCAAAAAATGGCTTGCCATCTCAAGGATGGACAAACCATCATCCTTCATCCGGGGCGCACGTTGGGCTCGATTGAATTCGATGTCATCTTGCGCCGCAGCGGCTGCACCGCGGATGTCAACCTGGCGGAGGCGGAAACGTTCATCTACGCCAGCCGCGCGGACGGTCCCGCCCAGGCGCGCATTTTCCGCATCAAGGAAGCCGTTCCATTGGCAGCACTACCGTCTTCGCGGACGTCTCTGGTGCTCGATCAAATCCGGGTCGCCTTCCCACAGTACATCGACGGGATCAATGTATTGCACACCGGGTTGAACAACATGGGCGCAATCTTTCACCCCGGATTGACCATCCTCAACGCCGGGTGGATCGAAGCTACCCACGGCGATTTTCAATTTTACATCGACGGCGTCACCCCCTCCGTTGCGAGAGTGCTGGAAATCCTGGATCGCGAGCGAGTCACCGTTGCTTCGGCGCTTGGCATCCGCGCCCGCACGGCGCTGGAATGGCTCGAGCTGGCATACAATGTAACCGGCGAAACGCTGCACGAGCGCATCCACAATCAAAGCGGTTACTACGGCATCAAGGCGCCAGCCACCATGAATCACCGCTATATTTTTGAGGATGTCCCCATGAGCCTGGTGCCAATTGCCTCGTTAGGCGAGCGATACGGGGTATCCGTCAACGGGATCAACAGCGTCATCCGCCTGGCGTGCATCATCCACCGCACGGACTATTGGCGGCGCGGGCGCACCCTCGAAAAGTTGGGCATCAAAGACCTGAGCGTAAGCGAATTGACCACCTACGTCACAACCGGATGGAAAGACATCGAAAGTTTTAGCGGTTGAGCCTGGATACTCACCCTTTTAGGATACCCGATTGGGACGGTAATTGCCGCCGGTTATACAACTCCATCCATTTATCGGCTATGCGCAGTTTAGTTGGACTTGTTTCCCTTTCGCTCGCTTATTTCCACAATCCGTCCTCCACGCACTGTTGAGCCAACCACCAGCCCGGCAGAGATCAGCACCATGTTTTTGATGATGTATTGACCTTCCAGTGTGGGCGCGTAGGGAAAATGGATAAACGTTTCTTGCGGGAACAGCACCAACGGAGTCGTTGTCCCTGCCATCTGCACGAACAGCAGCAGCAGAGTTATCCGCAGAAAGCGTCCACTGATCAGCCCCAAGCCAATCAGGCATTCCCAGGCAGCCAGCAAGGGCAAGGAAAGCTCCGGGGTTAGCACGCCAAAGGTTAACACTTCGATGGTTCGCGAAGCCAAACTTTGCGCCGGACTTAAACCCGGAAAAAATTTTAGCACGCCAAACCAGAAGAAATTGATCCCCAGGCTAATCCGCAAAAACGGAATCGAATAATGCGCCATGAAAGCGGTTATCTTCGGGTCAACCTGGTGGTATATATTCTTGAAGAACCTGGACAGTTCCATTTTTGTTCACCTTTCTTGCTGCAATGCGCATTATTGCGACTGCGAAAATTTTATCCTTTTGTGTTCATTTTTATTTCCGACTGTATCACCTTGCCAATTTCGTCGATGTAAGACAACGATTGGTGGCGGAAATAGGTGTTGTACAGCATGGAATAATGACCACCCGTTTGCATCAGCGCTTCGTGGCTTCCTTCCTCGATGATCCTGCCATGATCCAAAACAATGATCCGCCGGGCTGCCTTGACTGTGGATAATCGGTGTGCGATCAAAATACTGGTCGATTGAGCCAGAATCAATTGCAGCGCATGTTGAATCTGCCACTCAGTGAAAGGATCGATGCTGGCGGTGGCTTCGTCGAGGACGAAAATCGCGGGCTTTTGCACCAACACTCGCATCAGGGACACCAACTGGCGCTGCCCCATGGATAGCCTGCCCCCGCGTTCGCCAACCTGGGTGTGCAATCCGTCCGGCAGTGTCTCGATCCAATCGCCCCCGCCAATTTGCCGGGCAACCTGCTCGATTTCGGCTTCACTTGCCTCCCCGCATGAATAGCGAATGTTTTCAATAACCGTGCCTGAAAACAAAAACGGGATCTGCGAAACAATACCCAACTGGCAGCGGTACGCACCCAGATCAAAACTGCGAATATCAAATCCATCCACCCGGATCTGACCCGCCTGAAATTCATAAAAACGGGCGATCAGCTTAACAAT
>JBBIQB010000046.1:11305-16509 GCA_037442545.1 Bellilinea sp.
CCGGTGTGTCCTACCAGGGCTATCGATTCACCCGGTGGGATGTGCAGGGTAAAATCCTCCAAAACGGTTTCTTGATCCTTGTAGTGGAATTGAACATGGTTGAAGTCGATTTCCCCGCTCAACCGCGGCGGGCGCAATTGCCCGGTCTGCGCCACACCTGCACCGGCATCGATCAACGCGAACACCCGTTCAGCCGCCGAAAGACCATTTTGAATCTGCGTCCAAAAGGATGACAGATTCATAACCGGGAACATGAACCGGTCCAGGCTAAGAATGAAGAGATACCAGGAGCCAACCGTAACGGCTGCCTGCACAGCGCTCAACGCGCCGATATAGACAAATAACGCCGTCATCCACCCGCCCAGGGTGTTCAACACTGGAAACACCATCGACAGCACCAACCCTCTGCGCACATTCACCCGGTACGATAACTGGTTGGATTCGTCGAACAGGTTGAAAATGCGCGCCTCCTGGCGGAAATTTTTAGCCACCGCAATGCCCGAAACCGTTTCCTTGATGGTCTGATTGACGTTTGCCATTGCCCGCATGCCTGCGCGGGTCACTTTCCGCGCCAGGCTGCGAAAACTGACCGCCAACACCGCCACCAGTGGAATGATGGAAAACAACGCCAGCGACAATCTCCAATCCAGGGTGATCAAAACCACCGCCAGAATTACTGCCTCGACCACTTGCGAGATTAAATCCGTCGTCAAAATGACCAGTTGACCAAAATCCTGGGTATCGCTGGTGATCCGGGAGGCAATCTTGCCTGACGAAAATTGATCGTGGAAGGCTAAATCATGTTCGGCTGCCGCCGCAAAGGATTCGTTCGCCAGGCGGGCAACGACATCCGCAATGGCACGCACAACCAGACGCCGCGCCTGCCAGTTTGCCACCCACGAGATCACCCCGGATACCAGCACAGCTGCGGGAATGACAAGGACATTCACCGGGGTCAGGTTATCCTTGAGCTGATCCACCCCGCGCGAGACAATGATCGGAAGCAGGGCGCTCGAGCCCGAAACGATCAACACCAGCAGCGCAACCAACAGCATACGTTGGATTTGCGGGCGAAAATACCCGACGATGCGCCGCGCCAATTCCCGGTCGGAATATTTGCGGTCATATTTTTCTGCGTCAAGCCCGGCAAAAAAGCCCATGAGTCCAAACCTGAATAGCGCGAGATTATTTTATAAATCCCGGAAAATATTCCGGTACGCTTCGCTTTCGGAGATCAACTGCTCGTGATTGCCCACCGCCACCAGATCGCCCTTTTTCAATACCAGAATCAAATCTGCCCAACGGATTTGCGACAAGCGGTGAGTGATAATGAAAGTCGTTCGCCCGCGCGCCGCGGTGTGAATCGCGCGCTGGATTTTATCTTCGGTGGCAGAGTCAATGGCACTGGTCGAATCATCCAGAATCAAAATCCGCGGTTCGGTTAAGAACGCCCGCGCCAGGGCAAGCCGCTGGCGTTGACCGCCGGAAAGGGTTACCCCGCGCTCACCGATGACCGTCTCGTACCCGTTTTCGAAGGATTGGATAAACTCATCCGCTTGAGCCGCGCGGGCTGCCTGGATAATTTCCTCCCGGCTTGCTCCGGGTTTACCGAAGGCAATGTTGTCGGCAATGCTTTGTGAGAACAAGAAAAGATCCTGTTCGATGATGGATATTTGCTGCCGCAGGATTTCCAAATTCCAGTCACGCACATCCACCCCATCCACAAGAACCCGGCCAGCGTTGACGTCATAAATCCGGTTGATCAGCTTAACCAGCGTGGTCTTTCCACAACCGGTTTGTCCGACCACAGCCACCGTCTGCCCCGCTGATACGCCGAAGGAAACTCCGCGCAGGACGGGCTCGTCATCTCCATAGGCATACGAAACCTGCTCGAAAACGACTTCGCCGCGCATTTTTTGGCGGTATCCATCGCGGTTTTGATCGAGGTTGTTTTCACGATTCATCAGTTCGAGAATCCGCCGCGCGCCCGCCAACCCCAAGGATATGCGGGAATAGGCAAAGATCGAGACAAAGGTTGGAAAGCCCAGCGTAACCAATAAGCCAAAATAAGCCACAACCGCGCCGGTATCGATCAACCCACGCTGAAACAGAACTAAGGAATGAAACAGCCCCGCCCCCATCGCGACGGCAAGCAGCAACGCCGGCAAAAAGCGGGCTTCGATATCTCCCTGGCGCACCGCGGCATTTCGATAACGGTTTACGTTCCGCGCAAAGCGGCGGATTTCCTCATTTTCCTGGGAGGCTGCTTTGACTGTTTCGATACCATCCAAGGCTTCGTTGAGACGCGTATTGAGCACGCCAAAAGAATCGCGAACCTCATCCGTCACCGGCTCCAATTCCTTGAGATAACTGCGCAATAAAACAAAATAAACCACCACAAAAATCAGTGGCACCAGCACCAGACTGGGATGATACTGTGGCGCGAGCACCAGCGGAACAAAGATGAAATTCAGCGAACCGACAACCAGGTTGATGCCGGGTGAAAACATGAAATTCACTTCGCGAACGTCATTGATCGCCCGCGCCATGGTATCCCCGACCGGCTGCAGGTTATGGAAGGTCATCGACTTGCCGATCAGCGCGGTGTACAACTCCTGGCGCACGTTGCGTTCAATTCGCTGGGCGATCACCTCGAACCCGAAATTGCGCGCGAACTGCAAAACGCCGCGGATGGTCTGCGACAACAACACGATCAGGGCGATTTGCAGCAGACGATTCCGGTCGAATTGTCCGCCGATCACCAAATTGACCGCCTGCCCTATCATGATCGGCACAACCCCCGCCAGGGCGGCATTGGCAAAGGCGCCAAACAACGCAACCAGGACAAGCCGCCATTGTTTGCGGGTATGCGAGAGCACCCAACGCAGCGGAGTGCGCCGGTCAGTCGAATATGGCGGAGGGAGAGTAAATTCAGCGCTTGCCATACAGGTATTGCCAAAATTGTATCATACCGTTCTCACCCGCCCCGACTTTACCAAAAATCACCTCTTCACATGACGAAACACTTAATCGCCTCCGGGGTGATTGAAATTGGGTGAATTTTTTGCTATCATGATATTACCTAATCGGTATTATTTATTTCCGTTTCGGAATTAACGAATGATCAAAACCCACGAATTTGACTTACTCGATTATCGGATTATCCTCGAACTGCGCCAGGATGCGCGCAAATCGGCATCCGAGATCGCCCGTGCGCTCAACGCCAACGAGCGCACCATCCGCAACCGCATCGACCGCCTGGTGGCTTCCGGCGCAGTGCGGCTTACCTCCATACTCGATCCCAATGCGTTTGGATACATCAACACCGTGGATATCTTCCTGAATGTCGACCCCGATCATGAACAGTCTGCCATCAACCAATTGCTGAACATGCAGGAGGTGTCCTACCTGGCTTACGGTTTTGGGACGCAGGAAATCTCCATTGAGGCGCGCTTCAAGGACAATGTCGAAATGCGTACTTTTATGGGCAGAGTTTTACCCTCCATATCAGGCGTGCGGGTGAAAGGCTATGCCCTGGTGCCGCGCATTCTGCGCAATATTGACGAATGGCTGCCGCGGGCGGAGGATTTTATCCACGACTCGAAAGGCTTTACGCAGAAATAAGAAGAATAAAAAATATTCAAGAAAGGACGAACCCTATGCTTAAACACTTCATTGACACCCAGGATTTCAAAAAAGAGGAACTGCTGGAATTAATCGAACTGACCAGGCTGATCAAAGATGCTGACAAACAAGGGTGCACCCCCAAACTGCTCCAGGACGCCACACTGGCAATGATCTTTGAAGAACCCTCAACGCGCACCCGGGTCTCCTTCGAAGTTGCCATGACCGAGCTTGGCGGGCATGCACTATACCTTAAACCCGGCGAAATCCACCTTGGCGTACGCGAATCACTTGGCGATACTTCTCAGGTACTTTCGCGTATGTGTGACGGAATCATGGCACGCACGCTCAAACATGCCACAATCACTGGCTTGGCGCAACACGCCACCGTTC
This sequence comes from Bellilinea sp., assembly GCA_037442545.1. Lineage (GTDB taxonomy): Bacteria > Chloroflexota > Anaerolineae > Anaerolineales > Anaerolineaceae > Bellilinea. Next base: position 15,323 of record JBBIQB010000046.1, read on the forward strand.
CGGTTATCAACGGTTTGACCGACTACAACCACCCCACCCAGGTGGTTTGCGACGTATTGACCATGATCGAGCACGCGCCTGCCGGCAAAAAACTCGAAGATATTCATGTCACCTTCGTCGGCGATGCAACCAACGTCCTTTCTTCCTTGATGTTGATCTGCACCCGCCTCGGCATGAAATTTACCCACGCTGCCCCGCGAAAATATCAGGCACCGGAAGAATGGGTGCGCTGGGCGCAGGAAAACAACAAAGTCTCCGGCGGCGGTTTACGCATCACCGAAGACCCGATCGAAGCCGTGCGCAATGCTGATTTTATCTACACCGACCTGTGGTGGTGGGTGGGGCAGGAGGATCAGATCCCCGAGCGCCGGGCGGCATTCATGCCAAATTACCAGGTCAACATGGATTTGCTACGTAAAGCCCCGGCGCATGTCAAATTCATGCATTGCCTGCCCGCTTCCCGCGGCGTGGAAGCCACCGACGAGGTGATGGACTCGGCTTATTCGATCATTTTTGATCAGTCTGAAAACCGGCTGCACACCGAAAAAGGCATCCTTGTCTGGCTGCTCCATCCCCGCCTGAAACGCCCCAGCTCCGAGCTGGCAGCCTACCACCGTGGAAAAATCGAAAATTTTCTAAACCGATAACAGGTCCCGAAAGAGGATTCAAATGACGTCACAACTTGTTTCAGAGAAGAAATCTGGCGGATTCAAGAAAGCCTTTCGCGCATTGGATATGACTCTGTTCACCGTAGCGGCGGTCCTGGTAATCGACACCCTGGCGCCATCCGCCGCAATCGGTCCATCATCCATCTCATGGTGGATCATCACTCTGGTGCTGTTTTTCATCCCCTACGGATTGATCACCGCCGAATTGGGCAGCACCTATCCGGAACAGGGTGGTCTTTACATATGGGTTAGAAACGCCTTCGGCGAACGCTGGGCTGCCCGCACAACCTGGTTGTATTGGATCAATGTCGCCCTGTGGATGCCTTCCGTGTATGTGCTTTTCGCCGGGATGTTTGCTCAAATGTTCTTCCCGGATCTCAGCCTGTGGGCTCAAATCGCAATTGGCGTTCTGATGACCTGGGTGACCGTAGGGATTGGTGTCGTTGCGCTGGATGTGGGTAAGTGGGTGCCCAATATCGGCGCATTGATCAAAGCTCTGATCATGGTCGTCATTGGGGT
>JBBIQB010000046.1:16519-20469 GCA_037442545.1 Bellilinea sp.
GGCGCATTTGTTCACGCGGCGAATAACGGCGTGGCAAACGACCTGTCCTTCGCAAACCTGCTCCCCACCTGGGGCGCAGGTCTGGCATTCTTACCAGTGATTGTGTACAACTTTTTGGGGTTCGAACTGATGTCCGGCGCTGGCGAGGAAATGCAAAACCCGCGGCGCGACATCCCGCGCGCCATCATCACCGCAGGCGTGTTAATTGCCTTTTTCTACCTGCTGGGCACCCTTGGTATGTTGATGGCGATTCCCGTTGAAGAACTTGGCTTGGTGTCCGGAATCATCGACACCCTGCGCATCATCCTGGGCAATTCGAGCCTGGGCAACGCCATGGTGACCCTCCTTGGCATTGGCGCGTTGTACACTTTTCTGACCAACATGGTCACCTGGACAATGGGCGCCAACCGCACCGCCGCCGAAGCCGCCAGTGAAGGCGAGTTACCCGCCGTTTTCGGCAGGCTGCACCCGGTCAACAAAACACCGGTCGGCGCCTTCATCATCACCGGGGGCGTTTCGACGGTTGTGTTGTTGATCTACGGATTAATGGCTGGCACGACCGAGGAATTGTTCTGGTCGCTGTTCGCCTTTTCCTCCATTGTATTCTTGATGCCGTATCTCGCGCTATTTCCCGCGTTTCTGAAATTGCGCCGAAGCGATGCCAGCCGTCCGCGTCCGTATCGGGTACCGGGGAATCATCTTTTCGCCGCCATGCTGACGGTAATTTGCGTGATCTTCATCGCGCAGGCGATTGTGTTGTTCATCTGGGTACCCGGCGAGCCCATCGACTGGGCGTACGCGCTGCCCGTTCTGGTTGGCGTAGTGATTACCCTGATCATCGGCGAATTTTTGATCAAACGCTAACGCTCATCCAACACAAATCAAAAAAGGAATACCAACATGACACACATCATCCCTGGTACGCCAAAGCCGGATGGTTATCGCATGCCGGGTGAATTTGAGGCGCATGATGGCTGCTGGATGCTCTGGCCCGAGCGAACCGACAACTGGCGGCTTGGCGCAAAACCCGCCCAACAGGCATTCACCGCCGTTGCGGGTGCCATCGCCCGTTTTGAGCGGGTGACAATGGGCGTATCGGCTGCCCAATTCCACAATGCCCGCCACCAGTTGCCAGGCAATATTCGCGTGGTCGAGCTGTCCTGCAATGACGCGTGGATTCGAGACTGCGGTCCAACATTCGTGACCAATGGAGAGAGAATTCGCGCCATCGACTGGGATTTCAACGCCTGGGGCGGTCTGGATGGCGGTTTGTATTTCCCGTGGCATCTGGACGACCTGGTCGCCCGCAAAGTCGCAGATATCGAATGGCTGGATCGTTACAAAGCCCCGCTAGTGCTCGAAGGCGGTTCAATCCACGTGGATGGACAAGGCACACTATTGACCACTGAGGAGTGCCTGCTTAACCCCAACCGCAACCCTTCGCTGACGAAATCCGAAGTCGAATCCGTGTTGATGGAATATCTGAACGTCGAAAAAATCCTTTGGCTCGGCAAAGGTGTTTACAATGACGAAACCAGCGGGCATGTGGATAACATTGCCTGCTTCATCCGTCCCGGCGTGGTTGCGCTGTCCTGGACGGATGATCAAAGCGATCCGCAATACGAAATTTCGATGAACGCCTATGAAAGATTAATGCGCATGAGCGACGCCCGCGGGCGCAGGTTGGAGGTTCACAAAATTCACCAACCGGGACCCCTTTTCATCACCCGGGAAGAAAGCCAGGGAGTGGATCCCGTCGAAGGCACCCTGCCGCGCGAAGAAGGCGACCGGCTGGCAGGTTCCTATATCAACTTTTACATGGCAAATGGGGCAGCGATCGTTCCCATCTTTGATGATCCGCACGACCAGCCAGCCTTGCAAGCCCTGGCGCGGCTGATGCCGGAGCGCGAGATCGTTCCTGTTCCCGCCCGCGAAATTCTGCTTGGCGGCGGAAACATTCATTGTATTACCCAACAGCAACCCCGTCCCTGATACCAGCCATTCAGAACGACAAACGCCCTCCTCGAACATGGAGGGCGTTTGAGGGTATACGTTCAGCAGGTTATTTGTTGACCATTGGAAGGAACAGCGTGATAACACCGGTTTCGGGAATGACCACCACCAACGTACTGGCATTTGCCTGGTTGTTGCTGGTGTCCAGATCCAAGGTGGCTGCCGAAATGGCAACTTCAGCCACCGCATTCCCGGCTTGCTGGGGCGCCGCAACCACCACCGTCACCGCCGGCGCTGCGCTGAACGCCGCCAGTGTTGAGCGCGTGCAGGTCACCACCCCGGCAGCGTGGGAGCAGATCCAGCCGTCGCCGCTCGCGCTGGTGAACAGCGCGCCGTCCGGCAATTCCAGCCGCAAGGACAAACTTGCCGCCGCCAGAGGTCCCAGGTTTTGGACGTTCAGGGAATAAGTGATCGCCGCGCCGGCGGTCACCGGATTGGGCGATGCGCTCATCGCCACAGCAAGATTGGCATTTTGTGGTTCGATGGTGAACAATTCACCAAATGCGGGATCCATGGAGGTTGCCTGCGCAACCAGACGGTAGTCCTCACCGGCTCTATTGATGCTGATACCGGAAAAAGCAGCCACGCCATTGTCAGCCTGGCTGAACAAGGTTCCTCGCAGCACCCCGCCTGCCGGGTTATTGCCCAGCGAAAGGAAGACGGTGTCATCGAAACCAACCGTCAGGTTTCCATAGGCGTCGATTGCCTGAACGACCGGCTGCGGGTTGAAGGGGATATTCTCGTAGCCCATCACTGGCTGTTCAACGAAGATCAGGCGCGCGGGTGCTGCCGGGCAAGTTACTGCATTAGCAGCCGGTTGAAAACCAATCTCCGCGGGCTGTGCGTCTGTACCTTCGCACAACCAGGGCAAAATATCCACATCCCCTTCGACGCTCTCTCCAGCCCCGGCAGGATGACTGCTATGCTGCGGCCCAAACGCCGAATTCCACCAGTTCTTCTCTGCTTGCACAGCCATACCGCCGCCGTAATGTTTCAACGCGGTGACATTATTGAAAAACGCATTCTCCGTCACAACAAAGGCTGCTCCAACCGCGGACGTGCCAATCCCTTCGATATTTTCGACGAAGTAATTATTGCGGATGGTGACATTAGCCAGCCCGTCGCTGCCAATGCCCGCCCAGTTATTTTGAATCAAGTTATTTCGGACAAGGATCGAACCATCGCTGGGATTCAGATACAAACCGCTCACCCAGTCTTCGATCAGGTTGCCCTCGACCACCAGGTTGCTAACATTGCCCGAGGTCAGCACACCGCGCCCGCCCACAAAGTTGGTTTCACCGCCGCTCCAGCTGCCAACCAGGCGATTATTCTTGATGGTCACCCCGGACTGATTATTGACGTACACCGCGTGCAGTTCACCCGCCATGCCGGTGCTGCCGGTGCGGATTTCAAATCCTTCGACGGTTGCGTTGGAGGCATCCATCTCGAAACTGCCGTTCAAGATGGGATAATCCTCGCCTTTGACCGTCAGGGATTTATTCACGACAACCGAGCCTTCGTTGAATAACCCTTTGGCTAAAACTGTATCTCCGGGAAGCGCGCGGAAAATACCCTCAGCGATGACCGATCCAATCCGGCGCGTGTTGGTGAAATTATACGGTCCGCTAGAATAGGTGTAATCCCGCACCTGGAAGGTCGCTTCGTCTTGTAGTGCAATCACCGCCTTATCGAAGGAGTTGTCGTTCCAGTACGATTCCCAGTCGAATTGACTGCTATCGTAATTGCTGCGCGCGCGGATGTACTGGGTGCTCCCGCTGAAAGTATTGCCACTCAGTACTGCCCCACCAATGGGGTATGTAAACCAGGGGACTTCGCCATAGCCGTTGAAGGAAACTTGCGCCCAGTTTACAGAGGGTCCGCCGGTGAAGTCGTTATTGGTGATTTTGCGATTTGTCACGCTCCCGGAATATCCCGCG
>JBBIQB010000047.1:0-20103 GCA_037442545.1 Bellilinea sp.
CCGGCTCGAACCCGAATGGGTGCAAAACCCGCCTCATTATTTGCGCTATCAGGCCATCGAATTCGATCCCGAACAGGCAAGAGATCAAATTCAGGCGCTCAACCGGTTGGTGTTTGACGAATTGGAATCCGAAGGCGACCTGCCGCGCAAAGCCGAGGAAATCGAGGTCAGCCTGATCTTCCCGCACTGGCGGGCAGGCACCGTGCCGCTCTCCCGCAGCGTCGCCCGTTTATTCCCGACCGCCTACGAAGCCCCGCGTGTGCGATTCACCTTTATCGATGAGGAGACCGGCAAGCAATTCCCCGGCTGGGTGGTGCGCCCCAACCGGTATGTGCTCGGATTGCGGGAGTGGTTCGAGGAAAAACAATTGATACCCGGCAGCCTGTTCGTCATCCGGCGAGGCAGACAACCCGGTCAGGTTGGGCTGCGGGCATTAAAGAAACGCCCGACAAAAGAGTGGATCCGCACCGTTTTGGTCGGCACCGACGGCGGTATCGTCCTCACCATGCTCAAACAGCAGGTCAGCAACGAATACGATGAACGCATGGCAATTGCCGTTCCCGATCTCGAAGCGCTCGACCAGTTGTGGAATCCCGCCAACCGCCAACGCATTATACTGGAAAAAACCGTTCTCAACATCATGCGCGAATTGGTCAAGCTCTCGCCCCAGGGTCACGTTCACGCGCAGGAATTGTACGCCGGCGTGAATATCATCCGCCGCTGTCCACCCGGCGCAATTGTGGGCATACTCGCCAATCAGCCCAATGTCATTCATCTGGGTGATCTTTATTACCGTCTAAACGACACCGAAACAGAGGAATGAATCGATGACCGATACCGTCCGTTACAGTCTGATCAAACCAACCACGCACACTCCGTTCCTCATTGACTTCGACTGGTGGAAAAATCATGACCAAAACTGGCAGGTATTTTTATACGGCTTCCTTTGTGCGGAGCACCAGAGCGCCTTCGAGAACTTGGATCAACACACCTGCATCGACTGGGTGGATCCCGTTACTGCCGAGATTACACAGGTGGATGGCATCCAGCACACCTTAATGGTACATTGCGCCCGCCAGCCGGGCTTCCTCTCAGAAAACACCACTCTGGTGAACGCCGTTTTTCGGGTTTTTCTGTCCAATGGCAACAAACCGTTAACACCCGTCGAGCTTTCCGAGATCATCGGTAAACCACCCGAAAAAATCCTGCAAACCTTCTCAGGTCCGCGCGTCTATCAGGGCATCCGCCCCCAACAGACCGGTTGATGATTTGGGGTTACTCCCCTTGCGGTGGGGATTGGGGGAAGCAGGCGTGTGCTATAATTATTGTTAATAAATTGCCGTTCCATGGAACAGGTAGAACGCACACTTGCTACTAAATTTTGTAGGGATACTTGGAGATGCCCCTGTAGCTCAATGGACAGAGCGCCGGTCTTCTAAACCGTCGGCTGTGAGTTCGAATCTCACCAGGGGCACTGGTTAATTTGCCAAGGAGAGGTTTACCCATGAGTTTTCCTGAACGTAATGGCATCATCACATTTGCCAACAAGGACGTAACCATTGTTGGACCCGATTTGAAGGTTGGCGATATTGCCCCGGAGTTTACAGTCCAGGCGATCGATTGGTCGAATGTAAACGGGCTGGAATTAACCAAGGGCAAAGTGCGCATCATTGCTTCGCTGCCATCGCTCAACACGTCGGTTTGCGACCGCGAAACCCGCCGTTTCAATCTAGAAGCCGCCGGTCTCGGCGCAGATGTCGCCATCCTCGCGCTGAGCATGGATTTACCCTTCACGTTGAAAAACTGGTGCGGGGCTGCCGGGGTCGATCAGGTCATTACCCTGTCCGACCACATGGAAGCCGATTTCAGTAAACAATACGGCGTCTTGATGAAGGAAGTTCGCGCCATGCGCCGCGCTGTCTTTGTGGTTGACCGCGAAAATCGCGTCAAATACGCGGCGTATATGCCCACCATTGGCGCCGAACCCGACTACGAAGCCGTGTTGCTCGCAGCCAAAGCGGCGCTTTAATTCCACTTGTTCTTCTGGTGGAGGCAGGATGATTACAGTTTATTACACAACCAAAAAACCCCGTACAAACGTATCCGGGCTGGATGATTCGTCTGGTATGTTTGGTAAAACAGCGCTTTTCTGGCACAACAGTCGCCCACATTCATGGCAGCCCGCAACTGACATTTACGAAACCGATGATAGAATCGTCATGCTGATCGAAATTGCGGGGATTAAAGAAAACGATCTAACCCTCACCGCCAGCCAGAATTATCTACTCATCCAGGGCGTTCGCAATCCACCGTACGATTCGCCGCGTTCGATTCACCAAATGGAAATCCTGTACGGCGAATTCAGCGTTGAATTGCAGTTCTCGATCCCGGTCGATTATGAACGAATTGAAGCCGTCTACCAACAAGGCTTCCTGCGGATCACGCTCCCCAAATCACAACCCCGCAACATCCCGCTTAACAAGGAATAATCAACCGGTATGCCAGCATCCAGGTGGAACATCGATCCCAACCAGTTTTACTTTCAACACGATGCCGAAGAGGATGGCTTCGAGGAAATCCTGCTTTCGCAGACCAACAGCGATGACGTCATTTATCTCGAGGAAGGCTTGGTGGATGTGGAAACCAGCCAGGATGAACCGCTGATCAAATTGCCCGACATCCTCCCTATTTTGCCACTGCGCGGACTGGTGGTTTACCCTCAAACTGGCGTGCCGCTGACGATTGGGCAGCCGCGCAGCATACGCCTGGTGGACGATGTGGTCACCGGTGACCGCTTTATGGGGTTGATTGCCTCGATGCACCCGGAAATTGAAAGCCCGGATCCAGAGCAGTTGTATCAAATCGGCACGGCGGGCTTGATCCACCGCATGTTCCGCGCTCAAGATGGCACAATTCGGCTGCTGGTTCAGGGATTGATGCGCTTTCGGGTTGTCGAATTCGTTGCCACCGAGCCTTACCTAAAAGCCCGCATCGAGCCATTGCCGGAGACCGAGGAAAGCGGATTGGAGGTCGAGGCATTGGCGCGCAACATTCGCGATCAATTCGCCCATATCGCCGAAATGATCCCCTCCATGCCGCGCGAACTGGTAGCAACTGTGGCATCTCTGACCGATCCGCTTCAAACGGTGTATACCATCGCCAATTTGCAGCGCATGGAGATCAGCGACGCGCAAGAGATTCTCGAGCTGGATTCGATCTCCGAGAAGCTTCACAAATTGGTCAGTCTGCTCACGCGCGAAAGCGAAGTATTGGAACTGAGCCAGAAGATCCAAAAAGAAGCCCGTTCGGAAATCGACAAAGTGCAGCGCGAGTACTTCCTGCGCGAGCAGCTCAAAGCCATCCAGCGCGAACTGGGCGAAACCGACGAACAAACTGCCGATGTCGAGGAGTTTCGCAAAAAAATCCAGGAAGCCGGTTTATCCGAAGAATCCCGCAAACTAGCAGACCGCGAACTGGATCGGCTGCAGCGCTTACCCACCGCCGCCGCGGAATATGGCGTTATTCGCACCTACCTGGATTGGCTGGTCTCCTTGCCCTGGGGGAAAATCACCGCGGACAACCTGGGTATTTCTCACGCCCGTGAAGTCCTTGACCAGGACCACTACGGATTGGAAGATATCAAAGAACGCATCCTGGAATACCTGGCGATACGCAAATTGCGGTTGGATCGGCGCGAAGAATTTGCCAGTCAGGTCTCGACCGATTTCATCCGCCGCCAGCGCGAGGGGGTCATCCTGTGTTTCATTGGTCCGCCGGGCGTGGGTAAAACCTCCCTGGGCCAATCCATCAGCCGCGCCATGGGGCGCAAATTCGTGCGCATTTCCCTCGGTGGCGTGCGCGACGAGGCTGAAATTCGCGGTCACCGCCGCACCTATATCGGCGCAATGCCGGGGCGCATCCTGCAGGCGCTGCGCCGGGTCGAATCACGCAATCCGGTTTTCATGCTGGACGAAATCGATAAACTCAGCTCCGATTTCCGCGGCGATCCCGCCTCCGCCTTGCTGGAAGTGCTCGACCCGGAGCAAAACCTGGAATTTCGCGATAATTATCTCGAGGTTGCCTTTGATCTCTCGCAGGTGATGTTCATCACCACCGCCAACCAGTTTGAAACCATACCAGGCCCCCTGCTTGACCGGATGGAGATCATTCAATTGTCCGGCTACACCGACAGTGAAAAAGCCGAAATCGCCCGCCGGTACCTGATTCCCCGCCAACTAAAAGAAAACAGTTTGCGCGATGAGGAAATCCAATTTACTGGGAAAGCGATTACGGCGATCATTCGCCACTATACCCGCGAAGCCGGTGTGCGCAATCTGGAACGCGAAATCGGCTCGATCTGCCGAAAGGTTGCCACCCGGATCACCGAAGGCAAAGTCAACTCCCAAATGGTTGATGAACACACGGTTCGCGAGTTACTCGGCAGACCCAAACACCTCGGCACCGAGGAGATTCAGCGCCGCACCGAGATGCCCGGCGTGGCTACCGGACTTGCCTGGACGCCGGTTGGCGGCGATATCTTGTTCATCGAAGCCACGCTCATGCCGGGCAGCAAGGGCTTTATCACCACCGGTTCCGTCGGCAAGGTGATGCAGGAATCCGCGCAGGCTGCCCTTTCGTATGTGCGCTCACGCATCGCCCATTTGGGAATCGAACCCGGCATCTTTGAAAAATCCGATATTCATTTGCACATCCCTGCCGGCGCGCAACCGAAAGATGGACCTTCGGCAGGGGTGACCATGGCAACCGCCCTGGTCTCATTGTTGACCGGCAGGCTGGTACATTCCAACGTCGGCATGACCGGTGAAATCACCCTGCGCGGTCAGGTGCTCCCCATCGGCGGAGTCAAAGAAAAAGTGCTTGCGGCGCATCGAGCGGGTCTCAAATCGGTGATCATTCCCAAAGAAAACGAATCCGACCTGGAAGACCTTCCGGAAGAGGTTCACAAAGCCATGCGATTCGTCCTGGTCGAGAGCGTGGATGAGGTGCTGGCAAACGCTCTTGAAGAAAACACCGCTCAACCTGCCTAGAAACAGGCGTTCCGAATCATTTATTGGGGATCTATGACACACATCCTGATTATCGAAGACGATACCTCGATGCGCTCGCTGCTCAAGATATTATTGGAGATCGAACGCTTTCAAGTTTCGGCCATTGAAATCTCCAGCCCGAGTGACATATTAAAAAATGTCAGCGAAAAACAGCCGGAAATAATCCTGATGGATGTCAACCTGAAAACCGCGAACGGTATTTCCGTCCTGCGCGAGATCCGCTCCAGCGGTATCGTCGACCCGCACACCCGCATTATCATGACTTCCGGCGAAGATCGCAAGCAGGAATGCCTGCTGGCGGGTGCCAATGATTTCCTGCTCAAACCGTACATGCCTGCAGACTTGATCGGCAAGTTACAGGCAAGCAATTGATTACCAAGCCCGAATAGGAGAAATTCCTTGGCGAAACGTCAAAACAATTCAAATTCACAATGGTATACCGTTGATTTGCACCTGCATACGCCCGCATCCAGCGATTTCCAACAACCGGAAGTCACCATCCTGGATATTTTGCAAAAGGCGGAAACGCGCGGGCTGAACATGATTGCCATCACCGACCATAACACGGTGGCTGGCTACCGCAAAATGCTCGAGGAAATCCAATCCCTCGAATTGTTGCAGAAATTGGGGCGACTGGTCCCCGCCGAACAACGCCGGCTCGAAGAATACAACCGGTTGCGGTCAAAAATCCAGATCCTGCCCGGATTCGAATTCACCGCCACATTTGGCTTCCATATTCTGTGCATCTTCCCACCCCATAAACCGGTTCGCGAACTGGAACACCTCTTGCTCAGTTTGAAGATCCCTGCGGATCAATTGGATGAGGGATCCCAAACCGTCGGCGCAACCGAAGATGTGCTCACCGTGTATCGGGTTGTCCACGAAAGCGGCGGTCTGGTGATTGCTGCTCACGCCAATTCCTCCAATGGGGTCGCGATGCGCGGTTTCAATTTCGGCGGGCAAACCAAGATCGCCTTCACCCAGGACGCTCATTTACACGCCCTGGAGGTGACCGATCTGGAACAAAAAGGTCCCCGGGCAACTGCCGCCTTCTTCAACGGCACCAAGCCGGAATATCCACGCCGGATGCATTGCATTCAAGGCTCCGACGCCCACCGCCTGACCACCGACCCGCTGCGAAAAAAGAATCTGGGCGTCGGCGACCGTGCCACGGATGTCTTGCTGCCTGAATGTACTTTTGAGGCATTGAAATACCTGTTTTCCAGCAACGATTTTTCCCGCACCCGTCCCCACCGTCACAAGGAAGAGCCCATCTTCGATTTCATTCAAAGCGCGCGCGAGGAAGGTGCCAACATCATCCAGGATTTTCACGAAAGCATGACCGTTCGCGGCGGCAAACTGTACGCCGTTCTTGCCGATGTGTGCGCCTTTGCCAATACCAATGGTGGCACCCTATATATCGGGATTGCCGACGACGCCAAAAAACCGCCGGTGGGAGTGGCTGACATCGAGCAAGGCGTCCACGCACTGGAAAAAGAGATCAACAACCGAATCAGCCCGCCGCTGCACACCTCGATCGATGTGCACGATTACAAAGCCAAAAAACTGATCCGCATCCTGGTGCCGCGCGGTGATGAGCCGCCGTACGCCGTCGACGACAACAAAATCTACGTCCGCGACGAAGCCGAAACCGGTCTGGCAGTGCGCGATGAAATTGTCAGCCTGGTGCTGCGCAACAAGCACACCGGCATGACCGCGGCTGTGCCGGCGGCGGAAACTCTTTCCGCTGAAAAAACCGCCGTCGTCGAAACCGCGAGCGACGAAAATCCGCCCGAACCGCGCACCGGGGTCGAGGTGTTGCCGCCCGAAGAGCGCCAGGGCAAGCAATACTTCACCATGCGCGATTTGCGCAACGGCAATGTGGTCAAGAACGTCACCCGCGTTTCAGCCCGTAAACTATGGCATTATGCCATCGACCGCTACACCACCACCATGAAAAATTTTGATCCCCAGCAGGTCAAATGGCGCGGCGAACTGGGCATGCTGCGCAAACACAAGCAGGGCAACATCACCCGCTACGATTTGATCATGCGCAGCGGTCAAAACTATCGCTTTTTCTTCGGCGTCACCGCAGACGGCATTCACGGAGAGTGGCGCACCGTCACCGGATTTGATGATGGTGAGCGATGATTCGGGTAGCCATTCTCACAGTTTCCGACCGCAGCGCGCGCGGAGAACGCGAAGATCTATCCGGACCCGCGCTGGTCGAAAGAATCCGCGCTTCCGGCTTTTCGGTGGTAAAAACCGCCATCGTCGCGGATGATGTTGAGCAAATTGCCACGACATTAGCAGCGTGGTGCGACCAAGGCGCATGTGATGTGATTCTAACCACCGGCGGAACCGGCGTCGCGCCGCGCGACGTCACCCCCGAAGCCACCCTGGCAGTCGTTGAAAAAATTGTTTCGGGGATACCCGAAGCCATGCGCGCCAGCAGTCTAAAAATCACCCCGCACGCCATGCTAACCCGCCTTGTCGCGGGTATTCGTAAACGAACTTTGATGATCAACCTGCCCGGCAGTCCCAAAGGCGCATTGGAGAACCTGGCAATCGTTTTGCCGGTGCTTCCCCATGCCGTCGAATTGCTGCAAGAAAAACCCGAAGCGGAAGCCGGTCACACCAAATTTTTCGCCAAAGAAGGTAAAAACGGCTGAGCATGCCACCGAATTGCGGGATGGGGACAAACCAACCGCGATAAAGCTGGGGATTGGCGAGACCATCTTATCACGAGTCACTTTCCAGAATTTCCTGAATCGAATCGCCTTCGCGAATCATCCGCACGGGCACTCCATAGGCGCGCAAGCGCTCAAAAGTGGCGCAGCCGTCCTGATAACCGCCAAAACTGGCTGCATCGACCCCGATAACCACCGGTCTCAGGTCGCGGCGCAGAATGACTTCGAGAGCCAATTCCAAGTTGTGATTGCACTCCGCGGTGACCAGAACCACTGTGCTGCCGCGCGGCACTTGGTTTGCCTGGGCTTCGATCAAGCCATGCAGCGGCAAACTCCCTTCCGGTTGCACAAAAGCTAAGGTTTCCAGCACTTTCGCCAGTTGTCGGTCGCCCCGCTCTGCCGGGAGCACGCTGAAGGTTTGGGCGGCGCACGAAAAGCCAACCGATCTACCTTGGGCAAGGTAGTAATCGGCAATCGAGGCAACACAAGATACGGCATATTCAAACGTATTGGGCGGTAGCGGCAGCGCCAGCCGCTGCGGAATGAGCCAAAACGAGTTGAGTCGATCCGCCCGCTGTCGATCCGGCAGCGCAAAGTGAGTGCCGGACTGCGCATCCAGTAAAATCCAGACATCCGTTTGCGGATCTTGCTCAAACTCCTTGACGATCAAGCGGTCTTTTCGCGCCGTGCTTTTCCAATGGATGCGGCTGAGCGGGTCGCCCGGCGCGTATTCACGCACCCCCGCCGCGTACGGGGTTACTTCCAGGCTTTTGCGTCTTAGCGCCCGCCCGCCCGGTAGAATGCCAGTTGGCTCCGGGAATTTCTGCAAATTGACCATATACGGCAATACCAGCAGCGTCTTTTCGGCGGGAATCACTTTCTGCACTGCAAAAAATCCAAACGGATCGCCCGATACCAGAACGGTCGCGCCGAGTGAAAATGCTCCGCGCTTAACCAGCAAGGTACGGGAAAAATAGGAACGCATCTGGCGGGGGGCAATGCTCGAAATGACCCGCGAACCCTGTTTGTTCGGCAGGGAGGACTGGTCTTTAATTTCGATCCATAATCGCCCGTACCAGGACTGGTTACGGATTTCGAAACGTTCCTCGAAGATTTGCCCGACCGGAAGCCGCAAGACGCGGGCGCTTCGATGGATGGATAGTCCCCGCAGCGAGAAGAACGCCCAGATGAACGCGAACAGCAACACCCCCAGCAGCAAGTAAATGATCCGGTAATAGACGTAAACCGTTGGCTGCTGAGTTAAGTACACACCCGCAATGGCGCCCCCCAGTAAGAGTAAAAACAAAAAAAAGGAAGGGCGGATTTTCATGGGTTTATTCGGCGGGCTGGCTCGCCAGCTCACCGCCCGGAACAGGCACAAAGGCTACCAGTTCGTGGATGATCTGATCCGCGCTCAGGTTGCGCAGCCGGGCGGAGGGCTGCACGACCATGCGGTGGGCGAGCACGTTTTCCGCCAGGATTTTAATGTCATCCGGGAGGACATAATCCCTGCCGTGAATGGCAGCCCGCGCCTGACCAGCCCGATATAGCCCAAGGCTGCCGCGCGGGCTGGAGCCCAGATATACGTCATTATTCTCCCGTGTTGAGCGAGTCAGCTCGACGATATACTGGCGCAGCGGCTTCGACACAAAAACCGTCCGAATTATTTGCTGGACTTCCAGCAGCTCATCGATTTCCGCCACCGCCTGCAATTCTTCGATGGGATGGCGCAATTGCTGCAATTCGAGGATCTTCATTTCATCGAACAGAGATGGATAGCCGATCTTTATCCGCATTAGAAAGCGGTCAAGCTGCGCTTCCGGAAGCGGGAATGTGCCCTCGTATTCGATCGGGTTTTGGGTTGCCAACACCAAAAACGGCGAAGGCAGCGGATAGGTAATCCCATCCACGGTCACCTGGCGCTCTTCCATCGCCTCCAGCAGCGCCGACTGAGTTTTCGGCGTTGCCCGATTGATTTCGTCCGCCAGAACGATTTGCGCCATAATCGGACCGGGGCGGTACTCAAACTCGCGGTTAACTTGGTTAAAAATCGAAACCCCGGTCACGTCGCTGGGCAGCATATCCGGCGTAAACTGGATGCGGCTGAACTTGATCCCCAGGGATTTTGCCAGACTGCGCGCCAGCACCGTCTTGCCCACACCGGGAACATCGTCGATCAATAAATGCCCCTGGCACAACAGACTGATGATCACCAGCTCCAGGGTATGCGTTTTACCAACAATAACCGTTTCGAGATTATCCATTAACTTGCGTGACAAGGCTTGCACTTTCTCGATGGAATTCCCCATGAAAAGCTCCTTTTCAACTACCGCGATCCTGTCATTTTTTTTGCAGAACAATCGCCGCAGCAATGCACATCAGGATGGACGCCAGGCTAATCCAGGCAGCCGGTACAATGTTTGTGGGTAGATAGGACAAGGTAAGCCGGTGCTCGCCGGCGGGCACGCACACCCCTTTAACCAGGGCGTCCGCCCGAATAATATCCACCACCTTTCCATCCAATTCGGCTTTCCAACCCGGATACCAGCTGTCAGCGATTCGCATCCAACCCGGTGTATCTGCTTTAACATCGATAACCATTAAATCTGCCCGATCCGTGACGAGTTCAATCTGGGGAGTCGCGGATGGCGCTCCATCCGTGCAGGAATGACCCGACTCGACAATTATACACGTTGGAAAAGAATTTCGTCCGCCCGACTGTAGAACCTTGGCTTGCAAGGCGTCCTGCAACGATTCCACGCGCACCTCGCACGCCTTCCAGGTGATTCGATCCTCTGCTTGGACGCGTTCAACCCACCAGTCGTTACCTTTTTCTTCGTCCACCCTCACAATCGAATCCACCGCCAACCCGGCCAGTATGGTTCTCTGCTCTGCTGCCGGTAAACCTTCTATCCACTCCATCCATTGAGCATACCAGCCAGGGACGAGCGGATCGAAATTATTGATCATTGCCACATTTTCCAACAAATTCAGGTTGGGCAGCGTGACGTCCCGCATTTCCTGCCAGTTCGAAAACGAGTTAAAATCTTGCATGGATAAATATCGTTTGAATTTGATGGCATACTCATCGCGGCTCGCTATAAATGTCCGCGTGCTTGGAATAGGATACTCCCGCGCCGAAGTCCGATAAAAATCTGCCGCAATGGTTGGATTGGCAGTGGCGTCTGCCAAGCATACATCCAGAATCATCAAAACCATCACCCCGCCAATCCACCAGCGTTTGGACAAAACGCGAGGATTACTTTCCAAAGGGGTTTTCAACGCCAGACCGGCTGCGCAAAACAGCAAAACCGCCAGAATAAGAAATGCGCGAATGAAACTGGGTTCGATCTGTGGCAGCAAGATGCTTGCGGCAGCGCAACCCAGCAGCATGGCAAGGCTGACCACCATTAATCGGACGTAATTTTTCCGGCTTTTACCGGTTGGTCTTTTCCAGCGGTCCGCAGCCACGCCTGCCAGAAGCACCAGCGCAAAAGTCGTCCAAAACAGGTAACGGCTCGGCGCTTGAAACATATCGAAGGTCGGAATGTTGCCATACAACCAGGGGAAAACCGGCGTATTCTTGCCAAGCGCCAGCACAACCGAGAAGAGGAGCACTACCCAAAGAAAAACGATCAGACGCTTGGGCAAGTCATCGTCCCCCAGGACGCGCCGCTTCAAAATCCAGAGCAAGGTACTGGCAGCCAGAAGAAATGGGACAACCCCAATGTAAACCGCGTCTTCCCAGTAAGCGCCGTACCCCCAATAGGTGCCGTTGCCCGGATTGCCGAATAGATCCGGCAGCAGGAAACCCGTCAGGCGCCACGGCCAGAGCGAATAAGTCATGGCAAAGTCGAAATCCACCGCGCTGGAGCGCTGGGATTGCTGCAAATACTCAAATGTCGGCAACAGCTGAGGCAGCGCGATCAACGCAGCCATGCACATGCCGGCGGCATACACACTCAGGCGGCAAACAACGGTAGAAAGCCTGACCTTGCCGATCAGGCGAACCGCCGCCCACGCGCTGGCGAGGACCGCCGCATACCAGGTCAGTTGCGCGTGACCAGCCAGCAATTGAAATGCGAACACACCAGCGAGTAAAATGCCGTGCCGCAAGCGGACGCGTGTCTGGGTTGCGGTGACAACCCGGTCGGCAGCCCAAACCAGCCAGGGCAGCCAGACACCTGTCCAAATCATGCTGAAGAACATGCTGCGGGTCACCAGGAAAGCGCACATGCCGAACGACAACCCAGCCACCACCTGACCGCGCAAACCCACACCTAGCTGCCGCAGCAACAGCATTGTCCCAACCCCAGCCCAGCCAAGGTGCAATGGGATGAGTAATGTGCTCCCCACGGCTAAACCGGGCACTTCGCCGAGCCGGTAGAAGACGTACAAAATAAACGAAGGCGGATACAAAAAAGCGCTCTGGTAATTGGCAAACAACGGCGCGCCTAATCCGTTGAGGGGATTCCAAAATGGAAGAATGCCTTGCTCCAGCAATGCGTACCCGTATGCCCGCCAGGGAATGAATTGCAGCGACGGAGTGCCCCAAAAAAGAACCTGACCACCGAGCAATGGAATCAAAAATAGCAGCAGCGGGGTGAAGAACACCAACGCATACGGCAGGCTATTCATCAAAGCCGGCTTATTCAGGCGGCTCACCGGATCACTTACCTCCCAAAATCGGCTGCGCTTTCCTCCGCCGTGCCCATAAAATTAACGCCACAACCATCCAACCCAGCCAGGCTGCGCTTGCCCCCAGCGCAGCCTGGCTCAGGTTTTCGGGCTGGAATACCAATTCGACCCGCTGCGCGCCTGGCGGCAGTTCCACACCCAGTAGCAAATTGGCTACGCGAATTTTGTCCGCCTCTTTGCCATCCACATACACTTTCCAGCCAGGGTAATCCACGTCGGCAACAGTCAGTAATCCCGCTCCAGAAACGCGGATATCATAGTAACCCGCCTTCTTCGTATAGGTCGGATATGCCTGCCTCGCCGGGTTTGCTTCGTCGCTGATTCGCACCCAGGGGACAAACGCGCTGTTTTCGTACACGTGCGTATCCCCCTCCTGAAACACCAGATTCAGTCCATCCACCGTCAGCGGAAATTCGCTGACCACAAAACGCACCGCCAGCATTCCCAGTTTTTCAACCTCCGGCACCGCCTCCCGATTGACAAAGCGGACATCCTCCCCATCCAGCGGTGGCAGCGTGACCGAATATCCCTCGTCTTTCACGCCGCTCGCGGTTTGCATGAATTCCCAGTAGGTTTGCAATTGAAGCGGGTCGATGCCGTTCGCCATTTGAATGCCCATCAGCGCCGCGATGTATTGCGGAATGCTGTTCGATGGCGTATACACGCGAAAATCACCCGGCTGGCTTGCCAAAAAATTGGCGGCTGCTTTCCCCTGGCGGTTGGCCGCCTCCGGCGGCAATACCGTCAGGCTTTGAAGGTTGACTCCGCTCAGATCCAGCGCCAAAATCAGCGGGAAAACAATCTCCGCCCAGCGCAGGCAGCGCCGCACACGCTGCGCCACAGACACCATCGCCACCGTGATCAGAAAACCGGCCGCCGCCCAGAGCATGTTGGGCGCAATTGCTGCTCCCATCCAGACAATGCCCGCGCCGAGGAAGAAAACAAACGCACCAAAGGGTGTCATAAAGAAAACCGCATCCGGACGATGGAGCGTTTCGCGGCGGAGCAAATCATCCAGGGCATACGCCGCGATGACCGAAAACGCTAGCCCGGACAAAAAGAAGAAGCGAGCGGGAACGCGCAGTAAATCCAAACCTGGCAGCCGGGCGATCGTGCCCATCAGTGGCAATTGTTCTCCCAATGAAAACAGGATGCCTCCAGCCAACACAATCAGCCAAAAAGCACATTTTTTGCGCACATCCGGAATGCTCAGGCAATAGATCGTCAAAAAAAAGACCAGACTGCCCGGATACAGCGTCCACTCAGCAAAGCCGCCAAAATCCGGGATCCACAAACCCAGCAGTTCCTCAAACGGCAGCGAGTAAACCAAAGCCTCGGCACTCGACATCCAGGCGCGGGTTGACAGGCGGGTATATTCGATCAACGGCAGCAGCAGCGTCAACGCCAGCGCCAGCGCGCCAGCCACCACCCCGCCGGATTGCAACAGCCAGTGACCAGCCGGTGGTCTGAATTTCCCGACACGGCTTCGGGAAAAAAATTCCCAGACCGAAAAACCAGCCCAAAGCATGAGCGCATAAGCCAGCCAGCGCACATCCGCCAGGGCGATCAGTCCCAGCACTCCAGCGGGCAGCCACCAGCCGCCCGCGTTCAGCCGCGCGCGCTCTGCAACCAGCAGCCACGGAGTCCAAGCAAAGGCATAAATCAAGGAAATGTGACCGGCGCCAAAATGGGCAAATACTTTCGGCATCAGCAGAAAACTTAGCGCCCCGATCACTGCCGCGCTTTCCTTGAGTCCGTTGCGGCGCAGCCAAATCAGCATCCCTGTTCCGCCCCAGGCAATGTGCAGCAATACGGTCAGGTTGAAACCAAAGGGTTGTGGAAACAGGTACGCCAGCCAGCCGGGAGGGTACCACAACCCCGCCAGCGGGTTGGCTGAAAACGGATAACCGCCGAGAATGGCATTCGACCAATGCGGGATTTGCCCGCTTTCCTGGAGTGAACGAAGTAAGTGCAGCGCATTGGGTAAATGACTGATCGTCAGGTCGGAATACTCCGAATGGCGGGGGTAAATAAAATTATCCGCCGTAACAAACCAGGGAATTAACGGCAACAGCAGCGCAAGCATCGCCAGCCAGTTGCGTTTCATGGCTTGGTTTCCGTTTTGAATATCGTCAGGGTTGGATTTTGATATACCGGCGCAAAGCCAGCCCGGGCAATGGCTGCCGTTTCCAGTTGGTCCGTATGTGAATCGAGGAGAATATAGTCCACCTGCCATTGATCCAAATATGCCTGCATTTGCGCAAGGCGCATCTTTCCGGAAAAGATGCGCCGCACCTGCTCTTCTCGCGTGGGCGCATCCACCGTTTCGAAAGGATGCCCGTAGATCACCCGGCAATGGGTGTGCGCCGGGATGAACAGCCCCATAACAGGATTTGCCAGCACAACCGGGCGGTCAGCGCAGGCTGAGCCAGCCAGCCATGTCAGAGCCGCCCGCTGGTCGCGCCGTTGATATAACCACGCTTCGTGTTGTATTCCCGCCTGAAAACCGCCGAGCAGGATGAAAACGTTGGTTAAAATGCTCAACACGAAAAGCGCGCCAAACAGGCGTTTGAACCGGCGGATTTTGTGACCTGCCAACGCCAGCAGCCCCAAATCAGCGAAAATACCGATCGGAATATAAAGTCCCAACAAAAAGCGCCGTTGCAGGGGGAAGGGGAAATAGGCTAAGACGACCCCCGCAACCAGCCAGGCAGCTGCTGTATCCAGGTTCGGGTTGCGCCCTTTGCGCATCCATTCCCAAAATCCGACCCCTGCCAGCAGCACCGCCGGCGCAAAGGAGATCACAAAGTCCCACAACGGCGGCGAAAGCGTCTGGTTCTGCCGGTTCCAGATGGCAAGCAGCGGGTCATTTAAGACCACCACATATTGATAGAGCAGCAACCCTCCCGCCGGAAGCAGAAACACCAGTGGCAGCCGCCAGAGAATTTTTTTGACGCGCAGGTAACGCATCCCTAGCACCAAGACGGTAACCACCGTTCCCACCACAACCCCAAACGGGAGAATTATGGCGAGCAGCGCTCCGGTGATGAATAGCAGCCCGTAGTTGGGCAACCGCTCTTGCTGCAAGGCAGTCAAATATTGGAGCAAAATCGCCAATCCCAAAGGAAAATGCGGATTCGCCAGCATGGATACATACGGGTAGGCTTCGGCAACCCAAAAATCCATTGTAAACCCGCCCGCCAGAGCCGCCAGCCAGCCTAGCCCAGAGCCAAAACTGAGCAAAATAAAAATCCGCTGGCATACTGCGCGATCAACCGTCCCGATTGAAGCCGAGAGAAAGCGCAATGCGCTGAAAACCAAAAAAACCGAGCCGCCGATTCGCGCGATGTGAAAAACGACAATCGGTTCCAGTTGCGCCAACCGGGCGAGATGCCCGAGAAAAATATAAAAAAGAAACAGGTAGCCGCCCTCGCCTTGCGCAGTAGTATACGGCAGCTGAAACCGCCATTCATCGCGCAGACCGATCTGCATCTTCGCCAGGTAGCTGTTACCATCCATCGGGTTAAGTAAAAACCCGGTATACGCAAAAGCATCCCCCTGCAAGTACCACCCAGCCAGGAAGGGAGCGGTGATCAGGAGCAGTATTCCAGCCAGTAGCAACCCGTTCATTTTTTGCAGCATGGGGATTTCGAATTGAAGTATACTTGAGTTATTAACAGTCCGCAACATCCGCCAATTGATAATTCCCAACACCATCCTGATCCCGCTCCGCCAGAACGATTATGAGCCAATCCTTTCATTTGTATCAATTACAAAAAATCGACCGCCAGCTGGATCAAATCCGGCAGCGCACGCATATAATCCAGACTCAAATCGAGAGCGATACCCGCCTCGTTTCGGCGCGGGAAGAAGCCGCTCGCATCCATACACAGGTTGAACAGATTCAGCGTTCCCTCAAGAAGATCGAACATGAGGTGGAAAGCCGCCGGGTTAAATTAGAACAGAGCGAAGCCAACCTGTATTCCGGGCGCATCAAAGTACCCAAAGAATTACAGGATATCCAAAGCGAAGTCGCCTCGCTCAAGCGCGGAATTTCCGGACTGGAAGACCAACAACTGGAAATCATGATCCATCTGGAAACTGCGCGTGCCGCGTACGGGGACGCCCAACGGCAAGTTGCCCACACCGAAGCCCTGGTAACTCAGGAGCACGCCGGGTTGATCGGTGAACAGACCCGCCTTGAAAACGACAAAGAGCGTTTGCAAATCGAGCGCAACGCGGTCGTCTCCCAGGTGCTCGAAAACAGCCTGACCCAATACAATGCCTTGCGCCAGCGCAAGCAGGGAATTGCCGTTGCCGCCGTAGAAGATTACGCCTGCACCGCCTGCGGCGCGGGTTTGACGCCGGCTCAATGTCAGGCGGCCCGTTCGCCAGCCACGATCGTTTATTGTCCGTCCTGCGGCAGGATCATTTATGCGGGGTAAGGTCCCATGTTCGGAATAGAGAATATTGCTCTGGATCGTTTTTCGTTTTGGCTTGGTTTTATCGGCGGCAGCCTGTTTTGGCTACTGCTCCAACGGTTGTGGAAGGGTTTCCCCTTCATCAAGCAAACCTTGCAGCAAATTGCTGAGAACAACCGCCGCCAGCGCATGTCCGGCGTCGAAAGCGCGTTGCGCCAGGATGTGCTCCGCCGTGCTCAGCGCAATCACCTTGCTTCAGCGTTATTTTCACTGGATGAAATTGTGGTCGAACCGCAAATCCTGGCTGCGCCGCCGCGCATCGACCCCGAAACCCCGGTCAACCTGGAACGGTATTCCTCCATAATTCTGCCGTATCAACCCGACTTCCCGGAGTTTGCCGCCCGCTTTGGCAGTGTCCGCCTCAGTTTATCGCAAGCGCTTCAGGGCGGCTGCAATATCACCTTAACCGCCAGCGCAGGCAGCGGAAAATCAACCGCTTTGGCTTATCTGGCTTCCCGCCTCGCCCGCCAGGACTCCGCCTTGGGCAACCTGTCCGTCTATGTTCCGGTTTATCTGCATATTCTAGATATCGAATTCGAGCCCGCCGAACGCAAGGACATTCTCAATGCGTTGATCAAACCGGTATCTCAGTCCATTCCAGTCACCTCACTTCCACAATTGCCCGGTTTCATTCGCAGCATCGTCGAAGAAGGCAAGGCTTTGTTGATCGTCGATGGATTCGACGAGTTAAGCGAAGCGCAGATTCAAAATGCCAGCCAATTCGTCAAGCAGGTGATGACGGCTTACCCACGTATCCGCTGGATCATTGCCGCGTCCAACCACTATCAGGACGGTCTCACCAGTCTCGGCTTCGAACCGCTTGTGCTGGCAGGTTGGTCCCCGCAACAGATCGAAAATTTCGTCAGCCGCTGGTCGAAACTATGGAACAACCTGATCGGAATCAACATCGCCCAGCACACCAAAATCCAGATTCTGGACGACCTGCTGCTAACCCACTGGCTCAGCCACGACCCGTCGTACTATTCACCGCTGCAATGGACGCTCAAGGTCTGGGGCGCGCTGGCAGGTGATTTACCCGGCGAAAGCGAATCGGACGCCGTCCTGGCTCATCTCGCGCGGGTAACCCACAACCGGGTACCGCTTGCCGCGTTGGGATTGCTGGCAAAAAAAATGATCGAAAACCAACAGGCCTGCCTGGATTACGGCGAAGCCGAAAAATTACTTGCCGGTTTCAAACTTGCCCAATCCGAGGAAGAGCCTATGCTTCAGGAAGATAGCGCCAGACCCGCGCCAATCCCCTCCCGGAACGCCAAAACCAAGACGCTCACCTCCGGCGGCAGAATCCTGTCACTGGCGGTGGATGCCCACATTCTCGTCGAACACACCGGTGATACGCTGGGCTTTACCTCGCCGGTATGGGCAGGCTACCTGGCTGCCAGCCAACTGCCCTTTTCGGGGTTCGAAGCGAGCGGTAGCCTGGGCTGCGCGCTTCAAGCCGAATACTTGCACTATCTGACCATTTTCCATCCGGAAGGATGGCTGGATTCGTATTTATCCAACGACAAGCCGCCGCTCTTCCTCAATCTGATTCATGCAGCCCGCTGGATGCGTGACACGCCTTCCAATCATCCGGGACGCTCCAAAATCATGCGCCGTCTGGTTGCCTTATTACAAAATGAAACGCTGCCTTATGCCGTTCGCTTCGAATTGCTGGCTGCCAGCGCAACCTCCAACGACCCGGCGCTTGCGCTGCTCTACAAGCAATTCATCTCCTCAACTTCCAGTTGGCAGCGCAGTATGGCGGCTCTCGGTCTTGGTGCTTTGCAGGATGGCAAGAGCATCAAGGAAATCATGGCACTGCTGAATGACGATCATCCCGAAGTCCGCTACGCCGCCTGCTTTGCGCTGGCATGTTTCGAAAGCAACGAAGCCCTGGAAGCTCGCCTTAACTGCATCCATTACGCCGATGAATCCCTGCGCCTGGCAGCCGCCGAAACGCTCGCGCTCGATTCGCACATCGGCTGGGAAAAATTGAAAGAACTGACGCGCTCCGAGGACTTGTTGGTGCGCCGTTCAGCCGTATTTGGTTTGGCAATGATCGACGCGGATTGGGTTGTGGAGATCCTCGAAAAAGTCGCCGTGGAAGATGGTCAATGGGTGGTGCGTAATGCCGCCGGACAGGCGCTCGAAAACCGCCAGAAACCCAATCTGTACATTCCGCGCCCCTTGCCTCAACCCGCCGATTCAGCCTGGCTGATTGCCTTCGCCGCCAAACGTGGTGTTGGCATCTCACGCGCCGATTCGCCGGTGACGATTCTTTTGGAAGCGTTGAAATCCGAGAATGAAGACGAACGCCTGGCTTCACTTTGGTATCTGCGCAACTATGGCGAAGAGGGGGTTATTTCGCGCATCTATCCACTATTGTTCGATACCAGCATCGAACAACGCGACAGCGCCTATTACGCACTGCGCTATATGTGCCTGTCCGGCGCGGAAATGCCCGACTTAATTGCCTACGGTTTTTCGAAGATCAGTTGACCAGTTTTTCCAGGATGGTGTGAATCTCGTCCGGAGTTCGCCCGATCACTGTGATCCACTTATTCACGCCAGATTCGCCTCCCACAACCTCCAGATCGCTGGCTTCGACCCCGAATACGCGCGCCAAAAACGCCAGCAGGTCGTCGTTCAACAGTTCATCGTGGTTTTGGCGAGTCATCGTCACCCACATCGTTCCATCGGGCGTGATTTTTTGGACACGATTTTCCTTCGCATTCAGGATTACGTGTACGGCAATGGCGGAGCCGGAACGACCATTGTGAAAGCGGTGTTTTTGCAGCCGCGGCATGGTTTTATCTCAAGGTATTGAGAATCATGATCAACCCAACCTCAATCACCTGGATCAGGATGATCAAGACCAACGGGCTAAAATCGATCATCCCCATCGGAGGGACAATCCGCCGGATGGGACTTAACAGGGGCTCGACGATGCGATCCAACGTCGACCGCACCGGGTGAAAGGGTGAGAGAAAATAGGACAACACGACTTTCACAATAACCACCAGGAATAGCACCGTACCGAGCGTTTGCACAAAAACTATCAAAAAATTAATCATCTTCCTTCA
This sequence comes from Bellilinea sp., assembly GCA_037442545.1. Classification (GTDB taxonomy): domain Bacteria; phylum Chloroflexota; class Anaerolineae; order Anaerolineales; family Anaerolineaceae; genus Bellilinea. The sequence continues at coordinate 20,022 of JBBIQB010000047.1, forward strand.
CCTGATTTGATTTGAATTTGGGTGGTCTCGCGCCTAAAATCGCTTGACCAATACGCAGCATGGTTGCACCAGCCCGAATCGC
>JBBIQB010000048.1:0-19739 GCA_037442545.1 Bellilinea sp.
TGTGAGCGGCGCAGGTCCTCCGCCTGTTGCTGCGCAGTGTAATAATTCTCGAACGCCCAAATCACCGGGGTGACCCGTTCGCGGCGGTTCGAACCCACAATCAGCTCAACCACCTCGCGCGCCGTTGTTTCGGCTGTTTTTCGCAACGTCACCTGTGCGCCCTGATACAGCACCAGAATATAGTCTGTAACCGCAAAAATGTGATTGAGATCGTCGCTGCTCAGAATGACAGAAACATTTTGAGCCGCCAGGTTTTTTATCTTAATCAGCATTTTTTGCTGGCGTTCATAGGACAATGCGGCGAGAGGATCATCCAGCAGTACCAGCTTTGCGGGTTGAATCAGCGCTTTCGCCAGAGCAACCACCTGCTTTTGTTCGTTGGACAGCACCCGCGGTGACTGGAACACAATTTCCGGTGGCATGCGAAATTCATGAAAAAACTTTCGTGCCGCAACAAGCATTTCGGCTTCATTCGGCCAGATATTCAGGGGGCTTAAATGGGCAACTTCCTTGCCCAAAAACACATTGTCAAGCACATTCAAATTTTCCGCCAGAAGCGGATATTGGTAGGTCGATTCAATCCCCAGACGCCGGGTTTGGGTGGCGTCCGTAAAGGCGATCCGTGTTCCTTCCCAAACTATTTCCCCGCTCGATGGGGCTGTCAAGCCGCAAAGAATTTGAAACAGGGTCGATTTACCCGCCCCGCGCTGCCCGACAACCCCCAACACCTGCCCCGGATCAATCGAAAAGTTGACCCCATGCAGCGCCATAACGCTTCCATAGGTTTTCGATAAATTACTGACCCGGATCAAGTCACCTGGACTGCTCATGGATGATTCCGTCTTGATCCAGATTTCTAGTCGCAGCTTCCTTCACAGGAAGAGGACGAACCACAGGTGGAACAACCGCCACCCACCCTGCCGTGCAGCAATTCCTCCTCAGTGGGCTCGCGCAATCCGCTGATTTTCGCGCGAAAATATAATTCCTTGCCTGCCAGCGGGTGATTGGTATCGACCTCGACCCAGGCATCTTTCACGCCAATAATGCGCGCGTTGAGCACCCTGCCGCCATCCGTCCGGACGCGGAAAGGGTAGCCGATCTCCAGCGGGAAGGAGGGCGGGAACTGCGATTTCTCCAACTGAAATACGCCTTCCGGATCGTATTGACCATAGGCATCGTCCGGCGCAACCACGATACCCTTTTCCTCGTGAATCGCCATCCCTGCCAACTGGCGCTCCAAACCCGCAATGATATTGTTGTAACCCTGTAAATATTCCAATGGGTTTTCCCCAGACGAATCAAGCACTTGACCATCCACCGTCAAAGTATAATCAAGCAAAACAACCACACCGTCCCGTACAACCTGTTCTTTCATGAATATCCTGTCTTTTCTTATCTGAAAGGGTGATATGATGACCTCAAAATTATACCCGAATGTGTGGATTCCTAAATCAGCTTATACAATTAAAGGTGGTATGTAGATGCATGAATCAATAAATGAAATTGATCTCCTCAAATGCATCCAAACCGGGATACCGCGCATTGGCAATCAGGCAAAGAAACGCGTTCTAATTGCCGGAGCAGGTATTGCCGGCCTTGTTGCAGGCTGCGAACTCAAACGCGCAGGCTACGACGCCATCATCCTGGAAGCCCAGAACCGCCCAGGCGGGCGCATTCACACCTTGCGCGCGCCATTTTCGCCCGGGCTATTTGCCGAAGCGGGTGCAATGCGCATCCCCAAAATCCACCACCTGACCCTTGCGTATGTCGAAAAATTCAAATTAGCAACTGCCCCGTTCGTAAACCACAATCCCAACGCATTTCTTTATCTGAACGGCGCGCGCAAGCGGTTTTCGGAAGCCGGAATGATGAATGAATATTTCGGCTATCCATTACACCCTCACGAACGAACAATGAGCGCGGATGATTTATGGCTGGATGCAATCCGTCCGTTCGTCAAAAAAATCGAACGCGATGGAACTCAAGCCTGGGAGGACATCATCCGCGATTATGATGAATATTCGGTGCGCGAGTTCCTCGAAATCAAAGGCTGGTCGGAAGGCGCCATCGAACGCTTTGGCTTGCTATACAACCAAGAAGCTATTATGAATTCCTCGTTCCTCGAGTTGCTTCGTGAAGAAGTTGGCGATTATTACGGGGAGATGCTGACCTTGCCGGATGGAATGGATCGCCTGCCTCAAGCCTTCCTTGACGAACTGCACGAGAATATCTATTTTGGACAGCGATTGATTGCGATTGAACAATCTGCCAATCAGGTCACTTTTCATGTTCGTTCGACCCTCGGAAAACGCTCTTTTTCCGCCGATTACGCCATACTGACCCTGCCCTTCCCCGTATTGCGCCATATCGAGGTGCCGCAGCCGTTCAGTCCCGGAAAACAGCGCGCCATACGGCAGTTGCATTACGACGCCTCGGCAAAAATCTTCTTACAATTTCGCCGCCGTTTCTGGGAACAAGACGAAGCGATTGTAGCCGGCAGCACGATTACCGATTTGGCTATCCGCAATATTTATTATCCTCAGTCCAGCTCGACAACAAAACGCGGGGTGATGCTGGCTTCCTACACCTGGGGCGAGGACGCTCAACGTTGGGGCTCGCTGTCTCCTGAAGAAAGGCTGCGTCAGGCACTGGAAAATGTGAACGCCATACACCCTCAGGCGGGGGACGAATTCGAGGTTGGCGACTCCTATATGTGGCATGACGATGAATTTGCCGGAGGGGCATTCGCGCTCTTCAATCCGGGTCAACAAACCCTGCTTTACGACCATATCCGCAGCCGGGAAGGGCACATATTTTTCGCCGGCGAACACACCTCGCTTGCCCACGCCTGGATCCAAGGCGCGGTCGAGTCAGGTATACGGGCAGCGCTTGAAATTTCTCAATTCGCCAGCCACAAATAAATTCAGCAACCGGATGGTATCTTTCGGATGGGTGTGATGTGAAAAAACGAAATTCCACGGATGAATCCATGCCCGACTTCGATTCTCAGTTTTGGGACAGCTTCACCGATCTGATCAGTGATTTTATCTTTCGCTTGCGAATAAATGCCTCGGACGAAATCACTGATATCTGGACGAATATCCCCGCCGAAGAAATAGCCGATCTTCCGCTGGGAAAAATCCCAATTTCGGTGATTTTTAATGACGTGCTCCGCCACAACCCGGATCAATCCGCCGAATCGTGGCTGTCTTCGCTTTCTACCGGAAAAATCGCGGACATGCAACTGCCTTTTCAAACCATTGACGGTGACCAGGTCTGGCTGCACATCCGCCTGAAAGGCGGGCTGAATTCGGAACGAAACCAGCGCACCGTCTTTGGAATTGTCAAGGATGTCACCTCGGTTCGCTTGCATGAGGAAGAACGAGAAGTCTTTGTGTCTGATATTAAAGCCGTCAACCGCTTGCTGCAAAGACAATCCCAGGAATTAAAACAACATCTGACTGAGATCACCGCGGTATTCGAAACCGTCTCGGACGCGATTGTTGTATACGACGCCAGCGGAATTGTTATCCGTGTGAATCAGGCTGCCATTCAAGGCTACGGCTTCGATCCCACCGGAATGAGTTATTTGCAGCTGGCAGAACAATTGACCATCTGGAATCCCCAAAGCATCCCCCTCGGTAAATCCGAACTCGTTTTTGATCGTCTCAAACAAGGCGAACCCCAGATCAACCAGATAAGCCAAATGATCAATTACGCCGGAAACCTGATCTGGCAATTGGTATCCGGTAAACCTCTGCTGGAAAATGGAAAAATGATCGGGGCAGTTGTTTCCTGGAAGGACATTACCGATCTTGAAACCATGCGTTTAAATTTGGAGGAAAACGAGCGCAAACTTCGCAGTGTCATTAATCATTCCGGCGACGGCATCGAATTAACCGACGAGTCGGGCACAATCATCGAATGGAATCCGGCTCTGGAAAGGATTACCGGAATACAAGCGCAGGAGGTCATCGGGCTGAAATCCTGGGACGTGTCCAGCCGGTTATTGTCCAGTGAAACCGATCGCCAGACAACCGGGGAGGAAATTCGAAAGCGCATCGAAAAAATAGTGCATACCGGAAAATCAAGTTGGCTGGAACTGCCATTCGAAGCCCGGTTTAAACACACCGATTGCGGTGAGCGTATCCTCGAAAGCAATGCTTTTTCCATCCCAACCGAAAAAGGTTTCATGTTTGGCGTCATATCGCGCGACATCACTGAAAGAAAAGTGGCCGAGCAGCGTCTTCGCAAAGCGCGCGACTATTACTTGATGTTATTCGAGGATTTTCCAGCGATGATCTGGCGGTCAACACCGGATGGAACCTGTGATTATAAAAATAAAACCTGGCTGGAATTCACCGGTAAATCCCTTCACGAAGTGCTTGCCAACGGTTGGATAGACTGCGTTCACTCGGACGATCAATCGTTTGCCAAAGACCTGTACCAGGCCTGTTTTGACGAGCGCAAACCGATTTCGCTTCGCTATCGCTTGCGGCGACACGACGGCGAATACCGTTGGATCACCGACTTTGGTCAACCCTACAACGATCTGGATGGCAAATTCGCTGGCTACGTCGGGGTATGTCTCGAGGTGCACGAAACGGTAGAACGCCAGCGTGAAATGGAAATCATGTTATCCATCTCGGCTGCCCTCCGTCCCGCCAGTTCCCCCGAAGAAATCATGAAAACCCTGCTGGATCAGTTAACCATCCTGACTGGTGCGGAAGGCGCGGTAATCCTTACACCGGATGAGCACAATACCCGCCTGGTCATTCGCGCAGCCAGCGGTTTGCTGTCCGAACTGGAAGGGATCAGCAATCCGAACACAGCCGATGAATTGTCCAATTTACTCATCACCGAAAGAACGAAGGTAATCAACGTAAACCTGGGGCAGCTGCGCCCGGATCTGAGTCGAAAATGGCAGCGGCAATTTGTGGTTGGACAACCGCTGGTGGCATCCGGTTTGACTATCGGCGGACTATGGGTGATTCGCAAACAGGTGTTTACCGATCAGGAAATCCGCATGATCAACGCGATTTCCGATATCGCCGCCACCGCCATCCAGCGCGCCTCGCTCACTTTGGAAACCAATCTGTATGCGCAAAAAATGAAAATCATCAGCGATATGGGGCGCAGCATGTCCGAAACCCTGCATCCGGACAGAATCTTTGCCCTGCTGAATGCGACCATTCACAATCTGTTCGATGACATTGCCGCCGTCCTGGTTTCGCGATACGATGTGAAAAATTTGGCTATTCATTGTGACTATTGCAGCCTGAACGGGGTTGCCGCGAACCCGCAATCATTGCCGGTATTGCCCTTTGACCCAACCGGCAGCGGCAACCAAAGCTGGGTCATCCAAAATCAGCGTCCCAAGATCCTCAACCATTTACCCGCCAATTTCAAAAATATCCTCTATTTCGAAGACAACTCTTCACAGCCCCGGTCTGGAATTTATCTCCCGATGATCGCCGAAGGAAAAGTGATTGGTGTTTTACACGTGCAAAGTTATAAAGAAAACCGCTTTAATGATCGGGATATTCACATGCTGTCAATGGTGGCAAATACAACCGCAATTTCTCTTGCGAATGCTAGCTTATTCGATACATTACAGGTATCCAACCGCGAACTGGTCAGCGCCTACGACGCCACGCTGCGCGGATGGGCTCAAGCCCTGGAATTGAGAGACCAGGAAACCAAAGGGCACTCGGTTGAAGTGGTTGAATTAACCTTGAAGTTTGCTGCCGCAGCCGGGATTCCAGAAACGGAAATGGATCATATCCGCAGAGGAGCCCTGCTGCACGACATCGGAAAAATCGCCATTCCCGACAGTATTCTCAACAAACCGGGTACGCTAAACGACGACGAGTGGCAGATTATGCGCCAGCATCCGGTGTATGCTTATCAATTATTGAAAGAAATTGATTTCCTCGAACCTTCCCTGGTCATCCCGTACGCGCACCACGAGCGTTGGGACGGCAGCGGCTATCCACGCGGCTTGAGTGCCGCCGAAATCCCGCTGCCAGCCCGTTTATTTGCCATTGTGGATGTCTGGAATGCCCTCCAGCGCGATCGCCCCTATCGCAATGCCTGGAGTCAGGAAAAGACCATCCAGTATCTAAAAGAACAGGCTGGCAGGCAATTCGACCCCCGCCTGGTCGATTTGTTCTTGAATTTAATCGAATAACTCGCCCGAGTGGCATCTGCGCGCCAACGGTGCGCCAAACCGGTGACCCGGGATTTATTCTGCCCCGATCATTTTTGCTTTGGGGCAACGGTTGGCGCCGGAAGCGCAAACTGGATTTGCATCTCGGTAAATTTATTGAACACATCCAGGTTGATCTGTTGTTGCCGGTCCATAAACACGCGGTAATCACTGGTATCTATAAAATAGACAATTTCGAAGATCAATCCTGCCACGCCAAACTCTTTGAAGTGCGCCCGGTCGAAGGTTGTGTCATCGACCGCCTCGATTGTCGTTTGAATGAGGTTGGGAATGGCTTGCAGTTTCTCCGCCGGCGTGTCATACGAAACGCCCAGGAAAAATACCACTCTGCGCCGTTCCATACGCTGCAAATTGCGGATGCGGCTGGCAAGCAAGTCCGAATTTGCAAATACAAGTTGTTCCCCAGACAAACTGCGGATTCGGGTGCTTTTCAATCCGATGTATTCAACCGTTCCAGTAAATTCGCCAACATTGATGGTATCCCCGATGGAGAAGGGTTTATCCAGGGTAATCGTCAACGAGCTAAATAGGTCGCTCAGAATGTTCTGCACCGCCAAACCAATGGCAATACCGCCAATGCCCAGGCTGGTGATGAGACTGGTGACCTCCACGCCAGGGATATTATCCAACGCCAGAATGACCACCAGCGACCAGACTGCCAGGCGGGCAAAAAATCCGATGGCATTGAGTGAAGAACGCTGCTCCTTTTCGACCTCACTGCCGCTGCGCCGCTCCAGCCAGGCTTCGATCAGCCCGACCGCCCAAATTCCCGCCTGAACGATGAACAGGATGATGGTAATCGTGGTCATCGCGTCGCGAATCGGGATAGCCAGTCGCACCATCAGGCTGCCAACCACCAGAGCGATCCATAACAGAAACCATGCTTTTGTGTCTCGAAAAAGCCGGTGGATTATTCCGACTGTCTTTCGCTGCTCACTGCCCAATAACCGTTCGAACCGGGTGGTCAAGAATCCACGCAAGAGTCGCAGCATAAAAAAAATAATCGATGCCAGCACGCCCGCCAGCAGCCATTCCCGAAAAACCATCCAATAATATTGTAGTGCGTTCGCATCCATGCGCCCGATTATAACTTACCTTCTTCGAGCATTTTCAAAAACACCTCCACCACGCGCGGGTCGAACTGCTTTCCCGACAAATCGGTAATGTAGCTGACCACATCCGACTCTTCCCAGCGGGCACGGTAGTGCCGGTCGAAGCGCAGCGCATCCCACACATCCACCACCGCGAAAATGCGCGCCGCCAATGGAATTTGCTCCCCTTTCAATCCCAGCGGATACCCGTGTCCGTCCCAATGTTCGTGGTGGAATGTTGGAATGTCGAGCGATGGCTGTAAAAATTCAATCCCCGATAACATCGACTGCGCGTAAAGCGGATGCTTGCGGAGAATTTTCCAATCTTCGGTGTTTAATTCCTCTTTTTTCAATAAAATCGTGTCGGGAACCGCCATTTTACCAATGTCATGCAGCACCGCTCCGCGCCAGACATGCACCAGATCGGTCTCGCTGAGTCCCATTTCACGCGCCAGATTCACGGTTGCCTCTGCCACCCGGCGGGTATGACCCTCGGTTTCGGCATCGCGCATTTCCAAAGCAAGCGACCATCCCAAAATGGTTTGATCATAAGCTGCCGCCAGTTCTTTGTTTGTACGCTGCAAATCTTCCAGCAGGCGGGCATTATCAATTGCGATAGCCGCGCCGGAAATCAAGGAATTCAGAAATTCACGCTTGTCGGCATCCAGTCGCAGGGTGTGGCGTTGAAACACCTCCAAGACGCCGTGGAGTTGTCCTTTTGCCAAAATGGGGGTGCCGTAGTACGAATTCAATCCTTCGCTTTCCAGTGGAACAACGTGGTCAACCGGAGATTCCCATTCACTCAGGTTGGGGATATACAAGGGCGCCCGCTGCTCCGCCACCTTGCCTGGCAAACCCCAACCCAGGGGCGCGGGTGCGGTTCGCATTGCCAAGCTGCGGAAACCCCATCCCGCCACAAACAGCAAACGTTGTTTTTTGGTGTCGTACAGCCACACGTCCGCCGCGTCCACGTTCAATTGCGAAACAACCTGATCCAGCAAAATGCTTAAGGTAAACCGAAAATCCAGGCTGGACGTGATGGCGGTTTCGATGGTCCGCAGCGCGATGAGCTGCTGCAGCCGCCGTTCTGTTTGCTCATATAAGGTAATCCGTCGGATTGCAGTCGCCGCCATATCCGAGATCGACGTCACCAGCCGCAATTCATCCTGGGAAAAAGCCGTCTCACGCACGACCAACAAACAACCCATCGCCTGTTCCCGTTCCAACAACGGCACACAGATGACGGCATTGGAACGGTTGTCGAAATCCGGGATGGAGATGCTCAAATCCTGAATATAATCATTGCTCATTACCGGCATCCCGCTTTCGATAACCCTGCCGATCAAGCCCTCTCCCCTGGCATAGCGATAACCTTGCGTGGGGCGCAGCATCCCAATCGCAATCTCCACCATGGCGCTGCCATTCGGCTCCCGCATGGCAATCGCGCCGCCTTCAGCATCCAGGTGGCGGGCAATTTGGTCCAGGACAATGTTGCTGATCTCGATCTTCCCGCGCGCCGAGCGCATCACGGTACTGATCGAGGCGATCGCTGCCATTTCACGCTCACGTTTCTTAACTTCAGTGATGTCGGTAATATACCCTTCGATTGAACCGATCCCCCCACCGTTGTGATTTAACCCAATTCCTTGATCCAAAACCCAGCGGGTGTAGCGGTTGGCGGTTTTGATGCGATAAATAACCCGGTAAGACTGGCCAGATTCAACAGTACTTTCAATAGTCCGCAGCACGCCGGGTTTGTCCTCCGGATGGATCAATTCCCGCAGTAGTCCGCCTCCCTCGCGAATGAATTCGTCGATCGGGAAACCGGTCAAGTCCTGGCATCCCGGACTGACAAAGGTCAAGCGTTGGTCGACCAACGAAAGCCGATAGGCCATTCCCGGTAAATTATTGAGAAGCACGGAAAGAGCCTGCTGGCTTTCGCTCATTGCCTCCAGCACTTTCTTTTGAACGCTGATGTCGGCGATCAGGAAAGTCACCCCAGCCGTCTCACCGGACGAATTGCGCAGCAACGCAGCCGAGAGGGCGACTGGAATCGAGCGTCCGTCCTTGGCGCGGCAAACCGTCTCCAAGTTTTGCATCTTTTTCCCCGTCAACACCCGCTCCCACAGGTTATCGATCAAGGCGTTGGTTTCGACTGGGAAGATGGGCAATTTTTTCCCCATCACCTCTTCGGTTGACCAGCCAAACAGGGATTTAGCCGACGGGCTCCATTCTGCCACGAAGCGATCCATCGTTTCGACGATGATTGCCAGCGGAGAGGCATTGATGATCGCCCCCAACTTTTCATTTGATGTTCGCAGCGCCTCTTCGATCTTTTGATGCGATTTTTCCCGCGCCTCCAATGCCTCTGCCATTTGATTGAAGGTGCGCTCCAGTTCAATCAACCCGTCCGGAACCTGCGACGCAGCCGGTTGGGTTCGCACATCCAACTCGCCGCGGGCAATTTTTTGGGCTGCCGAGACCAACGGCTCGCTCCGCCTTTCCAGGACTCTGCCGCTGATCAAATATGCCAGTATCCCACTGAGCACCAAGACGGCAATCAGCAACACAGCAATCGTATACATAAGCCGGCGAAAATCAAAGGCGACATTTTCGAGCGGCACCCCGCTTCGAATGATTCCGTAGGGTTGATTGCCATTCATCAAGACGCGATACGAATAGTAGCGCTGGACGCCATCAAGTCCCGTAGCGGTAAATTTTCCCTGCGCATTGGTTTGAACGAATTGGATCCAATTCGAATATGTCGGGTCGCGACCAGCAAGCAATTCGGCTCTAGCTGGCCAAAGGGCAATTATTTTGCCATCCGGATCGGTTAACACCAGTTCCGATTCGCGCGGAATGCCCGCCCGGGTTACCAGGTGTTGAAAGGAATCCAGCGACACTCCCGCATAGATATAATCCACCGATGCGCTGGCATCCACAACCAACGGAAGGATGTTTTCTCCCGATATCGGATCGGTTTGCACACCGCCAATATATACCTGATCCCCGTCCAATCGCGATTGGATGTCGGAAAAATTGTATACAGTTTCATCCTCGCTGGTTGAAGGAACGCTGCAGAGCATCTTTCCGTTGTGATCGATCAAACCCATGCTGACAAACCCACCGATGGACGCATATTCATTCAATAATCGGCGGCAGTCGGACGGCAGCAGCGGCAACATCCGGTCGATTTTTGCGCCCATTTCAACCAGGTTGACCTGGGCTTTTTCGATTGTCCACGCCTGCCGCTCAGTCATGCTGTTAACCAGCAAGTTCGTCTGGTTGTCCAGATTGTTCAGGATCTCCGATCCCCAATTAATTGCAAAATAAGCGGCAGCCACAACCATCGGCAATATCGCTAGCAAGATCAACAGAGTCAGCCTGAAACGCATTCCACCAAAAAAGTGAAACATCACCCAACTCGCCTGATAAATAGGAATACCTGCTTCTCGAAGGTGATACTCAAGGTAACCAGCCCCCCATACCTTCTCCGAAGGAAATGAAATGTAATTTTATTTTACGAATCCCTGTGTTTATTGCAAGCCTTATTGCTGACAAATAAGCAAAGAATGTTGGTCATTATTGAATCCCGCCACTGGAAACGCACTGGTTTCGTCTGCATTCAGGTATCGGGTACGATTAAGGGTAAAATAACAATCGAGCGCAATCGATATCCGGGGAATACACCAATGTCCAAGGTCCAATCCTATCTTGCCTTTCGCGATGATGAACTGAACAGCGCGGCGATTTACCTTGCTTTATCGGAAATCGAGAGGGACAACCGCATCAAAACCGTTTATGAACGCATGGCAGCAGTTGAAACGAAGCATGCCAGAAACTGGGAAGAAAAATTGAAAGAGGCGGGGGTTCGGATTCCCAATTTCAAACCCAAGGCGCGCACCCGGTTTCTCATCTGGCTGGCGCGCCGCTTTGGTCCGGAAATGGTCATCCCTGGATTGCAAGCCATGGAACGCGATGGCGGCAGCGCCTACCTGGGGGAAGTCGGCGCGCGGCAAATGGCAATCGAGGAACAGACTCATTCGCTTGTTCTGAACCAAATCAAGCGCACCGTGCGCGGTGGATTGGAAGGGAGTGCACTGGCTCAACTCGAAGGCCGGCATCGCTCATCGAAAGGAAACGCTCTGCGGGCAGCCGTTTTGGGCGCCAACGATGGATTGGTCAGCAATCTTAGCCTGGTAATGGGAGTGGCTGGCGCCACCATGAACAACCAATCGATACTGGTGGCGGGTATTGCCGGGCTGCTGGCTGGGGCGATTTCCATGGCGCTGGGTGAATGGGTTTCGGTGCAGTCTTCCCGTGAGTTGTACGAGAATCAAATCAAGATTGAAAAAGAGGAAATCGAACAAGCGCCGGAGGAGGAAGCCGAAGAGCTTGCCTTGATTTTTGAAGCCAGAGGTTTGCCCCAGGAACAGGCACACATCCTGGCAAACCAGATTATGCAAAACAAGAACAACGCCCTCGAGACAATGACTCGCGAAGAACTGGGGCTTGACCCGCAACAGCTGGGCGGCTCCGCATGGGAAGCGGCGATCACCTCGTTTATTCTTTTCACCATTGGGGCAATCATCCCGGTACTGCCTTTTATTTTTTTAAGTGGCATGAATGCCTTGATTGCCAGTATTTCATTCAGCATTGTGGGATTGTTTCTAGTCGGCGCCGCGATCACGCTGTTCACTGGGCGCTCGCTCCTCTTTTCCGGGAGCCGCATGGTGGTCTTTGGCATGGTGGCGGCTGCCATTACCTTTGCCATTGGTCGACTGATCGGTATCAGCTTTGCTGGGTGAGCTGTCATAATGACCCCAATGGATATACGCTCGAAATTCAACGCTTCGATATTCCTCCAGATCCACGAGCCTGCACATGACGATCATTGATCTCCCCTACGGAAAGAGCAGCCTGCCGCTCTCCCTGGATGTGCCTTTCGACCTCTACCAACCCATTCCAGAACGGCAGCCAGAAGATCCTGACCGGCTGGTTCAGCACAGCCTGGCACAACCGCTTGGGATCGCAGCGCTTGAGCGTTTCCGTGGGGCAAAGTCGGCTTGCATCGCCATCAACGACAAAACCCGCCCGGTTCCCTACCAGCACCTTCTCATGCCCTTGATCGACCGGTTGAACGGGATCGGCATCCCCGACCACCAGATCATCCTCCTGGTTGCTACTGGAACCCACGCACCCGCCAACCGGAACGAAATCGAAAGCATTGTCCCGGCGCCGCTCCTCTCCCGCAAGGACATCCGCATCCTCTCGCACAACTGCGACGACAGCGCGCAACTAACCTACCTCGGCCAGACGCGCCGCAAAACACCGGTTTGGATAAATTCAATTTTCTACAATTCGGATCTGCGCATCGTGACCGGCAACATCGAACCGCACCATTTCATGGGCTATTCCGGCGGGGTTAAGAGCGCTGCCATCGGGCTGACCGGTCGCGAAACGATCAACACAAACCACGCCATGCTGGGCGAGCCCCATGCCGTGATGGGTGAATTCGAGCGCAACCCGATGCGCCAGGATGTCGAAGAAATCGGCGCAATGATCGGCGTGCACTTTGCGTTAAATGTATTGCTCAATTCCGAGTTTGAACTTCTGGAAGTGCTGTGGGGCGATCCACGGCACGTCATGCAGGTTGGCATCCAGCGCGCCCGCGCATTATGGTTCACTCCAATCCAAGACTGCTACGACCTGATCATTGCTTCGGCGGGTGGTCATCCAAAGGACATCAACCTCTATCAGGCGCAAAAAGCGTTTACCCATGCCGCCCTTTTCGCCAGACCCGGCGCGGCGATCATTCTCGCGGCTGCCTGCCCGGAAGGAATTGGCAGCCCGCACGCCGAGCGATTCGCTCGTATCGTTCGCACGCCTGCGCAAGCAATCGAAGCCTTTACAAAATCGGGCTTTCAAATTGGACCTCACAAAGTCTATCAACTGGCGCTCCAGGCTGCTCAAAATACGCTTTTCCTGATTTCCGAGATGCCTTCAGAAACGGCTGCACAATTTTTCCTCCAACCAATCAACAATCTACCGCACGCGGTGCAGGCGGCGCTCAATCGGATGAAACCCCAGCCGCGCATTGCCGTGCTTCCCCATGCTACCGCCATGATCCCTGTGTTCGAATCCAGCGAGACGTAAGTATGCCCCGACCTGTTTTCGAGAATCCACACCTGGACGGTTCGACCTTTTTCCTGCCCGGCGAAAGCGCTGTTAATGTGCTCATGCTGCATGGCTTCACCGCAACTACCGTTGAGGTTCGCCCTCTATCCGAACACCTTCATTCCCTCGGCTATACCGTGCTCGCTCCCTTGCTCCCCGGACACGGCACTCGCCCGGAAGACCTGGTAGGCGTTCGCTGGCAGGACTGGTACCGGGTCGCCGAAGATGGCTATCAAAGTCTGACTGGCAATGGCAAAAAGACTTTCGTCGCGGGGGAATCCATGGGTGGATTGCTTTCCCTGTTATTGGCTGCCAATCACGCCGAGATCGCGGGCGTTATCCTGTTTGCCCCAGCCCTGATCATTCGCGGCATTGGCAAGGCAAAATGGATCGCTCCATTCAAGAAGACAATGCCTAAAAATTACCTCAAGGACGAAAACGACGCCGCAAAAGACACATTGCCCTGGCAAGGGTACAATATCCTCACCCTGTCTGCTGTGGTTCAACTGGAGCAGCTTCAAAAAGTCACCACCGCTGGTCTTAATCGAATACACCAACCCACATTGATCTTTCAGGGCAAGCTGGATGGCACAGTGGACGAAGCCGGGGCAACACAGATCTACCAACAAATTCGCACCAGCGACAAAGCCCTCGTCTGGCTGGAAAACAGCGGTCATTGCATCGTCCTTGACCGCGAATTGGACAAGGTAAAAACCCAGATGGGCAGATTCATCCAACGGCTGCTTTGAAATTGCACCCAAAATTTGACTTTCAGGTCTTTAGAAAGGGTTATAATAAACTTTGGTATATTTAATGATTAGTTGTCTGCGGAAACGGAGGATGAATGTCGGACTATACTAGACCCCCCGGAAAAACGACCGTTGCCCCCGAAGTTCTGGTCTCCATTGCCCGGTTGACCGCATTGGGGGTTCCAGGTGTAAATCGCCTCGCTACCATCCCTTCCGAAGTTGAGCGATTCTTTAGCCGTGGCATGAGCGAAGGCATTAAGATTGCCATCGAAAACGACCTGGTGTACATCGATCTTTACGTTATTTTGGATCGAAACATGGATGTGCGGGAAATCAGCCGCGCCATACAACAGCAGGTGGCACGCGCGGTTTCGGAATTGGTTGGCATGGAAGTGGGGCGGGTCAATATCCACATCGAGGACATTGATACCAGCGCCTCCACGAATTGATTATCGGAAATCTTTATTCCGGTTTCTATCCAGACCCTTTGATTGAAGATTAACAAAACACAGGTGATATGAAGCCCCGAACCAAGGCACGAAGCATAGCCTTGCAGGTATTATACGAATGCGATCTGACCAATCATCCTGCCCAGGTAGCGATGGAAGAACGCCTGGTAGATGAAAGCCTCGATGCCAACCTGGTTCATTTTGTGAACGACATCATTCACGGGGTTTTGCCAATCACCCGGCAATTGGACGATTTCATCGCCCAGCACGCTCCCGAATGGCCGCTCGATCAGGTAGCTGTCATCGACCGGAATATCCTCCGAATTGCGTTGTGGGAATTTGCAGTCGAAGGTTGCACGCCGGTCAAGGTCGCCATTAACGAGGCAATTGAACTGGCAAAGATGTTTGGCGCCGACAGCACCCCGCGTTTTGTCAACGGCGTTTTGGGTAGCCTTGCCAACCGCCAGCACGAAATCCGCCAAAAATTCAAAAACACAGCTCCATCACTCGACGATAAAACCACTCATCCGGATTGACACCATCCAGGAGGCGCTCTTCGAGGGATTGGATGCTCTATCATTCTTTGAGGGGAAGTCACATGCACAAACCCATTCTGCGCCACCGCATTCCAGCTATATTCCTGTTGATTCTGCTGATTCTCCCACTGAATGCCTGCGGCATCGATTTATCCGCCATTGGAGGCGCAGCGCCCACCCCTCAACAATCCACGGCAGTTTCTGCGCAAAATTTGCCATTGGCGAAGGTCGTATTTCGGGCAACACCGCCACAGGGCGCGCCACAAGGCGAACTAACCCTGGAGATACTGGACGAAGTTACCGGACTGGCAATGAATCCCCAACGCTTCACGATGAAACCCGTTGCCGGGGGCGTGCATGAACTCGAGCTGCTTTTCCCGCTCGGATCAGTGATCAAGTACCGTTACCTACGCGGCGAATTTCCATTCGCCGTCGAATACAACGCGCGCGGCGAACAGGTGCGCTACCGCCTTGCTTCGATTTCGACCCCCATGATAATGGAGGACCTGATCTCCGCCTGGACCGATTTTCGTTATTCAGCATCCACCGGACGGATCAAAGGACAGGTGTTCAACCCGGAAAACAACGCTCCCTATCCCAATGCACTCGTCTGCGCAGGAGGTTATCAGACCCTCACGGCATCCGATGGTTCATTTCTGATCGAAGGATTACCCCCCGGAATGCATAACTTGGTGGTGTACAGCCTGGATGGTGGATTCGAGGGTTTTCAGCAAGGCGCACTTGTGGCGGAGAACGCCACCACCCCCGCCAGCATCCCGGCTGCGGCTTCCCAGTACGTGAATGTCACTTTCATCCTCGAAACCCCGCCAACCAATTTGCAGGGTCTGCCGGTGCGCATGGTGGGTAACATCTATTCCCTGGGAAACACCTTTGCCGACCTGGGCGGCGGCTTGAGTATGATTGCAGCCCGCGCGCCGCTGCTGTCCACCGTGGCTGAAAATACCTACGCCATTACCTTGCGCCTGCCTGCCGGGCTGGATCTGCGCTACAAATACACCCTTGGGGATGGTTTTTGGAACGCCGAGCACGCCAGCAACGGTGGGTTTGTCATCCGTCAGTTGATTGTGCCGCGCAACGACTTTACGGTTAACGACCGGGTTGAATCCTGGCAGGCGGGGGACGCCGCACCGGTCACCTTCCTCGTCAAAGCCCCGGACAACACTCCGATCGAGGACACGGTTTCGCTTCAATTTAATCCGTATGCCTGGATGCCACCCGTGCCCATGTGGTCGTTAGGCAATAATCAATGGCTGTATGTCCTTTACAGTCCGCTCAATATGTTCAACACGCTGCAATATCGCTACTGCCGCAACGACCAGTGCGGGTACGCCGACGACATCGCAACTGCTGGGCAGCAAGCGGGCGGATACCCGCTCAGCATCAGCCGCGAAGCCCAGACCCTGCGCGATGAAGTCAAAGCCTGGGCATGGTGGGATACTTCGATCCCCGCCACGCAGATTATTGCCCCAGAAATACTTCCGCGTTCGTCCGAATTCATCACCGCGGCTGAAACCAGCCCGCATTACAGCCCAACCTGGCAGCCGTATTTGTTCTGGGGATATAACGCCATCAACCTGTTGAAAGCCAACACAGTCGTCATCAGCCCGTCCTGGAGTTACACCCGCATTTCGCCCCCAGTTTTTGAACCCGTGCCCGGCAGAGATCCATTATGGCTCGACGCGGCCCAGGCAGTACAGACTGCCCGTCAGTCCAACCTGACTCCCTGGTTATACCCGCGCATCCAGTCCAATGCGGACGTTTGGGCGCAGCCGCGCGACGATCTCGCCTGGTGGGACAACTGGTTCGAACGTTACCGCGTCTTTGCCTTCCACATGGCAGACCTGGCAGCCCAGACAAACACGCCGGTTCTCGTTTTAGGCGGCGCGGAAATTGCGCCCGCCTTGCCCGGCGGCCTTCTGGCGGATGGAACGCCCTCCGGCGTACCTGCCAACGCAGCCGAGCGATGGGAACAGTTGTTGAGCGAAGTGCGCAACCGCTATGCGGGCAACATTGCCTGGGCGCTGCCGCTGGATAGAGCCGGTCTTCAGCCACCGGAATGGCTGGACCAGGTGGACTGGATTTATATTTTGGCGTCCGCCCCGCTGGCCGAATCGCCGGAAGCCGGCTTGGAAGAATTTACCGCCCGAGCGGCTGCGCTGGTGGATGATAACCTCCTGCCGCTTTATCAAACCAGCCAAAAACCGCTGGTTATTGCCGTAAATTACCCCGCCTACGACGGCGCTGCCACCGGCTGTCCGCCCGAATTATGTCCCTTGTGGGACGGGCTCATTCCTTCCATCGAAACCACCGCCTCAATTCGACTCGATATGCAGGAACAGGCAGATATCTACGCCGCCTGGATGACGGTCATCAACCAGCGCGATTGGATCCGGGGATTCGTCTCGCGCGGGTATTTTCCTCCGGTTGCCTTGCAGGATTTATCGGCATCCGTCCGCGGCAAACCTGCCTCGGATGTGCTCTGGTACTGGTTTTCGAGAGTTGGCACTCCCGCCCAGCCAGCCCCGTGAGCCGGCAGCCGGAGCGCACTGGCTGCCGCGATCAGGCTAAATAGATTAAAACCACCGCAGCAACAACCAAAAATGGCGCGTACGGAATAGCGGTAAAAGGGCGGTAGGAGCGGGTCAACAGGCTGTACAACAGATACAACCCGCTCACCACGCCACCCAAAACCACCGAAAAGAACAGACTGAGCGCAATTTTGGGCCAGCCAAGCAGCAAGCCAAGAATTGCGCTCAGGTTGACATCGCCAAATCCAAGCGCAATCTCCTCCAGCGGCTCGCCCCGCCGCTTCGCCACCGCCCGGTTGAACAGGATGCCAAAATAGTACAGGATGAACATCAAACCAAAGCCGGTAGCGCCGCCAATGACTGTCATCAACAGCCCATTCCAGTGTATCCCCAACGGGATTGCCAGCACCACGCCTGCCAGGCTGATCTCATTCAAGATCACCCGGTGCTCCATGTCCATCAGGAACACCAACGCAAAATACAAAAAGTACGGCAGGCTGATCCAAAACCCAAATCGTTCCGGGGGAAAATAATACGCCAGAGGTAGCAAAACTACCGCCAGCAATTGAACAATCCATACCCGTTTTTTCCTGGGTTGACCACAGGACCGGCAAGGTCTTACAAGGAGGGAATCCAGCCAGGGAGTCCGGGCGGAGCAGTGAGCGCATTCCGGCAATCTCAGCTCGCGCGTTCTCGGCAGCACGTCTTCCAGGTAATTGAGCAGCAGCCCGCTCAACCAGCCGCCCGCCAGGACAAGAAAAAATTCGATCGCCTCAATCATGCTCGCCGATTTAGGGTGTCGACTCGGGTACTGCGAGGTTCGAATTGGATTGCGACTGGAGCGCCAGCTCTGTTTTTGCCCGTTCGGTCAATTGCGCGCGTAAATCGCGGATATCCTTGGGTAGTAAATAGATGGCGCCAAGGAAAAACAGGAAACACAACACCCATGCCCCGACGCAGATGATCAAGATAGCGTCTTTGAGGGAAGCATTGACCGCGATCAAGCCAGCCAACGCCGGCGCGACCGCCGAACCGCCTTGCTCGATCAGATGCTGCACAGAATTTGCCGTCGAGCGAACCTCAGGCAGGGATACGTCATATACCGTGGAAAGCACGTTCGGCGCCGCAAAGGGGATAAAGATGGCTGTAACCGCCATGGAGATGGTGAAAAAGGTCGTATCATGATCCGGGATGCTCAACGAAAACCACAGCAGCAACGCGCCGGCGATCACGCCAAATGCCGATACGATCAACCTGCCGCGCATATTGCGCTTGAAAAAGTAATCGCCCAAGGCACCGCCAATCGGATAGCCGGCCGCCAGGAACAACACCGCAATCACCATCGTCACCAAAACCTGGTTTGAGTCAAATCCGCGTTCGGTTTCGAGATACCGGAAAAACCAGAACGTGATCACCTGCCAGGGAAAAACCCCAAAGAAACCCTGTACAAACAACAACAGCAAACTCTTCTTTTTAAACAAGCCGAAGGCAATCTTCCACTCGAAGCGGTAATGGGTATGTTGCTGGATATTTTCCAGTTCCGGTTCAGCACCGCCGCGCGGCATTTCCTTGACGGTAAAGAAGATGAAGATGGCAAGCACCACTCCCAGCGAGCCGGTGAGCAGGAAAATGCCCTGCCAGTGAAACGCCTTCGCCAGAGTCAAAGCCAGTACCATGCCAACCATATAACCAAGCGGACTGGCAATTTGCAGCAGTCCGTACACCTTTCCGCGAATCCGCGGCGGAAAATAGTCCGAAATCAGCGAATACAAGCCGGGGTAGCTGGCATCGTCGATCCCAGTTGAGGCGCGGGTGACCACGAAGACACCAAACGTTTTTGCCATGGCGCTCAGCGAGGTGGTCAAACCCCAGATCAAAGACGCCAGCGCCAGCAATTTTACCCGGGCAAAACGATCGTAGAGAATTCCCCACAAGGGATAAAAAATTCCACCCACCAGA
>JBBIQB010000049.1:0-4048 GCA_037442545.1 Bellilinea sp.
TTAATAGCGGCAGCAGCCAGCGCTTTACCCCAATACCCGGAGCCAGCCAGCGTAATTCTTGCCTGGCTTTCTGGACGACCTGGTTTAACCACTGCTGTTTTTTAGCCCGCATACCACACCTATTTATAATCGCCTTTTCACCCCCCGTCAACTATCAAAGAGAAGTTGATCAGTCAAATAACCCATGTGCGCTTATGCTATAATTCCGGGTATGAAACATGTGATCGTCGCAGATGTAGGTGGGACTCAGATGCGCATCGCCGTTTTTTCTCCCGGCAATCTGCGGCCAGTCAGCATCAAAAAAATCCGCACCCGCGATAAAGACCAGCCGCCGCTCGACCGGTTGATCAGTTTATTGAAAGAAGTCTGGCAAACCGCTGGCGATGTTCAAGCCATCACGGTTGCCGTGCCGGGGTTCATAGATGCGGGGCACGGGGTAATCCTGGATGCCAACAACATCCCCGGCTGGGTTAATTTTCCCATCCGCAGTCTGCTGGCGCAACACTTTCCTGTGCCAATCTTAATCGGCAACGATGCCAACCTGGCCGCGCTGGGTGAATGGCGGTACGGAGCGGGCAAAGGGCACGACAACCTGCTCTACCTGACCATCAGTACTGGAATTGGCGGCGGCGCCATCCACAATGGTCAAATGCTGCTCGGCACGCGCGGACTGGCGGCAGAATTTGGACATGTGACCGTCATTCCCGAAGGTCCCCGCTGCAGCTGCGGTCAGCGCGGACACCTGGAAGCAGTCGCCTCTGGCACAGCCATCGCCCGCTTCGTTCAGGAAAAAATTGCCCTTGGTTATCCGTCCACCCTGACCAAAGATCATGCCATCAGCGCAGTGGACGTCAGCCGGGCAGCAGCCCAAGGAGATGAACTTGCCCTCAAAGCAATGGCGCGCGCGGGCACCTTTATTGGCTACGCCATAGCCGATTTTCTGCACTTGTTCAATCCATCCATCGTTATTCTTGGCGGCGGCGTGTCCAGCGCTGGTTCTTTGCTGATTAACCCGCTTCGTTCCGCCTTGCCCGAACGCATTATGGACCGCGGTTACCTGCAAGACCTGATCATCACCACCGCCCAATTGGGGGACAATGCCGGGCTGGTGGGCGCGCTGGTGCTCGCCGAAAGCAGCGCAGACCCGTAACGTCGCAGCGCGTGTTCCGGTCGTCAACCGGCTGGCTTGTTTTGGCAATTGCCGCTTTGCTATAATCATTGAAGGTAAGCAGTTTTCCTGCCATCCGCCTTTTTCTTTCACATCTCGACCCAACCCAATTTTGCTGTGGAGGTTTTATGTTAAAAACTAATCTACCCGGACCAAAGGCGCGCGAGTGGATCAAACGCGACAAAGCGGTGATCTCTCCCTCGTATCCGCGCGGCTATCCCTTTGTCATGGATCATGGGCGCGGCGTCGAAGTCTGGGATGTGGATGGAAATCGTTTCCTGGATTTTTCCGCCGGTATCGCCGTCGCCTCGACCGGGCATTCCCATCCTCAGGTGGTTAAAGCGCTCCAGGAACAGGCTGAGAAATTCATTCATATTTCTTCGGACTTCTACCACCAGAAGTGGATCGAACTGGCGGAAACCATGAACCGCCTTGCACCCTTCGAGGAAGAAGCAGTCAGTTTCATGACCAATTCCGGCACGGAAAGCATCGAAGCCGCCATCAAACTGGCGCGCTACTACACCCGCCGATCGGAATTCATCGGTTTTCTGGGTGGTTTCCACGGGCGCACCATGGGCGCCGTCACCTTCACCGCCAGTAAAGCCGCCTACCATCGTGGATTTTTCCCGCTGCTTTCCGGCGTGGTTCATGCTCCGTTTCCGGATCCGTACCGCCCGCTGCTGACAAGCCGCGCCTGCGAAGATTACGGGGAAACCGTTGTCCGGTATATTGAGGAGGAAATCCTTGGGCGCATCCTGCCAGCCGACGCGGTTGCGGGCATCCTGGTGGAACCAATTCAAGGCGAGGGCGGTTACATCGTCCCGCCGGCGGGTTTCTTCCCCGCGCTGCGCCGCCTGTGCGACCGGCACGGCATCCTGTTGATCGCCGACGAGGTGCAATCGGGCGTCGGGCGCACCGGCAAGTGGTGGGGCATCGAAAACTTTGGCGTCGAACCGGATATTTTCTGCGTTGCCAAGGGCATCGCTTCGGGCATGCCGTTGGGCATGATGGTGGCGCGTAAATCAATCGTCACCTGGACTAAGGGATCGCACGGCAACACCTACGGCGGCAATCCGCTTTCCTGTTCGGCAGCCCTGACAACCCTCAATCTGATCGAAAATGGGATGATGGACAATGCGCTGGCTGTGGGTGAATTTGCCCTGCGCAAGTTGCGCACCATGCAGCAAAACCACCCCAGTATCGGCGAAGTGCGCGGGTTGGGATTGATGCTGGGCATCGAATTCGTCTATGACCGCCAGACCCGGACGCACGCCGATAACCTGCGCGACCGGATCGTTGATCTTGCCTTCGAAAAAGGGCTGCTCACGCTCGGCGCCGGGCGCAACGTCATCCGCATTTCACCGCCATTGAACATCACCCCGGCGGAAATGGAGGAAGGTCTGGCAATTCTCGACCAAGCCATCCACCAGGCAGAGCAGGAACTGCTGCCGGTTCACCAGTCGTCTTTACAGCCCTGCTGAGAAAGCGCTCTGACCATGCTGCTGCCCGACTTCCGCGTTCGGCAACGCGATTACCTGCTGGAAATTTCGCGCGCCCTGACCCAGGAACTCGATCTTGAAAAACTGCTCGGACGCATTTTGATCATCTCGATCGAAATGCTCGCCGGGCAAGCCGGGTTGATCGCCCTGCGCGGCGAGCGCGGCAAGTGGACTGTGCCGGTCTCGCACAACCTGCCGGCTCCGTTTTTGCGCTACCTTGCCCCCTTGCTCGACCAGATCGCCGAAGATACCCCACCAGACCAATTCGAATTGCTGGAAATCAACCGCCGCCTGCGCGAGCTGGCACGGATGGCGAGCATGGGCTTGTTGAACGGGGTGGTTCTGCCGCTTGCCGCGCGGGAAAGCGTGGTCGGGGTAATTTTCATTTTCCGCTCCTACACAGACAATTTCTCGGCAAACGACCGCGCCTTGCTGCGCAGTTTCGCCGATCAGGCAGCCATTGCCGTGCAGAATGCGCAGCTGTACACCCAGTCGGTGCGCAGCCGCCAGCGGTTGGATGCGTTGCTCGATTCCGCCCCGGACGGCATCCTGATCCTCGCGCCCGACCTGACCATCGAGCGCCACAACCCGGCGGTCGAACGGCTGTTACACCTCAGCAGCCAGGCACTGTCCGGCAAGCCTCACGATCATATCATCCGCTGGTCGAAACCACCCAGCGACATCACCCTGGAAGAAGCCGTTGCCGGCGGCTGGCCGTTGACTCCCCATGCCCACCTGTATATCGAAGGTGACTTGAAACGCGGCGATTCGCTCCCACCCCTGCCGGTGGGCATCACCTATGCCCCGCTGATTTCGGATGGCATCCTGCTCAACATCATCGCCACCTTGCGCGACATCACCCGCTTCCGCGAGGCAGAGGAATTGAAATCCACCTTCATTTCGATCATCTCGCACGAGCTTAAAACTCCCCTCGCGTTGATCAAGGGCTACGTCAGCACGCTGCGCCGGGAAGATGCGCGCTGGGAGCGCGCAATTGTCAATGAAAGCCTGGCGATTATCGAGGAAGAGACCGACCGGCTGGATTTACTGGTCGAGAACCTGCTGGATGCCTCCCGTCTGCAAGCGGGCGGAGCGGCGCTCAAGCGCTCGGATGTCAACCTCCCCGACCTGGCACGCCGCACCGCCGAACGCATGCAAATCCAGACCAGCCGTCACACCATCGTGACCGATTTCCCGCCCAATTTCCCGGTCATCCTGGCGGACGAAAACCGCCTGCACCAGGTGCTGGCAAATTTGGTCTCCAACGCGATCAAGTACGCCGCCGAAGGCGAAATTTGCATCAGCGGGCAGACCCGCGCCGATATCGTCATCCTGTGTGTCAGCGACCAGGGAACCGGCATCGCCCCGGACGACATCCCCC
>JBBIQB010000049.1:4105-12367 GCA_037442545.1 Bellilinea sp.
TGCCGGTTTGGGTTTGTACCTGACCCGCGCCATCATCGAAGCCCACGGCGGAAAGATCTGGGTCGATCCGGAGACCGGCAAAGGTGCGCGCATCTGCTTTTCCCTGCCGCGCACCGAAGTAGTCGTCTCTCATTAGTGGTATAATCGCTGCTGTTCTTCGTTTCGCGCTCCCCTGGGACGAGGATTGGTCATCCCAGAATTTTTCGATTATTCCAGAAGGTGAGATTCCGTATGCCAAAAATTCAAACCCAGTGTCCCCGCTGCAAGAGCCCCGTCGTCGCGGAAGTCGAGCAGGTGTTCGACTTAAATGTCAACCCGCAGGCAAAGCAAAGACTGCTCAGCGGGCAGGTCAATGTCATCCACTGCCAGACCTGCGGTTACGAGGGGATGCTCGGAACGCCTGTGGTGTACCACGACCCGCAAAAAGAACTGCTGCTGACATTTGTGCCTTCTGAAATGGGTCTGCCGGTCAACGAACAGGAGCGCTTGCTCGGTCCAATGATCAACCAGGTAGTCAACCAGCTGCCGCTGGAGAAACGCAAAGCCTACCTGCTGCGTCCGCAAAACATGTTTACCTTCCAAACCATGATCGAGCGCATTCTCGAAGCGGACGGCATCACCCGCCAGATGATCGATGACCAGCAGAAAAGGCTGAATTTACTCCAGCGCATCCTCTCGACACCCCAGGCAGAATCGCGCCTGGAAATCATACAACAGGAAGAAGCCCTGATCGACAACAGCATGTTTTCGATCATCACCCGGTTGATCGAAAGTGCATTGGCGCAAGGCGATGAGCGCGGTGCACGCGTTCTGTCCGCTATTCAAAAGGAATTACTGGATAACACCAAACTGGGCAGTGAGATCAAAGCCCAATCCGAGGAAGCCCAGGCGGCGGTGCAAATGCTTCAGGATGCCGCCCAGCAAGGCTTCACCCGCGAGAAGCTGCTCGAGGTATTGATCAAGGCTTCCAGTAGTGATGTGCAATTGAGTACCATTGTTTCGATGGCGCGCAACGGCATGGATTACCAGTTTTTCCAGCTGCTCAGTGAAAAGATCGATGCCGTCCAGGGGGAGGAAAAAACCCGGCTCGATGCGCTGCGCCAGAAATTGCTCGAGTATATTCGCAAAATCGACGAACAAGTCCAACTACACCTGGAGGACAGCCGCCAGTTGCTCCACCAGATCCTCAGCGCGGAAGATATCGAAATTTCCGCCCAGGAACACCTGTCCGAACTGGATGAGTATTTTATGGAAGTGTTGCAGCAGGAATTGAACGCCGCCCGTTCCAACGCCGACCTTGACCGGATTGCCCGGCTGCAAAAAGTGAACGGTGTGATCGAGAAGGCTTCCGCGCCGCCGCCGGAAATCGCCTTGATCGAGCAGCTGATGGAAGCGCCTTCCTACGATGAGCGCATGAAATTGTTGCAGGAAAAATCCGCAATGGTTACCCCCGAATTTGTGCAGATGCTTTCCACGCTCATTTCCCAAAGCGAAGGGCAGCAGCCGCCGGAAGTCGTCAGCCAGTTGAAGGAAATCTACCGCATCGCGCTGCGGGTTTCGATGATGTCCGCGCTAAAACAATAGCTCCGCCGGCGAATCCCTCAGGATGCGCTGCTGGCTGCGCCACATGCGCGCATACCCACCGCCTGCTTCCAGCAGGCGGTGATGTTTACCCCGCTCGATCACCCGCCCGTTCTGGAGATTTCGTCCATTCGTCCCATATCCACCAGCCGGTGGGTGATCCATAAAACCCCGCGCGGCTCGAACAGGTTGAACATGTGCTCCAGCACCTGTCTTTCGGTATGCGCATCCAGCGACGCGCTGGGTTCATCCAGCAGCACAAACGGGCGGTCGCTCAACAAGGCGCGGGCAATTGCCAGCCGCTGGCGCTCGCCGCCGCTCATCCGCTGACCGTGCTCGCCGATCCAGGTATCCAACCCGTCCGGCAGACTGTTCACGTAGGCATCCAATTCCGCCAATTGCAGGGCTTGGCGCAATTCGGTCTGGCTGGCAGCCGGATTCGCCAGCAGTAAATTCTGGCGCAGCGGCGCGTTAAACAGGTACGGCGCCGCAGCGATGACCGTAAACAGCCGCCGGGCATCCTCCACCTGGAGACTTGCCAGTTCAACCCCATCCACCTGGATGCTGCCGCGAGGATACGCCCAAAAGCGCAGCAGCAAATTCAGCAGGGTGGTTTTGCCCGCGCCGCTGGCACCAACCAGCGCAATGCGCCTGCCGGCGTGCAGTTCCAGGTTCAGGTCATGCAACGCGGGTTGTGACTGGTGCGGGTAATGGAAGGTTAAGCCGCGAACCACCAGCTGCTTAACATGCTGCGGCACCGGCACAGGCTGGGCTGGGGGATGGATTTCGGCGCGCTCGTCCGCCAGGGCAAACAGGCGTTCGGCGGCTGCCAGACTGGTTTGCAACAGGTGAGCCGCCTGCGGCAGCGGCGTAACGACTTCGAAACTCGCCAGGGTAATGGTCGCCAACACCGCCAGCGCAAAGCCGTCCAGGCGGGATTGGCTGACCAGCGGCACCGCCAGCCAGACCACCGCCAGCAAGGTCAGGTGGGTGCACCAGACCATCAACCCGCTCAAAACGCTGTTGCCCCACACCAGTCCGCGCTGCGCCGCGCGGGCTTCCTCGATGAGTTCCCTCAGTTGTCCCTGGAAGGTCTCCACCTGACCATAAGCGCTCAGGTCACCCAAGCCTTGCAAACCTTCGACAACCGCGGCATTCAGGCGCGCCCGCGTGGAAATCCACCGGCGGCTGCTTGCCTTGCCCAGCCGGTACGCCAGGACGGACAACACCCCACCCGCCATCAGCAACCCCATGGTGAGAACCACACCGAGCAGCGGCTGGTAACGGCTGGCAAACCAGCCCACTCCGGCGGTGACCAGCAGTGCGCTGACCGGCGGCGCCACCACGCGCACATAAAAATTTTCCAGCGTTTCGATATCACCCACGGCGCGTTGCAGCAAATCGCCGCTGGAATAGTGACTCAAGCGCGCCGGAGCAAGCGGCTCGATCCGGCGGTAGAACCATACCCTCAGGCGGGCAAGCAGCCGGAAATTGACCGAATGTGAAATCAACCGCTCCAAATAGCGCAGTACCGCGCGCGCAATGCCGAAGAACCGCACGCCGACAATGGCAATCTGCAGCGTCGCGATCGAGGGCTGCAATGCTGCCCGCGAGATCAAATCGGCGGAGGTGCCCAACAGCCCGACAGCGGCGAAGGAAGTCGCCGCGCCTGCCAGCACGGAGAGCAGCACCCCGCGCCACAGCGGGCTGAGCAGCAGCAGCAATCGCGCCGCCGTTTTCACCCTGCCTCCGCAAAAACCTGCACCAGACGGGCATACGCGCCATTGCGAGCCAGCAGGTCGCGGTGGCTGCCCTGTTCGACAATGCGCCCCTCCCGCAGCACCAGGATCCGGTCGGCGCGCATGATCGTCGGCAGGCGGTGGGCGATGATCAGCGCGGTGCGGGCGCGGCACAGGCTCAGCATGGCATCTTCCAGTACGGCTTCCTGATCGGCGTCCAGGTGCGCGGTGGGTTCATCCAACAGCAGCAAGGGCGCGTCCTTGAGGAACGCCCGCGCCAACGCCACCCGTTGGATTTCGCCGCTGCTCAGGCGAGCCCCGCTCTCCCCCAATGCTGTATCAAGACCGGCCGGCAGACGCCGCACGACCGCCTCCAAATGCGCAAACTGTATCGCCTGGCGGATTTCATCTTCGGCAGCCTGTGGTTTTCCCAAAACGATATTACGACGCAGGCTGGTATTGAAAATAAACGGAAATTGCGGCAGCCAGGCAACCCGGCGGCGCCACAGGTCGGCATCCATCTCCTGCAAGGAGCGCCCATTGACGCGGATATCCCCGCTGTGCGGCTGGATGAATCCCAGCAGCAGCTGCGCCAGCGTGGTCTTCCCGGAACCGCTGTCGCCGACCAGCGCCAGCACTTCCCCGGCGCGTAATTCCAGGCTGACCTGGTTCAGCGCCGCTCCATCCCGCTGCGGGTAGGTAAACGTTACCCGCTCAAATTCGATCCGCTGCAGCGGTTCATCCGCGCTTGCCGCGGCAACCGCGCCGCCCCGCCGGACAGGCGCAGGATGTTCAAGAATTTGGTAAATGCGCTTCGCCGCCGCCACGCCGTTCATCCCGGCGTGAAAGCGCTGTCCCAACATGCGCAGGGGCAGGTAAAATTCCGGCGCTAGCAGCAAAACAAAAAAAGCATCGGCAAAGATGATCTGCCCGTAGAGCAGGCGCAGCCCGATCTGCACCGCAATGACCGCTGTGCTGATCGTTGCCACCAGTTCCAGCACCAACGCCGATAAAAACGTCACCCGTAGCACGCTCATCGTCATGCGGCGGTAATCCTCGGCGACTTTCCCAATCCGCCCGGCTTGCCTTTGCGCCTGCCCCCACACCTTCAATTCCTTCAATCCTTGCAGGGTGTCCAGAAAAAAGGCGCTCATCCGGCTGAGGGCGGTCCACTGGCGGCGGGTGACCGCTTCGGCGCCTTTACCGATCAGCACCATAAAGATCGGGATCAGCGGCGCGGTGATCAGAAAAACCACCCCCGACAGGCTGTCCGCCGGGAATACTGCCAGCAAAATGGAGAGCGGGATCAGCGCAGCCAGCGCCAATTGCGGCAGGTATTGCGAAAAGTACGCATCCAGCGCTTCGATGCCCTCGATGAGGGTATTGCTCAACTCGGCGCTGCGCTCACCGGTCGTAAAAATAGGACCCAGCGCAGTGACATGATCGACCAACGCCTGGCGCAAACGGGCTTTGACCCGCAGCGCGAGCATTCCGGCGGAGACTTCCCCGCCCAGGGTGACCAATCCCCGCGCCAGAACCACCGCCAGCAGCCCGGCAAAGAGCGGTTGGAGATCGGTACGGTTTTGCCCGTGCAGAAAAGCGCCCTGGATCAGCTGGCTCAACAGCCATGCCTGACCAATGACGAGCACGCCGCCCGCCACGCCTGCCAGCACAATAACCGCCAGCAGTCCGCGCGCAGCCATGCCCTCGCGGAACAAGCGCAGATCGAGTTTCAACCGAACCGCTGCCCGCCGTCAGCCACAGGCGCGCCGCTCATACCGGTTTACCCGCCTGTTGCATCGCGACTTTCAAGGATTCGATCGCCGGCACTGGCGTTGGATCGACCCCGTATACCATTGCCAGGTAATAGGCAACATAATCGCCAAAATGCAGCGCCGTCCACAACTGCGCCAGGCGGGTATCGCCGCGTGCCTGGTAAAAATCCGTGCCCAACCCCGCCAGCATCAGCGTTTGGCGGGTCAGGTCGCTGCGCAGCGTATTCTGCGGGTGCTCGCTGGCAGCCTTGAGGAAAACAACCACCGTTTGCGCCAGCAGCGCTTCCGGGTTGTCCACCCCCGCCAGCGTGTTGTGATCCGCCTCGGGTAAAAATTCGAACTGCGCCCAGGCTTTTGCCACCTCGCTGATCTGCCCTTTCCAGCGCCGCGCCACCGGCGCCAGGATGCCGGAGCCCATCACTGCCACCCAACGGCCGAGCAATTGACCGGCGAGTCGCTTCGCCGGGTTGGACGAAACCGGCACTTCCGCCCGCAGCAGCGCCTGTTGAGCGCGCATTTGGGCAACCGCGTCGCGGTATTCAACCGCCGGATCGGGCAACAAATCCAGGCGGGTCAGCAGAGCCAGCAGCAATCCGAAGGAGTAGCCGACCGCTGCGCGCGGCTGCCCTTTGTGCTCGAATTGCCAGAGCGGCAGGTTGTTCTTGCGGGCAATCTCTGCCAGCCGCCCGCCGGTGGTGATGACCGCCGCCCGGCAGCCAGCCTGCAGCGCCTGCGCAAAAACCGACAGTGTTTCTTCGGTATTGCCCGAATGGCTGGAAGCGACCACCAGCGTGTCCGCGCCGTGCGCCCAACGGGGCAGGTTGTAATCGCGCTGCACGAAGTAGGGCACGCTGCCGAGCGGTTCGAGGTACGCGCCGAGCAAATCCGCGCCGATTGCCGATCCGCCCATTCCAGCCACCAACACCTGCCGCAGACCGGGCATGGCTGGCAGGTCGAACTGGCTGCCCAGCTGCCAGGCGTGCTCCAATTGATCCGGCAGCGCGTCAATATGCATGATCATCTTTTGTGGGTCGAGCGATTCGAATTTTTGGAAATCGTCCAGGTTAATCATTTATCCTCCCAAAGGGAATGAGTTACAACGTTGCTGCCGTTATGGCTGCGCCCAGGTGAGGTATTCGAACGCCAGTGGCAGGCTGGCATCTGGCAGCTGCTCCAACTTCAACCAGCCGGTCAAACCGCTGCCGGTGCGGTAACACAGGTAACCGCCCACCGCCAGGTCTTGCACGCTCACCGGCTGATCGCTCAAAGCCGCGCTGCGGCAGTCATTGATCAGCGGCTGATTTTCGCCCGCCAGCGCCATCGCCGTAGTGTTCAACAACCGCAAGGCAAACCGCCCTTCCTCAACCAGCGCCAGTTGAAGGTCAGTGGATTCATCGATGGTCGGAATACCGCCATCCAGGTCGTATCCCTCACCGGCTGCCAGGGTTGCCCTGCCCGAGGATTGAACCGAAGGCGTTGGCGTCAGCGACGGGGTGACGGTTGGGGTCGGGGTATAGACGGCAATCACCTGGATGCGCACCCAAAAAGGCGCGTTCCCATTAGGTCCAATACCCATCGATTGACCTTGCGGGTTGCGCAGCATCCAAAAACTGGTATACAAGCCAGGCTGCTGCGGCGCGATCATATCCACCGCGATTTCCACGCTTTCCCCCGGTCGAACCGTGCCCGGCAATGGCTGTTGGGCAGCGCCGGAAAGCCGGTCGCCGGAAAACCAGACCACCTGGTAATCCCGATTCCAGGCACACGAACCGCGATTAACCAGTCGCCAGACCTTGGTAAACGCCTGTCCGGGCAGCAAACGGCTGTCGTCCGGGTAGGTCACATCCAGTATGGCGGCTGCGGCTGCCCGGTCGCACGGGATTTCCGGCGTGCGGGTAACCTCCGCGCCGATCGTTCCGGTCACTTGCGGGCTGTGCACTACAATAATAACGGGGGTGGGGGTGACGGGCGGTTGGGTCTGGTTGAGATCCAACGTAGCCGCGGCGGTTCCGGCAATCAAGGTTAGCTGGTGTTCAACCGTTTGCGCGAAGCCAGTGGGGTCGAATTCGGGTTGAGGGCTGCCCAGCGGGAGATTGCAGCCTGACAAGCCCAGAATCATCAGGACAATCCCAATCCATTTATAAGGCAGCGCGCTCAGGCTGGTCAAATGTTCGAACATGGCATGGCTGATTCTACCAAGAATTTCCACCGCGCACAGGCTCAAAAAAATGATGTAAAATCAGGGTAAATTTATCCGATTAATTGTCGTTTTTCCAGGAATCCCGCCCATGAAATTACCCCCGTCTCAGTTGATCGAATATATCGAGTATAAAGGCGAGCCGGTCGCGTCCGTGCGAGGGAAGATCATCAGCGAAAGCAGCGTCAGCCTGACGATCAACGGCGACATCTGGCTGAGTTTCATGTGCACCCCACACGACTTGGAAGCGCTGGCGGCGGGTTTTCTTTTCAACGAGGGCATCCTGCAGCGCCGCGAAGAGATTGCCATCGTGCGCCCGTGCGAGGATGCGACCAATGTCGATGTCTGGCTGGATCATCCGGTGGAAAAACCCGCCCAGTGGCGGCGCACCTCCGGGTGTACCGGCGGGGTGACTTCGCCGCAAGCGGTTGAGCAAACCAGCGGCATCAACAGCGGCGATTTTCTTCCCGCCCGCCAGCTGCTCGGCTGGATGGATCGCCTGCTCGAGGCGCAAGCGTTGTACCGCGAAACGCGCGGCGTGCACTGTTCCATCCTCACCGACGGGGAACACATCCTGGCAAGCGCGGAGGACATCGGGCGGCACAATACGCTGGACAAAATTGCCGGGAAAATTTTGCTGCAATCCATTCGAGCCAACCGTTTTATTCTGCTAACCACCGGGCGGATCAGCTCGGAGATGCTGCAAAAATCCGCCCGCATTGGCGCATCCATCCTGGTTTCGCGCACCTCGCCCACCTCGCTCTCCATCCAGCTGGCGCGTGAGTTTGGCATCACCCTGGTTGGGTACGCCCGCCGCAACCAGTTCAATGTCTATGCGCACCCGGAGCGACTCGGTCTGCCCGCCCTGGATACAGCGCGGATCGAGATACCCACCGTTCAGCCCATTTCAGTCTGAGCCAGGTGTTCGGCGCGTTGGAACTCCTCCAGCGTATTGACGTTCAGGAAGATG
>JBBIQB010000049.1:12377-15444 GCA_037442545.1 Bellilinea sp.
CCGCGCATCTTCCTCTACGACAACTACCCTGGCGGCATCGGGTTCAGCCAGCCGCTGTTCACGCTGCACGACCGGCTGCTCGCCGGCACGCGCCGGCTCATCGCCGATTGCGGGTGCGAGATCGGCTGCCCGTCGTGCGTGGGGCCGCTCGGCGACGTCGGCCCGCGCGCCAAGGAACTCGCGCTCGCGCTGGCGACGCGCCTCGGGGCCGCCGCGGATCAGCCATGAGCTCGCTCGACCGCCTGCGCGCACACCTCCGTCCGGTAAACCCCATGAAAAGGTTCGTGCCCCTGTCCGGTTTTGGGCATCAGCGCATCATAATCCCCACTCTCCAAAAGTTGCCGCTGGAATTGGAGCAGCGCCGGGCTGACAAAGGGCATGTCGCACGCCACCACCGCCGTCAACGGCATGGTGGCTGCTTGCAAAGCCGTCAGTAGACCGCCCAGCGCGCCGCCGCCGGGGTACACATCCCGGTAGGCAGGCAAGCCTAAAAATGCCAGCAATTCGGGTTGATTGCTGGTTAGCAGCAGTTCATCCGCAATCGGGCGCACCCGCTCGACCACCCGGCTGATCAGGGGCTTGCCCAGAAAAGGCAGCAAGGCTTTATCGCTGCCCATCCGGCGCGATTCACCACCGGCTTGAATGACAATAGTCAACATCAGGTATAATTATAACTGGAATGGTATGAATTACCTCTTCCCCAACACCGCTGCCCCTTGCATACCCGGCTGAATCCTCACCAAAGGAGAGTCGATGACCACAGTTGACCTGAGTCCACTTAAGCAAGTGCTGAACCGGTATGGTTCGCAGGGGCGCAGCGCTCTTTTGCCTGCCTTGCATGACGCGCAAGACATCTACGGCTACATTCCTCAACCGGTTGCCGAGCAGATCGCCCGCGCCCTCAACATTCCCCTGGCAGATGTGTTTGGGGTAATCGAGTTTTATTCCCTGTTTTATTCCCACCCGGTGGGCAAGACGATCATTCACGTGTGCAATGATCCCGCCTGTGCCCTGGCAGGAGCCGATTCGCTCTTCAAGCAAATTTCGTTCCACCGCGAAATGCTTGCCGGGGAGGAAAACCGGCAGCAATACACCATCGAACGCGCCCCCTGCCTGGGACTGTGCGAACATGCGCCTGCCATCCTGGTGCAGGGTAAACCCATCGTCCATGCCGACACCCGTACCTGGCAGGACCTGGTCAGCGGCAAGGGCGAGCGTCCCTCCTCAGTGCTCGGCGGTTCAGTCTCGGTGATCACCGCCAATTGCGGCTTGGGGCACACCGTCGAACTTCAGGAATACCTGGATCACGGCGGTTACCAGGCGCTGAGAAAGGCGTTGCAAACCACGCCTCAGGCGGTTATCGCGGAGGTCAAAGCCTCGGGGCTGGCCGGGCGCGGCGGGGCTGCCTTCCCAACCGGATTGAAATGGGAATCGGCTGCCAAGGCGCCGGGTGACCCAAAATATGTCGTCTGCAACGCCGATGAAGCCGAACCGGGCACCTTCAAGGATCGGGTGCTGATGGAAGATGATCCGCACGCCATTCTGGAAGGGATGATCCTTGCCGCCTACGCAGTTGGCGCGTGCAAAGGGTACCTGTACATCCGCGGCGAGTACTTGCAACCGTACCAGATGATGAAGCAAGCCGTCGAGGACGCCCGCCAGGCAGGCTTTTTGGGCGAAAACATCCTCGACCGGGAATTCAGTTTCGATATCGAACTGCGCCGCGGCGCAGGGGCTTATATTTGCGGCGAAGAAACCGCACTGTTCGAGTCCATTGAAGGCAAGCGCGGCTTTCCGCGCGTCAAGCCGCCCTTCCCGACCACCCACGGGCTGTTCGGTAAACCGACCGTGATCAACAACGTGGAGACGCTGGCAAACGTACCCGTCATCCTGCGCAAAGGCGCCGCCCATTACCGCAAACTGGGCACCGAAAAATCCCCCGGACCGAAGCTGTTTTGCGTTTCGGGCGACGTGCTGCGCCCGGGGTTATACGAGGTACCGTTTGGCGTGCCTTTCCGCCACCTGTTGTATGATCTGGCTGGCGGCATCCGCCCAGGTCACCGTTTTCAGGCAGCGTTGTTCGGCGGAGCTGCCGGCGCATTTGCCACCTCCGCCCACCTGGATGTGCAGTTGACCTTCGAGGATTTACGCGCTGCCGAGCTTCCGCTCGGATCGGGCGTGATCACCGTGTTCGATGAGAGCCGTGATTTGCGCGACATTTGCCTGCGCCTGGCACGCTTTTTTGCCGAAGAATCCTGCGGCAAGTGTTACCCCTGCCAGATGGGCACCCAACGCCAGCACGAAATTCTGGAACGCATTGCCCGCGCGCATGTACAACCCGGTGACTGGCAGCGCTTGCAGGATGTCGGCTGGACGATGACCGACGCCTCGCTGTGCGGGCTGGGACAAACCGCCGCCAGCGCCATCTTGAGCGCGATGAAACAGTTCCCCCACCTTTTTCAACCCGCCTGAGCACTTGGCGAGGAGGACATGATGACCGATTGGATCGAACTGACCATCGACGGGCAATCCGTCCGGGTTGCGCCCGGAACAACCATTCTCCAAGCGGCTCAACAAATCGGCGTTGAAATCCCGACCATTTGCTACCACGAGTATTGCAGCGCCAACGCGCTGTGCCGCATTTGCGTGGTGGAGGTCAGCGGGGCGCGCAGTCTGCTGCCTGCCTGCGTTGCGCAGGTCTCGCCCGGCATGAATGTGCAAACCAGCAGCGAACGGGTACAACTTTCGCGGCGCACCATACTGGAATTATTGATTTCCACGGTGGATTTATCCATCGCACCGGAGATTCAAGCCATGCTGGCAGCCTGCCAGGCGAACTCGCAGCGATTTCCCGATGCCGCTCCGCGCCACCTCGAACTGATCGACGACAATCCGATGTATATCCGCGATTACGCCAAATGCGTCCTGTGCTGGCGCTGCGTGCAGGTATGCGCCGAGGATGCGCAGTACGCCTACGCCATCAACTTCTCCGGGCGCGGGTACCAAACCCAGATCAGCACCTTTTATGAAATTCCCATGCCCGAATCGACCTGTGTCTTTTGCGGGC
>JBBIQB010000049.1:15529-19450 GCA_037442545.1 Bellilinea sp.
CAGCCAGCGCCGGTACCGAAAACGCCGTGCTGAAGCGCAACATTAACCGGTATTGGTCCAGACATAATGGAGGATACCATGCAATCGACGGTTGAAAATGTCCGCACCACCTGCCCGTACTGCGGAGTGGGCTGTACCCTGGAAGTGCACATCCAGGATAATTTTATCTATCGGGTCACCTCCCCCTTCGATGCGGTTGTCAACCACGGCAATTTGTGTGTCAAAGGGCGTTTTGGTTACGACTTTATCTACAACAAAGACCGGGTCACCACCCCGCTCATTCGCAAAACCCCGCAAAAACCCGGTCAGCGCACGCAGGCATTCGACCGCTCGGAGTGGCGCGACGTCAGTTGGGATGAAGCGCTGGATTACACCGCCGGACGTCTGGTTGAAATTTATCAGCGCGATGCCTCCCGGGCGATGGCTGTCTATTGCTGCGCCAAAGCCACCAACGAGGATAACTACCTGCTGCAAAAATTTTTCCGCGCCGTATTCCGCACCAACAACGTGGATCACTGCACCCGCCTGTGCCACGCCGCC
Source organism: Bellilinea sp. (assembly GCA_037442545.1). Lineage (GTDB taxonomy): Bacteria > Chloroflexota > Anaerolineae > Anaerolineales > Anaerolineaceae > Bellilinea. The sequence continues at coordinate 16,070 of JBBIQB010000049.1, forward strand.
AGTGTGGTGGCGCTACAAATGGCAATCGGCTCCGCGGCAATGAGCAACACCGCCGCGGAAGTCAAGGATTGCGATGTCTTCGTACTGACCGGTTCGAACCCGACCGAGAACCACCCGATCATCGCCCTGCAAATGAAAGCCGCCGTCCAAAAGCACGGCGCGCGCCTGATCGTGGTCGATCCGCGCCGCATCGAAATGGTGGATTACGCGACGCTCTACCTGCCGCTGCGCCCGGGCAGTGATGTACCGCTCTTCTCGGCAATGGCGCACGTCATCCTCAAGGAAAACCTGCACAACCGAGATTTCATCCTCAACCGCACCGAGAATTTCGAGGATTTTGCCGCCTCGATGGAAAAGTTCACCCCCGAATACGCCGAACAAATCTCCGGCGTCGACCGCCATTTGATCATCCAGGCTGCCCGCATGTACGCGGGCGCCGAAAAAAGCGCCATCTTTTGGGCACTGGGCATCCCGGAATCGACCCACGGCACCGCCAATGCGTTCAGCCTGATCAACCTGTCCCTGCTGACCGGACAGGTTGGGCGGAAAGGCAGCGGGCTCAATCCACTACGCGGACAAAACAACGTGCAGGGCGCGTCCGATTCGGGCGCCATGCCCTGGCATTATCCTGGCTACCAGACGGTTGACAACGAAGACAACGCCCGCCGCTGGGAAACCGCTTGGAACATCGAGCCTGGCGGACTGAACCGCCAGCGCGGTTTGACCACCACCGAAATCATGGCAGCCGTCCATCCCGGCGGGGTGCGCGCGCTGTACATCATGGGCGAGAATCCGATGATGTCCGAGCCCAATCTCAACCATACCCGCACGAAAATGGAACAGCTCGAATTTTTGGTCGCCCAAGATTTGTTCATCAATGAATCCGGCGCCTTCGCGGATGTTTTCCTGCCGGCGGCTTCCTGGGCAGAAAAGGACGGTAGCTTCACCAACACCGACCGGCGGGTTCAACGCGTGCGCCGGGCAATCAAACCGCTGGGTCAGGCGCGCGCCGACTGGGAGATCATCTGCGACCTCGCCCGGCGGGTCGAACGGCGGCTGGGTCGCGAACGAACGGCGTACTGGGAGTACACCCACCCCTCTCAAATTCTGGAGGAAATGGGGCGCTGCGTACCCGATTATGCCGGTGTGCGCTACGAACGGTTGCATCCTTCCGGGTTGCAAACCCCCGTCCCGCATAGCGACCACCCCGGCACGCCCTACCTGTACAGCCAGACCTTTCCGCGCGGTCGGGCAAAATTCCACCCGCTGGAATACGTCCCCAATGCCGAAATGCCCGACGAAGAATACCCCCTGGTATTGAGTACCGGCAGGGTGCTGGAGCACTGGCACGGCGGTACGCTCACCCGCCATTCCTGGATGGATGACTTGTACCCCGAAGCGCTGATGGACATCCACCCGGCAGATGCCGCCCGGCTGGGCGTCGAAGACGGCTGCCCGGTGCGGGTGACCTCACGGCGCGCTTCCATCGTACTGCGTGCACGGGTCACCACCAAAACCAATATCGGCGTGGTGTTCATTCCCTTCCACTTCCGCGAAGCAGCCGCGAATTTATTGACCAGCGATGCGGTCGATCCGCAGGCAAAAATACCGGAATACAAAGCCGCCGTCGTACGGGTTGCACCGGCAAGCGAAGCCGAACTGGCAAGCGTCATCCAGTCGCAGGCGCGCGGGCGGTATTGATTTAGCGGCCGTCGGCGTCGCGGATGATCGCACGGGCGAGTTTTAAGAACTCCTCCCACTCCTCGCTGAAGAAGTGGATGGTCACATTATTCAATTCCAAATGATAGGTTGTTTCCCCATCTGGTTCTTCCGCCTGCCACGCCATGTAATTGTCGGTTTCTGCAATCGTCTCAGTTTTGGGATCCATCGGGTTGCTCATCTCTATACTCCTCAACTCTCTGGTTTCTGATCTTGAATGGGGTTATCCTGTGGTTGGGTTGGTCGCTGTGACAGGGTTCGTTTTTGCAGTGCCCGTCCCAGCCAGGCGAAAAACGCCTCGATCCAGTTCATCACGGGAATGCCGTTGGGAAAGCGCTGCTGGGCGCGCCGCCGTCCCCAGCCGTACAACGCGCTGGATTTGCGGCTGACCCATTTTGCCAGCGCCGCGGGTTCCCGGTCGCCGACCTTCTCCATGCCTTCCCACGGGTCGAGATCGAACATTTTGCGAGAGATGTAGTTGGCAAGCAGCTTGAGCGTCGCCATGACCGGCGCAGCCAGCAGCACCCCCACCAGCCCGAACAGGTTGGCTGAGACCAGCGCGGCAATCATCACCGCTGCCGGGTGAATATTGAGCGCGCTGCCCATCAGGCGCGGGACGAGGAAATTGTCCAGGATAAAATCGACCACCACTGCCACGCCGAGTACAACCAGAACATACAACAGTGGCTGCATACCAAACAACGTACTGCCCTGAAAATAACTGACCAGGCCGTAGGTAATCCAGGTTACCCAGGGACCCACGTATGGTACGAAGCGCGCCAAGCCTGCCAGCAGCGCCAGCCCAAAATAAAAACTGACCCCCAGTGACCCAAGCAGGGTAATATACACCAGCACAGTGATGAGAAAGATGATCATCTGACCGCGCAGAAAGGCATTCCAGATGCGGCTGAGCTCGCGCCCCATGCGGGCAATATCCTCGCTGTAGCCCGGGATTTGTAAATTGATCAGCCGCCAGCGCACACCACCGGAGTCATTCAGGATGAAATAGGCGATCAGGATCGAAAAGAATAACCAGCCGACGGTGGTGGCTGCCCCAGCCGCCACCCTGCCAATGATCGTCGTCAGGTTGGACAGCACCGGCTGCACCATTCCCAGCAGTTGGCTGGCAAGACTGGGCAGGTCGTATTGCGACAGGTCGAACTCGAAGATGCCAAACTGGATCGGCTGGGCGGTCAGCTGCTCGATGATTTGCGGCAGATTGCGGATCTGCACATCCAGAAAGCGTACCAGGTTTTGCAACTGCTCGAACAGCGCCAGCCCGCTGACCGTGAGCAGGGATAGCACCCCAACCAACAAGACCAGAAACACCAGGAAAGCGGAAAACCGCCACGAGACGCGCACCTTTTTATGCAAAAAATCCGAAACCGGATACAGCAAATAGGCAAGGATGATCGCCACCAGCAGCAATCCAACAATCTGGCGGAAGCGGATCATCAAGCCTGCCAGCACAGCCACTGTGGTCAGCGCGACCACCAGCTTGGTTGTACCGCTCCAGCGCGGCGAGGTAGAGGGATCTGGAGATGGGGTGATCATACGTTCTTCCATCATGCTAACAAACCAGTATTGTGGAACAATTGTACCATCACCGTCGGAATTGGAATACCGAATACCTTTATGAAAAACAGCCCTCCCTGTCGACAG
>JBBIQB010000050.1:0-19430 GCA_037442545.1 Bellilinea sp.
CTCTGGGCTTGAACAGTTCCTTGTCCCTGCCCGCCTAACCCGAACTCACGTTATATAAATTGATACCAACCGCAGGAATGCTTGAAAGGGCAGGCAAACGATGGAAAATACCTCTTCGAATATCGAATCTTCGGCGGTTAAAACCCCACGGCGCAGCGGTGCCTGGTGGGGTTTGTTGCTGATCTTCGCCGGCATGCTCATCTTCGCCCAGCAAGCCGGCTGGCTCGGTCCACGCTATAACTGGTGGGCTTTGTTCATCCTCATCCCCGCTTTTGGCTCACTGACTGGCGCATTTTATGCCTTTCAGCATTCGGGCAAATTCAACACCGCGGTGCGCAGCGGGCTGGGCAGCGGTCTGATCATCCTCACGGTCGCCTTCATGTTCCTGTTCGGCTTGGACTGGTCGAAATATTGGCCACTGATGGTGATCGTCCCCGGCTTTGCCATCCTGCTGGGCGGATTCAACAGCCGCGAATGGATCAACATGGCATTTTGGATCGGGCTGGGTGCCATGTTTCTGGGAGCCGGGTTTCTGGCGCTCAACCTGAACGCGTTGGATCTATCCGCGTGGTTCGCGCCGAATAACTGGTGGGCAATTGCCATCCTGATCCCCTCGGCAGGGGCATTCATCACCGCGCTGCTGGTCGGTCTGCGCGGCGGACGTTTCGGCGAAGTGCTCGGACTGGTTGTCTTCGGGCTGCTGACCGGCGCAACCGGTCTGGTGGCTTTCTTCAGCATGGACTGGAACCTGCTGGGTCCGGCGCTGCTGATCATTGCCGGGGCCGGCATCCTGCTGGGTATCTTCAACAAACGCGGCTGAACAACCTGCCGGATGACACGCCGCCGTCTCACAACCAGGCGGCGCGGATCAATTCCCAGTTGATGGCGAAATCAACCACCGCGATGGTGATCAAAATAATCCCGCCCACGCGATTGACCCATGCGCTGTGAATGGCGAACTGGCGCGTAATCCAGCGTTGCTGCGCGCCAGCCAGGAAGGACAACAACAGCAACGGCACGCCAAACCCCATCCCGAACCACAGGAAAGTGGTCAGGCGCGCCAACAACTCACCCGCGTTGAGCGACAGGGCAAACACACTCACCACCAGCGGTCCGGAACAGGGCAGCGCGATTGGACCGTAGAGCAGTCCGTACAGGTAAGCATTGACATACGGGTTTTTGAGCAATGGCGACTGAATGGTTGGCAGGGCTTTGAACGGATTCTTGTTGAGCAGCAGCGCAACGCCGAGCACAAAAATCAATCCGTTCGCCAGCGGAACAACAATGGACAGCGTGTTGCCGATGGGCAGCGCCAGCAGCGCAATCACCAGCCCCAACGCCAGCATCATGCTCAACACGCCCGCCAGTACCAGAAAACCCAGCGCATACCTGCCCTTGCTCGTGCGCAGCGCCTCCTGTCCGCCGCTCAAATACGCCAGAAAACCCGGGTAGAGCGGAAAAACGCACGGGCTGGTGGTTGCCAGCAAGCCAATCGTCAGCGGGGTGAGAATATTTTCCATAAACGGGTCTACATCTCCTCGTCCAGGAAGGGCTGCAGCAATTCCTTCAACCGGTCAGCGGATTTGATGCCCATTGGCAGCGGGTGGACTTCTCCCTGGCGGTCGATAATCAGCATCGGCGTAGAAGGCGGGCTGAGAAATTGCGCCCCATACAAGTCGCTCAAAGCACGCGACACATCCACCGGGGAAACGGCATACACCCAGTCGAAGCCATTGCGGGCAATGTAATCCTGCAAACTGGCGGTATCCTCATTCGGATCGATATCCAGCCCCAGGCTGACGAAATCGTCCCGTTCACCAAGCAGGTCGTGCAGCGCTTTGACCTCTTTTTGCTGCTTGAGGCAATTCGAGCACCACTGCGCCATTGTTTCCACCAGGATGACCTTGCCCTTGAACGATTCGATTGTAAAGCTGTCGCCGGTCGCGGCATCGGTCAATGCAACCCCGAACCACGCGGGGAGATCATCCGCGGAACTCTGACCGTTCCCCGCGTCCTCCGCGTCCGCATCCTCCTTGCCGGAGCCGCTAGTCTGGGTTGGCTCTTCCCCGCCGGAATCTTCCATCGAACTGCCCGATGGACGGGCGGGCGTGTCCTCCCCCGCCATTGGGGCAGATGGGGATTGTTCCTCCACCAATCCAGCCGGCGCACAGGCTGCCAGCAATAATCCCGCCAGAAGCAGCAGATTTAATACCCACAGATGTTTCTTCATTCCTTCATCTCCTGTATTGCTTTCCACCGGTGTTCTAAACGGTAATGCCCTTTCCTTGCCGGAAGAACACGCGATCACCGTATCGAACAAATTGGATCGAAATTACAATAATTTTATGGTTCAATTACAAAGTTAGAGACGTATGCTCGATGAAATCTTACCCGTGCCCCCAAAGCCGCCAAACCCTGGATGGGAATTTGAAAATTTGCGCCGGTTCTGGTAAGTTTAATAGGACTGATAGAGTCTAATACTCAGGATGCAATTGCGATGAAAAAGAATTCCATGCCTTCCATTTCTTCGTCGGAAATTACCCCGCAAGAAATTTACCTCAGCCGGCGCGCCTTCATGAAACTCGCCGCCGTCTCGCTTGCCGGATCGCTGCTGGCTGCCTGCGGCGTCTCGGTTATGGACGAGGAAGAGGTCGAAAATCCGTTACCGGCAGGGGTGAATTCACTCAAAGATGACCTGGGCGAGCCCGCCAACACGTATGCCGAAATTACCAACTATAACAATTACTACGAATTCACCATGGACAAGACCGGGGTGGCATCGCTGGCAAAGAATTTCCCCACCTCACCCTGGCAGGTCGAAGTAACCGGGCTGGTGCATAAACCACGGGTGTACGCTATCGACGACCTGCGCAAATTCCCCCAGGAGGAGCGCATCTACCGCCTGCGCTGTGTGGAGGGCTGGTCAATGGTCATCCCCTGGCTGGGGTTCCCGCTTGCCCGGCTGCTCGACGAAGTCGAACCGATGACCAGCGCAGCCTACGTCGCATTTACTACCGTGTTAGATTCCGAAAACATGCCCGGCGTACGCAGCCCGTTTTACCCCTGGCCGTATACCGAAGGGCTGCGCCTGGACGAGGCATATCACGACCTGACCCTGATGGTGACCGGCTTGTATGGTAAAGAACTGCCACCGCAAAACGGCGCGCCATTCCGCCTGGCGGTACCGTGGAAGTACGGCTTCAAGAGTGCCAAGGGGATTGTCAAAATCGAGCTGACCGAACACATGCCGGACACCTTCTGGAACACAATTGCCCCGCAGGAGTATGGTTTTTACGCCAACGTTAACCCGGACGTTTCCCATCCGCGCTGGTCACAGGCAACCGAACGGCGCATCGGCAGCAATCGCCGCCGCGACACGCTGATGTTCAATGGATACACCGAGCAGGTTGGGCAGCTGTACGCCAACCTGGACTTGCGCAGGAACTATTGACCCTGCCATGAAGTCCTGGTTGCGTCTACAGATCATCACCCACCTTCTGTGCTGGATGCCGCTGGCGGGGTTGGTGACAGCCTACCTGACCGGAAACCTGACCGTCAACCCGATTCAGGCTGCCACTCAGCGCTCCGGCGATATTGCCTTGGTGATTCTGATCCTTTCGCTGGCGATGACCCCGCTGCACACCCTTTTTAACCTGCCCCGATTGCTGCCGCTGCGCCGCCCGCTGGGGCTGTACGCCTTCTTCTACGCCACCCTGCACATGCTTACTTACACCGGCTGGGATTACAGTTTCGATTTCCCGCAGATCTACGCCTCGATTGCCGAAAAGCGCTACCTGATCATGGGCATGTTGGCGCTGGCGCTGCTCACCCCGCTGGCACTCACCTCGCACCGCTGGTGGCAGAAAAAGCTGGGCAAAGCCTGGAAATTACTGCACCGCCTGGTGTATCTGGCAGCGGGCATGGCGGTGCTGCATCTGGCATGGGTGGTCAAGGGGGATGTTTTCCGTCTGCAGGGCGACATTTGGAAGCCGCTCGCCGCCGGGATATCCCTCGCCCTGCTGCTGGTCGCGCGTGTGCCGCCGGTACGCAAAGCCTTATCCGGTCTGAGCCGCAAACGGCGGGTGATCAAGATCGACCCGCGCCCGGCTGCCAGACCGACGCAAGAATAAACGCACCTCAGCCGCCGAAGGCGAACAGGAACGCCAGGTCGTTGACGTTGGTCTGGGTTGGTCCGGTGCGAATCAAGTCGCCCAGCGGCTGAAAGAAGCGATAGGAATCGTTGCGCGCCAGGAAATCCTCCGGATTGAATTGCTGCGCCAGCGCGCGTTTGAGCGTGTCGCCGCTGACCACCGTGCCGGCGGCGGCGGTCGGTCCGTCGTCGCCGTCCGAGGCTAAGGTCACCAGCAGCAGATTATCCAATCCGTCGAAACCGCGCACCGCTCCCAGAGCGGTTTCCAGGTTGCGCCCGCCCAGCCCATCACCGCGCAGGGTAACAGTCGTCTCCCCGCCCATGCCAACACAGGCAGGCGGTGCAAAGGGCTGCCGGCTGGCATGTACCTGGCGGGCTATTGCGGCGAGGAAGCCCCCCATTTGGCGGGCTTCACCCTGCAAATAGGTACTCAGCAGGTGCGGGGTAAAGCCGCAATCTTCGGCTTCGTTCAGCGCCGCCTGGACAGCCTGGCGATTGCTGGCGACAATCAGGTTGTGCACCCGTTCGAACAGCGCGTCGCCGGGCTTGGGTGTCTCCGCAATGTGCCCCTCCATGCCCTGCCGGATGCGATTGAGGATCGACGGCGGGATTTGGTCGAGCAGGCTGTAACGCGCCAGGATGGCATAGGCGTCATCGAAGCGGGTCGGATCCGCCACCGTCGGTCCCGAAGCGATCACATCCAGCGGGTCGCCGACCACGTCGGACAGCACCAGCGCCAGCAGCTGCGCTCCACCCGCAGCGCGCGCCAACCCGCCGCCCTTGACCTCGTCCAGGTGCTTGCGCAGGGTGTTGATCTCGTCGATCGACGCCCCACAAGCCAGCAGCAGGTTGGTCAGTGTCTGCAAATCCGCCAGGCGGATGCCTTCCGCCGGCGCGGTCAGCAGGGCGGAACCGCCGCCGGAAATCAGGGCAATCACCAGGTCGCGCGGGCTGGCGCCGCGCAACAGGCTAATGATTCGCCGCGTGGCAGTCACGCCGCGCTCATCCGGGATCGGGTGGGAAGCCTCGGCAGCCTGAATGCGTTCAGGGATTGCGCCGCTGACGTGGTTTTCACGCAAAAAACCCTGTTTGGTGATGATCATTCCCGCGGACAACCGGTCGCCGACGATGCGGGCGACCGCCCGCGCCATCGGCGCGGCAGCTTTGCCCGCCCCAATCAGAATCACCCGGCGGATACGGCTGAGATCGTAGCTGCGCCCGCCGGCGAACAACAGGTCGCCTTGGCGTTCCAGGAAACGCGCTACAGCCGTCGCCGGATCGACCGCCCGCAAACCAGCGAACAGGATGCGTTTGACCTGCTCACCCCGCGGGTGATGATCCAACGTGTAGGTTCGGAAACTGTCTTTGCTGATGAACATACTGCCCATCCCGGATTAGTGTACGGATTTTTTGCAGATTCCCCCGCTTCACCCCAATTGTACCCGACTCGTTGCAACCTTTCCGCTTAAATTGAATCCATAAGAATGACCAATCTTTCCATCTTCAAACGAGAGACCAATCATGACCCAAAAGAAAACCCAAAAATCAGATACGCCCCGCTTCCCAGGGTGGATGGGGGTACTCTTCCTATTCATCCTGATTGCAGCCGCAATCACCATCCTCGCCAACCCGGCCGGGCAGGCGGCCGCCTTCCCGGCTGAAATTAACATCGCCCGCGCCGCCGAGCTGCGCGATCAGGGCGCCTTCGTTTTGGACGTGCGCCAACCCGAAGAATGGGACGAACTGCGCGTCCCCGGCGCAACGCTCATCCCGCTCGACCAACTCTCGGCGCGCATCTCGGAAGTGCCCCAGGAGCGCGACATTGTGGTCATCTGCCGCTCCGGCAACCGCAGCCAGACCGGGCGCGACATTCTCCGCCAGGCAGGCTTTGAAAATGTGACCAGCATCAGCGGCGGGATCATCGCCTGGCACGGCGCCGGTCTACCGACCGTTTCCGGTCCCTGAACCGGCTGCGGAGTTGACAGCACCTTCTCCCAAGAAAAATTAGCCTTTCTTGGTTCTCCGCATCCTGGAATCCGCGCCTGGAAACCGAACTTGCAGGCAAAACACAGCCGCCCACCACAGATTGCACCCCGGTGGGCGGCTGTTCTTGCTACAAGGGTTCAGGTTTTTTGTAGCAGCGCCCTCACCCGGCTGGACAGCGCGCGATAAATCGGGCAGCGGTCATACACCGCGCTGAATAGCAGCACACCGCCCAGCGCGATCAGCCACAGGTTTAGCGCGCTGGCAACACCGATGGCGGCGATCACCAGCCCGGCGGTTGCGCGCAGCAGGCGGTCGAACCGGGTGGGTCCGGTTTGGATCACGGCGCCGTTCGCCAGGCTAGAAAACAGCCCGTCGATGGCTTGTGCCGGCTGCGCGCCGCTGCGGCGGTACACCTGTTTGCCGTCCTGATACGCCAGCAGCGTCGGGATGCTGTACACCTTCAACTGGCGCAGCAGCTCGGGGGCTTCATCGGCGTTGATCTTCACCAATTCCACCTTGCCGGTATGCGTTTCTGCCGCCGACTTGAGGATCGGGTTCATCATTTTACAGGGTCCACACCATGGCGCCCAAAATTCGACCACCAGGGGCAGGCGCGCGGCAGTTATCTTCTTTTGGAACAGTTCAGGCTTCAAGGGGCTTTTCCTTTCACCGCTGGGCTGCCTGGCATGGCTGCTACAGGCATACCTCCCGTTGGCTGGTGACCAGCGGGAGGCGGTGACTGACGCAAATGTCCGGGTTAACGGAATTACGAATTGGTGCGAAACTTGAACAGCGCATACGCTGGGCACCAGCCGACTAGGCCGGTCAGTAAGGGTACAAAACCGAGGAATTTGAAGATCGCACCTGCCGTTCCGGTCACAATCCCGCCCCAGCCCAGCGCCAACAACAAGACACCCGCCGCAACACGCATGATGCGATCCACATTTGACTCGTTCACGAATGACATGCTATTTTCCTCCTGCACAACGTTTGAATGGGTTATCTATCCGTTAGACGAACAACCCTTCAAAAAGTTACACAGCTTTGGAAAATCCATCCTCTTCGGGAGGACAATCCTCCCGGTCGGCAATGGCGCGCTGCAAACGGTCAAACAAGCGTTCGCGCCGCGGCGCCGGGATGGGCTGCCTGCCGCTGCCCTTGTAAAACAGAATCGTCTTGCGGGTCGAATCGAGCATGACATGGCAGTTATGGCAGGTGCGCAGATGTTCTTCGGCATCCTGGCGCAAGGCTTCGTCCAGGTTATTGTCAATGTAATCCGATAAATAGCGAATCAGCTGCTCGCAGTTCATTTCAGCGCTCCTTCTTCTTGAGCCGCAAAAAACTCCGCCAGAGATTCCCGCAGCGTCAGCCGTGCGCGGTGCAGGCGCACCTTGATCGCGGATGGTGTGATCGACAAGATCGCCGCAGTCTCGTCGGTGGACAGGCCCTCAACATCGCGCAGCAGAAAAACTGCCCGCAGAGCCGGACTCAGCCGCGCGATGGCGTTTTGCAACGCCTGGCTGGTTTCCTGGTCGCTCAACAATTCTTCCGGCGTCCAGCGCCATTCAACAAATTCCTTCGGCAACGGAGCGGTTTCCTCATCGCTTTCGGCATCCTCTTCGGGAATGGATTGGTGTTCACGGGCGCGCAGGCGGTTGATGGCGGCATTGTAGGCAATACGATACAGCCAGGTGCCCAGCGCGGATCGTCCCTCGAACTGCAAACGGCTACGGTAGGCGGCAAGAAGGGTGTCCTGAACCACATCTTCCGCCTGATCTGGATCGCGCAGCAAGCCCAGCGCCAGATGATACACCTGATCCGCAGCAGCCCCAATGCCGGTTGGGGCTGGTCGGATTTCAATACGGCGAGTATCTGAGCATCATTCACAGGCAGGCGCATCCTTTCGGTTAGACGCAAAGCGGGTCAAAAGGTTACATGGCAGCCGGGAGCGAACCTGAGCGTTTCTCCTGGATGCCCGGCAGAACAACGGTCGAAAAGAGAAACAGAATGCCGTAAATGCCCATGATCAGGGTGTAACCGGCAGCGTCGGCGATCGGACCGGCGATGTACGCGCCAATTGCGCCCGCACCCGCACCCGCCAGGTTAGACAACCCAAGGAAGCGCCCAGCTTGCTCACGCGGCACGATCTCGGTTCCCAATGCCCAGTTGGCGGAGTAGAACAAGCCCACCCCGGCACCCACCAGACAGCCCGCCACATAAATGGCAGCCAGCGAGGGCACCAGCATCATCACCGCCACGCCGCTGGCAGCCAGCAGCCCGGCGACCGCCACCAGCAGTTTTTTGCCAAAACGGTCCGCCAGCCAGCCAGTGGGCAGCGCCGTCAATAGGATGAACACCCCAACGAACATGGTAATCGTCGCCGCCGGGGCGACTGCCTTTTCACCCGCCAGTTCGGGGAAGCGCTCCTGCAGGAAAAACACCAGGAAGGTGGCGACGTTGGTCGAGCCAACCAGGAACGCCAGCCGGTTGATCACCCACCACTTGAAGGAAGGCTGGTACTGAATATCCCTGCCAACCCCAATGCGCAGGCTGGCGATTACCCCCAGCGCAACCGCTGCCCCAATCGCCAGCAGCCCAACGAGTGTCATCACCCAGATTTTTGCCGCGCCCAGCGCCAGGTCGAGGCCGAGAAACCAGCGCACGCCCGCCCCCATCCCCAGAATGACCAGAGTGAAAGCAGCCGTCATCGCCGCCAGGCGCAGAAAAGGCTGCCAGTCAAGTTTGAAAGGAGGTTTTTCCAGGCGTTCTTCCCGCACCAGCATTGCCAGCGCGGTACACACCGCCATGACAATCATCAAAATAACCAACGCGGTCCATAGATAACCCTGGCTAACCAGCCGTCCCATAACGAACGAGACGAAAATGACCGGCACGGGCAGTTCCAACAATGCCTTGACCCCCGAAAATCTGCCGCGCTTGTCTTCCGGCACCAGGTCGGGAATCAAACCCTGGGTGGCGGCATGGGAAACGTTGGAGGAAAACATGGAGAATACATACACTGCGAATAAGGCAGTATACCCCGGAGTGCCTTCCATCCCGGCAACAAAGCCCAGCAGGGCGAACACCACAATTTCTCCAATGCTGCCGGCAAGGATGAACGGTTTACGCCTGCCCCAGGCGTGGGTGCTGCGGTCGGAGAGCATCCCCATCAGCGCCTGGATCAGCACCGCAGTCATCAACGCCCACAGGCGGATGTTGCCCAGCGCGGCACCCTTGGCTTGCTCGCCGACAAATTCCTGTACCAGCAGCGGCAAGATCAGCGGGGAGATGGTTTGCGAGCGGGTGGTCAGCGCGAACCAGTAAATATTGATGGTAATGTAATCGTACCAGCGTAACAATCGTTTCATGGGCAGCCGCCTGGGGGAATGGGTGATGTGGTTAATTATAGCGGAAAAGCCAGCTGAATCCGGGCTTGCGATCACGGAGGTGGGCAGAGCAAACCCGGATTCAGGAGCAGGTTGTTAAACAAACTTAAATGCTACAATTTCCTCACAATGATTGATTCCATTGGTCAATTATGCTATGATCATCATAAGAACGCCGTGAGATCACCTTTGTTGGTTGGAGAATGAAGATGGAAGACCGTTTATCGCCCGACATTTCCAATACCCGCCGCGCAAACCGCATCCTGTGGGAGCGCCCGGTCACAATCGTTGACCCGGTGCGCATCAGCGGCAAGACCATCAATGTCAGCGCGGTGGGCATATTGCTCTCGACCGACCGCCACGTGAACCTGCCGGTTGGGGCGGAAATCGCCCTCTCCATCCCGCACCTGGAAGGGCGCGATTCGATGGTCGTCCACGGGCGGGTGGTGCGGGTGGAACGCACCCCGCGCGACTTGCGCGTTGCGCTCAACCTCGCCTGAGCAGAGCACCCGCAACGAATGAAACATCCATCGCTGCCGGCGGCTGATGCAGTCGCCGGTTTTGCTTGCCTGCGGGATGATGCGCGCGCGTGACAGGGTGATTGGGCGCATCCCCCCTTTGTACGAAAAAGATATGAATCTTATACGGGGTCAATTGACTCGGCGGACAAATCGTAGTATTATTATCATAATAATATAGTAAATACCCCAACGGGTGGGGAAACAAACACAACCAAGACCAAACGAAAGGATCGAGAATATGGCAAAAGTATTCGAACTGCCTGCTTTGAACTACGCATTCAACGCCCTGGAACCCGCCATCGATGCGCGCACGATGGAAATTCACCACGACAAGCACCACGCGGCGTACGTCAACAACCTGAACAAGGCGCTGGAAAGCGCGCCGGAATGGTTCGAGCGCCCCATCGAGCATCTGCTGCGCCGGATCAATGAAGTGCCGGAAGGCATCCGCACTGCCGTGCGCAACAACGGCGGCGGTCACCTCAATCATACCCTGTTTTGGGACTGGATCGCCCCTGGCGGTAGCAAGGTGCCGGTTGGAGCGGTGGGCAAAGCCCTCGAGGCGGCTTTTGGTTCCTACGATGCCTTCGTGGAAAAATTCTCCAACGCCGCCGTAACCCGCTTCGGCTCCGGCTGGGCGTGGCTGGTGCTGGACGGCGACAAGAAACTGCACGTCTATTCAAGCGCCAACCAGGACAGCCCGTATATGGACGGTCACATTCCGCTGCTCGGGCTGGATGTGTGGGAACATGCCTACTATTTGAATTACCAGAACCGCCGTCCAGATTACGTCAAAGCCTTTTGGTCGGTAGTCAACTGGGATTTTGTCGAAAGCCTGTATCAGGCAAACCACTGACATTAACGGTAGCTTATCGGTAGCGTAATGGGGCAGCCCACGTGGCTGCCTCGTTGTTTTTAAACAGCAGGTTCAAGCGAGCAATGGTTATGCCAAATTTTGTTCGGCCGCATCCGGTTGAGCCGCGCGGCGCGGTTTGCGCTGGTCGATGGTCGCGGTCAGGTGCGCGCCGATCAACACAATGGTGCAGGACAGGTAGATGTAAAACATCAACACCAGGACGGTACCCAACGAACCGTAGAGAATCTCGTACCGCACCAGTCCGCTGGCAAGATAGGCGCTGAAACCGAATTTTGCCAGTTCCCAGGCAATGGTTGTCCACAGCGAACCCCACATGCAGGCGCGCCAACGCACAGTGGTATTGGGTATCCAGCGGTAGGTTACCACAAACATCAGGAATGTGAAAAATGCCGGCACTAACAGGCGCAGGTAGGGGTAAATCGGGGTATCCTCCAGGTGGCTGCCGTCCAGAAACACCTGGTCGATCAGGCGAATCAGGTTGAAGACCAGCGTGGAGAACAGCGAAAGCGTCAACAACAGCAGCACCGCCATGCCAACCAGTCCCAAAGCGAGCAAGCGCGTGCGGATCACATTGCGCGGCTTGAGATTGGACCAGGCGTGATTGATGTTGCGCACCAGGGTATCAAAGAAACCCGAAGCCGACCAGACTGCGCCGATCAAGCCAATGGCACCGATCGTTCCGCGCAGGTTGAGGATAACCTGCAAATTGCGCTCGACGATGGGTTTGGCGTTGGGCAAAATCTCGAAGACAAAGTTCAGCACCGCCTTGTAGGAATCCTCGCTTTTGAGGATGAAACCGGCAATCGAGGTCAGCACCAGCAGCAATGGGAAGAGCGCGAACAGGGCATAATAGGCGAGCGAAGCGGCGGCTTCGCTGCCGCGTGCCAGAGTGAAGTTTTTAATCGTACGGCGGACGATTTCCAGCGTCCCGCGGGTGAAACGATTGAGGCGCAGGTAATAGGGCAGGATGAATTCTTTGGGATCGACCATGCGTTTCTGCCCAGAAAGGAATGCGGGGGGTATTTTCCACCAGGTACGGGGTTGGCGGCTGTCCGGCTCAGCGCTCATGCCGTGCTGCCGTCCCAGCCATAGCACTCGAAATCCACCCGGTCGTCTTGGTCGAACCGGATGCCTTCATCCAGCAATAATTGCTTTTGAATGGCGCCGCCCACTCCGGGCAGGCTGATCCGTCCCTGCGCGTTGATTACCCGCTGCCAGGGTACATCGCTGCCGGAGCGCAGCGACGCCAGCGCATAACCGACCTGGCGTGCGCCGACTGCCTGACCGACAATGCGCGCAATTTGCCCATAACTGGCAACCTTCCCGGCGGGAATCTGGCGCACGACCGCAAAAATGCGCTGGCTGGTGGATGAATCCAAAAACATGGCTTCTTTCATTCCTGCTCTCCTCAACGGCTGCCTTGCACAAGGCATTGTTTCCATGATACCCCATGCCGCAAAAAACCGGTAGCCAGGCGGGGGCTTCTTTGCGCGGAAGCAGGTAAAATTGGGCTGTGTGGATTCACCGCCTGGCGACTCTGGCTCTAATTGCGCTTCTGGCAGGCGCGGGCTGCGCCGCTCCGGCTGCCGCTCCGCCGGTCGAATCGAAGGCTGCCGCGACCGTCCCCCAGCCCACGCTGCGGTCAGTCATCACTGCCAGTCCATCGCCTGTTCCCACGCCGCCCGCCACCCCCACGCTGGAAGCCGAAATGCGTTTATGCTCGCCGCTGGCGGGCTACACGCTCGAACAGCTGGCAGGGCAAGTTTCCAACCCCTACAATCCGCCGCCCCCCGGCAGCGATGATCCGCATTATGGCAGCGACCTGGCGGAGTTCCAGCCCCAAGACCGGGTTGCGCGCAGCGGGATGGTGGTGCAGGCAGTGCTGGGCGGACGGGTTGCCGGCGTGATCCGCGACCGCTTCCCGTACGGCAACCTGGTGATCATCGAAACGCGGCTGGAGGATTTGCCCGCCGGTTTGCAGGCGCGGCTTAACCTGCCCGAACTGCCCGCCGAGCCGCGCCGCCCGCTGGCGCTGTCCTGCCCAGAGTATGTCCTTCCACCCGACTGGCGCAGCGCGCCGCGTTCGCTGTACCTGCTCTACGCCCACCTGTTGCAGCCGCCCGCGCTCCAGCCGGGAGACACGGTCGCTTGCGGCGAGCCGATCGGTCAGATCGGCGATTCAGGCAACGCGCTGGCGCCGCACTTGCACCTGGAAGTACGCGTGGCGCCCGCCGGGGTCAACATCCCGCCGATGGCGCATTACGATACCTCGGCGCAACTGGAGGAAATGGGCGCGTATTGCCTGTGGCGCGTGAGCGGGTTGTTCGAGAGCATCGACCCCTTCTGCCTGCTGACGGAATGCCCGGCTGTCCCCTAAAAAACAGGACGTTTGGCACCTTGCCGCCGGCTGCGCCAGACCCGATAATTAACCCCGGCTCAGGCGGGTGGCTCACCCGCTGCCAAGGCGGACGGCATCCTGACCAAGCCACACCGAATATCACCGATTTGGGTACGTAAAGTTGTGAAAAATCCAAGCCAACATTTGATCCTGGCGGTCGATCTCGACGGCACGTTGCTGCTCGAAAACGACCGCATTCACCCGCGCGATGTTGAATTATTAATGCGCGGCTTGCCGGTCACGCTGGTATTGGCTACCGGGCGCTCGCTGTGCGGCGCCCGGCTGCCCTTGCAGGCGAACGGGCTGTTGGCAAACAGTCAACATCTGCCCTACGCGCTGGTGTTGAACCGGAGAAACCCTGTTGGACCACCATCCCTTTGCACCGCAGCTCGCCGCCCGGCTGATGGATACCGCCTGCCGTCACGCGGGTGTCAGCATCATCCTGCAAGGTGTGCATCAGGACTGGTTGGTCGACTTTAATGAACAGGGTATCCAGATGGCAGCACGCTACGGCTTCCGCCCGGAGATGCTCCAGCCAACCGATCCGCTACCGGTATTCAACAAGATGCTGTTCATTTCCGATCAGCCGGCGCTGCTAAGCCAGATTGCAACCGACCTTGAGTCCGCTCCGCTGGAGCGCAATTTCAGTCTGAGCGATCTGTTTGAAGTGACCCCGCTGCAGATCAACAAAGCCAGCGGACTGCAGGCAATGGTGACCGCCCTGCGTCTGGTGGACGCGCCGCTGGTGGCAGTCGGCGACGGGCACAACGACGTTGCCATGCTGGATCTGGCAGATCTGGCGTGCGTGCCGGACAACGGGCACGCTTACCTAAAAAAGAACGCTCAACTGGTTTTCGACCGTGCCCCGCACGGCGTGTTGCAGCCGGTGCTGCAAACCGCGCTGAATACGCTGCCGCTGGCAGAGGCGTTTCAGCGCCAGTTGCGCGATTCGATTGCCGTTTCAGGATAATCGGCGGAGATGCCGTTCAACAGCGGCGCGGGCAGGTCCTTCAGGTGGCGGTCGAAAAAGGACAGGCTGTACTGGTTGAGGACGGCGATCATGCGGCTACCGGGGATGCCGCCGGAAAAGCCAAAGGCGGAATTGAGCGGCGACACCAGGCTGAGATCAGTGAAGTCGTAGTGCTGGCTGCCCTGGATGGTGACCAGGTAAGCCGGGGCGGCTGCCATCTCGTACACCTCGCGGCGGATGAATTCGCTGTCCTGCGCGGCAAAGAACAGCGCCGGGCGTTCGAGCGCTTGCGAAAGCGCCGGCTCGTACTGCGGGCTGTCCAGGGTCAGCAGCGCGGTGCAGCGCGCATCGGTCAAACATAAGCGCGTGGCGGCGGAACCGCCAAACGACATACCGGCGATGCCGGTGCGCCGCAGATCAAGCCGCCCTTCGAACGCGGCAAGGATTTCGCCCTGGTTCAGTCGCGGGAGCATATCCAGCGCAAAGCGCAGGTCATTCGTCCAGGTGGCGAGGCTTTCTTCGCGGAAGGCGGTGTCCTCTGAAAAACGCGGCGCCGTTTCCAGCGCAAAAGGCAGCAATTGCCCCTGCTCACCCGGTGCGACGGCAGCCTGGTAGGGATGGGCAACGCTGATGACAACGTAGCCATGGCTGGCAAGGGTTTCCATCAGTGAGGTGTTTTGCTGCAAGTAACCCAGCCGGTAGCCGTGAGAATAGAGAATCACAGGATAGGCTGACTGGGCGGCTGCCAAAGGTGCATCCGCAATGGCATTGGTGCGTACCAGCGCCAGGTGGTCGAGCAGGAAGAAGGGCAGACCAAGCAGGCGGGTCAGGTGGCGACTCATTTCCGGCGCGCCCAGCCAGTAATCAACCGGGCGGGCGCCCGGCTGCGCTTCCGCCGGGTACCAGATCGCCAGCGGCACCTGGCGGTAATCGTCCGTATGGGGGGTGAAGGTTTCGGTGCGGCTCGAGTCGACCACCACCCGCTGCACTATCCCCACTGCATAGCCGCCGCCCGGCTTGGGCAGGCTAAAAACCGGGATCAATCCGGGTAGTTGCGAAACGACGATGAAAATTAGCAGGGCGGAAAACACCATCAGCAGGCGCAGCGCCAGCGGACGGCGGGCGGGCACAGCGACTGGATTATTAAGCAAGCGGACATTGTTGACAATCAGCGCCAGGGCGAGCAGGTATACCGGGATCATCTGCCAGCGCGAGCCTTCAACGATGATATGCGCGATCACCAGAAGTCCACTGGCGAAAGGCAGGTAGAGGATCAACCGCGAGCGGCGGCGCGGCGGCAGGAATGACCAGGCGAGCGAAAATAGCAGCAGCAAGAGGATTACGTTTTCCAGCGGGCGCATTTACGGCTCCACAATTCAAAATTCATTCCGATTATCCCATAAGGATGATGATTTGTCCCGCCCGAAAAAAACCGTCTTTCACCCATGCGGTAAAAGACGGTTGGCGGTGAACGGATGGAGATTAGCGCAAGTTGAAAGAACCTGAACCGAGATCATCACAAATGATCAGGATGGGATTGGGCGCGCTCTGGTAATTGGCGCTTTCCCACACGCCCTCCTTGTCGCGTCCAGAAACGCGCTGCAGCCAGTCGGGCAGGTTGACGCTGCCCGATCCGGCATCGCGCACCTCCAGCCGGATACCTGCATGGCTGGGGACATTAATGTTGATCGAACCGCTGCCGCCGTCCAGGCGCAGGGTGAGGTCACCTTCCTGGGGTAGATTGATGGTCAGGCTGCCGGAGCCGCCCTTGATCTCGGCGCTGTACGGGTCGACCGCTGAGGGCAGATTCACCCTCAGGCTGCCCGAACCCTGGTCGAGTTGGAAGGCGGACAATTGCAGTTCAGCAAGGTCAAGATCCACCGAGCCGGAAGCCGAATCGATCCTCAGATCGAGCGGGATTGCCGGTCTGAGACCGATCTCCCAGCGCGCGGTCGGGTCAATCGAAAAGGTGACCGACGGATTAGGGCTGAAGCGCTCCAGGCGGATTTTTCGCAGCGCGCTGCCGGATGTTGTGTAGCGCAATTCGCCGAAATAATCGATCTCACCTTCCAGCAGGTTGGGGTTGTTGCCAGCCATGGCAAAGACGCGGGCAGGCTGGCTGCTCAGGTTGAGGGTGATTTCGGCGCGGGCAGCATCGCCCAACGGCTCGCGGATCGACTCGTGGCGCAGCACCGCAGCGTTGGGCAAACCCAGGGCGGGTCCGGCGATCAGGGCAACGATCAGCACGCCAATGGCAAGGATGCCGATCAGCGCGCCGACCAGCGGCGACTGGCGGGCGAAGAGGATATCCAGCCCGATGATGATCAGGATCACCGGCCAGAGTGTAGACAGGGTGGCAAAATTGGCTGCCGGAATAACGTTGAGATTGCCCAACAGCCAGATCAAGCCCACGCCGATCAGGATGATCGGCCAAAAAAGCGAACGGTACGGTCGTTCATTCATTACATTTTCCTCGAAAATCGGCAAAGGTGCGCGCGCTTTTGGCAGCGCGGACACACCCCAGCCGGATGGAATCCTGGATTACATTGGAACGCTGGGCTCTTCGGGGACAATCAGCCACATGATCAGGTAGATCAACAAGCCATTGCCAGCCATGAAGAAGAGCAGCAGGAAAATCAGACGGATCACCGTGTCATCCATGCCAAGATAATTCGCCAAACCGGCGCATACACCGCCAATCATCCGTTCGCGAGTGCTTCGATACAATCGTTTGGGTTGCATGTTCTTGTTCCTCCACTACTTTTTACGAGAAAAACATGCAAAAGTTGCAAGCCTCAGCCCTCTGCAATCCGGCTGAGGGTGACCAGCCGGGTGCCCTGCACCTGCGGGAAGGCTGCTCCCTGTTGGATGGTCAGCAAGGCGGAGGGTTCATCCACCACCTGGGTGCCGGAGAGCAGGTCAACCCCGTAGTCAAACAATAGCGGCGTGAGGGGCGTGCTGGGTCCGAGCAGCATCACCTGGCTGCCCGGACGGCGCAGCGCCAGCAGCCCTTCCAGGGTATGGTTGATCAGCGTGGTGCTGGTAATGGCGAGGATATCTGCCAAGGGTAGCACCTGGGGGGCGGCTGCGGCGGGCAGGTCGTCGCCGTGCGGGTTTTGCTCCAGCACCAGCACACGCACGCCGCTTTGACGAAGTTGGTCCACTGGCGGAAAATGCCCGACCATGACGACTGTCTTGCCCTGCCCGCGCCGTTGAAGGATTTGGAAGGCATTGACTTCGCTCGCCGGATGACCGGTTTCCGGAAGCAGCGAATTGAGCGCCGCCATCCCCAAACTGGCTTCCAGCGGGTTGTCCGATTTAACCCAGCCAGCCAGTTCCTGGGCGGTCTTGGTGTGCAGTTTGCCAACGTCACGGACGCGCTGCCCGCCGTGATTGCCATCATCGCGTAAACTGGCTGCCATCCCGCAGCGCAGGCTGGCAACCGCCGTCCAGTGAACACCCATCACCAGATTGCGCACCGGGACGGGCTGCGCAGGAAGGAGCGCAAGCAGTGCATCGAGTATCGTCATCGGGTTGACCTCCGCAGCGATTATAATCCTTTTCAGATAAGCGCAGATTGCGCTCAAAAATGGATTCCCTATTTTGAAAAGCCGTGATACCTTTAAGAAAAACTTGGCACGTTCTTGACAAGAAGAGGTGAAGCGTGGCTCGAAAAACCCTTGGATTCACTCAACTGGAATGGACCTGCCCGCGCTGCAACGCCCGCAACCCCGGACCAGAAAAAACCTGCCTGTCGTGCGGCGGTCCGCAGCCGGAGGACGTGGTTTTCGAGCAGCCGCTCAAGCAGGAATTGATCACCGGCGAGCAGGCGGAGAAGATTGCCGCGCAGCAACCGGACATCCACTGCGGTTTTTGCGGAACGCGCAACCCAGCGGACGCGGCAACCTGCAAACAGTGCGGCGCGGATCTGCAGCAGGGCATCCGGCGCGCCAGTGGGGCAGTGGTGGGAGCGTTTTCGACCGCGCCGGCTGCCGAGACAGTCTGCGCGGCGTGCAGCTCGCCCAACCCGGCGGAGGCGCGCTTCTGCCGCACCTGCGGCGCACCCTTGAGCAAACCGGCAGCCGCGCCAGCGACCGCGGCGCCACCCCGCTCGCGCACCGGCATGATCATTGCCGGGATCGCCGTGCTGCTGCTGGCAGTATTGTGTCTGCTGGCTGTCAGCGGGGTATTCAACCGCACCACCGAACAGACTGGCACGGTGGAAAGCGTCTCCTGGCGTACGCAGTTGGCAGTCGAGGCGCTGGCACCGGTACAGCGCAGCGACTGGCGCGATCAACTGCCCGCCGGGGCGGAGTTGGGCTCGTGCGAGCTTCGTTTTGCTTTTACCGCAGACGAACCGCAACCCGTGGCGACCGAGGTATGCGGCACGCCGTACACCGTCGATCAGGGCACCGGTTTCGGCGAGGTGGTGCAGGATTGCGTGTACCAGGTATACGCCGAATATTGTTCCTACACCATCCTCGACTGGCAGGTAGTGAATACCCTCAACCTGTAAGGCAGCGATTTTAATCCGACCTTCCCCCAGGCGCAATTGAGCAGCGAACAGCGGCTAGGCAGCCAGCAGGCGATTTACCAGATCGTATTTCGCTCTGGCGAGGAAAATTACACCTTCGAAACCAGCGACCTGTCGTTGTTCCAACAGGCGCAGGTCGGCAGCCGTTGGGTATTGGATGTCAACAGCCGCGGACGGGTGGTGAGCATCGCGCCCGCCCGCTAAAGCCCTCGCCAGAGGGACGGATTGTACAAGGTTCGCCCTGCGCGGCGGCAAGAGCTGACCGTCGGGGCGATTGCCCACGTTAAATTGCGGCAGGCAGGGGGGAAGTTGGGTATAATCGATAAAACGGCGGTAACGGGGAGGTTGGGGATGATCAATTCTGGTTTGATAATCGGATTACTGTGTATGGGGGGATTGTTTGTGTTGTTTGCCGGGCTGGGTGTATTTTTTATTCTGCGCCACCGCCGCGATACGCAAAAAGCCGGGCAGAGTGTCAATTGGCCCTCGGTATCCGGCACGGTGACCGCTGCGCGGGTCAAGACCCACCACTCGACCGATTCGGACGGCGACACCAGCGAGACTTATTCCGCGCAGGTTGAATACCAGTACCTGGTCAACGGGGTGGC
>JBBIQB010000051.1:0-8549 GCA_037442545.1 Bellilinea sp.
GAGACCGGATCATCCCCGCTTACCGCGACCACGGGGTTGCCATCAACTGCGGATTGTCATCGCGCGAGGTGATGGCAGAATTGCTGGGTAAAGTCACCGGCTGTTCGCGCGGTAAGGGCGGCTCGATGCACCTGGCGGACGTGAACAAAAACTTCTGGGGCGGGCATGCTATCGTTGGCGCACACTTGCCGATCGCCGCCGGTCTGGCGTTGGGGGACGCGTACCAAAACAACAAGGCGATCACGGTGTGCATGTTCGGCGACGGGGCGACCAATATTGGCTATTTCCACGAAGCGCTAAACCTTTCCAAAGTCTGGAATCTGCCGGTTCTGTGGGTGTGCGAAAATAATCAGTACGGAATGGGCACCGCGGTCGAGCGTGCTTCGGCGGTTTCTGAAATCCGGCGCAAAGCCGACGGCTACGGGATGAAGAACGAAGCCGTGGACGGGATGGACGTGATGAAAGTGCGCGAGGTGTCGGCGCGCCTGTATGAAGAGATTCGCAACGGCAGCGGACCGCAGTTTTTGGAAATCAACACCTACCGTTTTCGCGGTCACTCGATGGGCGATCCGGAGCGCTACCGCTCATCGGACGAGGTGAAAACCTGGCAGGAAAATGATCCGATTGGCATTTATCACAATTATTTGTTGACCAACAAGATCGCCACCGAAGCCGAGCTAAAACACCAGATCGAACTGGCAGAAGAAGAAGTCAACGACGCGGTGGCGTTTGCCGAAGCCAGCCCGGAACCGGCAGCGGAAGAACTCTTCAAGCATATTTACGTCGAAGAATAACGGGGAATTGAGAAAATGGCACGAATAACCATGCGAGAAGCCATTTCCCAGGCTTTATGGGAAGAGATGGAACGCGATCCCAGCGTGTTCATTCTGGGCGAGGAAGTCGGCGTTTGGGGTGGAACCTATGCGGTAACCAAGGGATTCTACGATCACTTCGGCGGCGACCGGGTGCGGGACACTCCGATTGCCGAGGCGGTGATCATCGGCGCCGCCATTGGGGCGGCAATGACCGGTCTGCGTCCGGTCGCGGAACTGATGACCATCAATTTTGCCTTTTCGGCGATGGATCACATTGTCAACCAGGCTGCCAAACTGCATTATATGTTCGGCGGCCAAATGATCTTGCCGATGGTGATCCGCGCGGTTGGCGGCGGCGGACGGCAGTTAGGGGCTACCCATTCGCAAACCCCGGACGCGGTATTTGCTCATTTTCCAGGCTTAAAGGTGGTTGCGCCGGGAACCCCGGCAGACGCAAAGGGCATGCTCAAGGCAGCCATCCGCGGAAAGGATCCGGTGCTCTTCATCGAACATGCTACGCTTTACCAGGTGCGCGGCGAGGTGCCGGAAGGCGATTACATCGTGCCGCTGGGAAAATCCACCGTCCAGCGCGAAGGGCAGCATGTCACCATCGTCACCTATTCGAAAATGCTGGAAATTTCCACCAAAGCCGCTGAGCAATTAGCCAAAGAGGGAATCGAGGCGGAAATTGTGGATTTGCGTTCGCTGCGCCCGTTGGACATTGGTCCGGTGATCGAGTCGTTCAAAAAGACCAACCGGGCGGTCATCGTCGAAGAAGGCTGGCGCTCGTACGGAGTCGGCGCGGAAATTTCGGCGCGCATCTACGAGGAAGCCTTCGATTACGTCGATGCACCGGTCAAGCGCGTGGCTCAGGCGGAAGTTCCCTTACCTTACAATCGCACGCTGGAACAGATGGCGCTTCCCAAAGTGGAGGATGTGATCGAGGCGGTCAAGGAGGTATTGTAATGGCAGAAATCATCTCCATGCCCAAACTCGGTTTCGACATGGCAGAAGGTACGCTGGTGCGCTGGGTGATCGGGGCGGGTGAACCGGTCGAGAAGGGACAGGTGCTGGCAGAAATTGAGACCGATAAAGCCACCGTTGAAGTCGAATCCAGTTCATCCGGCATTCTGCACAGTCACCTGGTTAAGGAAGGCGATATTGTGCCGGTTGGTACGCCGATCGCGGTCATCGCTGCGCCCGGCGAAAAGGTTGCCGATCTTTCGGCGAAAACAGGCGCAGCGGATAGCCCGCCTGCCAGAGTGGAAAGCGCTGAAGATCAGCCTGCCGCTGCTCCGCAATCGGCGCAAGATGCAGTCACCAGCGACGATGATGGATGGGTGAAAGCCTCGCCGCTGGCGCGGCGCATGGCAGATGACTACGGAATCAAATTGCAGCAGGTCAAAGGCAGCGGACCTGGCGGCAGGATCGTGCGGCGGGATATTGAGCAGGCGATGAAAGCCAGCCCGCCAGTGCCTGCTCCCTCGGCTGCCCCCGCGCCCGCGGCTCAACCCGCGCCGGCTTTTGTCCCCTCGATGATGACCCAACCGGCGACTGGCGGGGAAGACCAACGCATCCCGCTGGACAAACTGCGCGCGATCATCGGCAGGCGCATGGTTGAATCCAAAACCCAGCTGCCACACTTTTACGTGACCAGTGAGGTCAACATGGCGGCGCTGATGGAATTGCGCAAGCAGTTCAACAGCCAGCTGCCCGAAGAGCAAAAACTATCCGTCAATGACTTTATTGTTAAGGCGGCCGCGCTGGCGCTGCGCCAGTATCCCAATTTGAACGCATCGCTGCAGGGAAGCGAGATTGTCCGCCACGGTCAGCGCAACGTTGGCATTGCTGTTGCGCTGGATACGGGGTTGATCACGGTGGTGTGCAAGAATGCCGATTTCAAATCGCTGGGGCTGATTTCGCAAGAGGTGCGCGAGATGGTCAGCCGGGCGCGTGCCGGTAAAGTCCGCCCGGAGGATATCGAAGGCTCCACCTTCTCGATCAGCAACTTGGGCATGTTCGATGTCGAACATTTTATTGCGATCATCAACCCGCCGGAAGCCGCCATTCTGGCGGTTGGCTCGGTCAAGGAAACCGCCGTAGTGGAAAACGGCGAGGTCAAAGCCGGGCTGCGGATGAAGATGACCCTTTCCGCGGATCACCGGGTTACCGACGGGGCAGAAGCTGCCCGGTTCATGCAATCCTTGAAAGGTTTGCTGGAAAAACCGGCGCTGATCCTGTTATAGGTTGGCGATTGACAGGCGAACCTGGGGTTGTGCTGCCGGCATATCCCCAGGTTTTTTATTATCGTTCGTAGATGATGCGGTACAGGTTCATGAATTCGGCAATCGAGCGGATGTAGCGCTGAGTCTCTTCGAAGCGGATCACTTCCAAGAACAGGTCGGGGTCGCCTTCTGCCAGTTGTGACCAGGCGTAGGCATTGCCAGGGCCGCCGTTGTAGGCTGCCAGCGCCATGTAATAGTCGCCGCCAAAATAATCGCGCTGATTGGCGAGGTATAGTGTTCCCAGGCGGACATTAATCAACGGGACATGCAGATCCTCGACCTGAAAATTGGGCGGGTAATTGTAGCGGGTGGCAAGTTCGCTCCCGGTTGCCGGCATGATCTGCATCAAACCCCGCGCCCCGGCGGATGAGACGACGAAACTTTCGAAGAAGCTCTCCTGACGAATAACGCTCAAAATGAGCAGCGGGTGGATGCTGGTTTCGTTGGCTTCCTGCATGACGATGTCTTTGTAGTAAATCCCGAACCGGATAAGGTTGAAATAGCGCGGGGCACTGAGCGTTTGCAGGCTATCCATGCCAGCCAGGGTTAGAATTTGCCGGCTGGCGAAGATGGCGGGGCGGTAAGCGCCGATATCGACCATGTATTGGGTAAAACGAAACAGGTCGGCGGGGCTGGCAGAAATTTCCTCACGCAGGCTTTCGAACTCACCGCGCCCGGATTGGTATAAACCCAGTTCCCATAACGCCAGACCGCGAATAAAGCGCTGATGGGCAGCCAGTTCGCCCAGCCCGGTTAAATCCACCTGCGGGGCGATGTCGAAGGTTTCGCGCAGCCACTCTTCGGCAGTGGATCGCTCTGCGGCAAGGTCAAACCCCAGGTCGTAGTTTTGAGGTGACTGGAAAGGGGGCTGGTTGTCGAGCAATTCGCCGGCGCGTTCGCTGTAATAACTGGTCGCATCCAATTGGGCAGCCTGCTGCCAGGAAGAAAGCGCCGCGCTGCGGTCACCGGTTTTTTCCTGAATCTTTCCGATCCATAACAACGCGGCGGCTTGATCGTTGGGGGAGGAGGAAAGCACCAACTGGCGCTGAAAGGCGTTGAGGCTGCGGGGATAATCTTTCAGGCGGTAGTAGGTGACCCCTGCCAGGAACTGTCCGCGCGAGCTGATTTGCGCGCCGGGATACTCGTTCAGCAGTCGTTCCCAGGTTTCAGCGGCGCGGGTGAGGCGGTTGCTGCGTTCGAGAATGCGCCCGGCGGTGAAGAGCGCATTGGGCGCCTCGCTGGCAGTGGGGTTGGTGGCGACGAAATTCAAGAGAGTTTCGGCTGCGCTGGGGTAATCGTCCAGCAGCGCCCACTGCGTGTAGGCAATTTCCTGCCAGGCGGCGTAATAAAAATTGTCGCCGCTGTGGTCGCGAATCAGCGCCTGCCACTCTTCAATGGCGCCGGCGGGGTTATCGATGGAGCGCAGTGCCAGAGCGCGGTAGTGGTGCGGCGTGCCGTCGTGGTCGGCTGCGCTGCGCATGTGGCGCAGCAAAATTTCCGCTGCGAGGGCGTACTGCCCGGCAAAGTAGTTGACCAGCCCGCGATGGAGATCGTTTACCGGTTGGTTGGCGTTGACCAACTCGATCAAGCCGGTATAGGTATCGTAATAGCGCGGAAAATTGGCAACCGAATCCTGGAAGCGGGCGTAGGCTTGCTCGGGGAAACCGAGTTCCAGGTATGCCTGACCGGCAAGGAAATTTGCCTGGGCTTTGTAAAAATCATTACTGGTGTTGTGGTACACGTCCAAATAGGTGCGGATCGCCGATTCCAGGTCGTTCAGCAAGCGCTGCGCTTGACCGATGCGAATTTTCGTTCCTGACGAGTCGTTGTTTCCGGATGCCCGAATGGCAACCTGGAATGCCTCGATTGCGGCGGCGTACTGACCGGCGGACATCAGCGCTTCCGCCTGTTTTTGCGCGACCACATCCTCCAACACGCCGGGTTTTAATTGCAGATACATCCCGTAGGCGTCCGCGGCAGCCTGGTATTCCTGGCGGGCAAGGTGCGCCTCGCCCAGGAAGTAGTAGCCGTTTGCCAGCGAACGGTTCGCCGGGTGTTCGCGGATCAAGTCTTCTACTGTAGTCACGACGGCAGGATAGTTGCGATCCTTGAAATAGGAACGGGCAATGCCAACCATTGCCGCGGCTTGAATTTCGATATCCTGGCTCGCCAGCGCAGCCGACTGGTACTCCTGGCGGGCACGGCTGGTGTCGCCGATCATCAAAGCGTAATCGCCTTGTTCCAGGCGGGCGATTGGCGGAGGGGTGGGCGTGGGGGATGGCTGCGGGGTTACGGATTGAATGTGGGTTGACTGCGGCAAGGGGGAACTAACCGTTGGGGCGTTCTCAGCCGGTTGCGCATTCCAACCCGGTAGATTGCAGCTAACCAAAACCAGGAACACGATTATTAATCCGGGCAAAATTCTTTTCATTGTGTATATTGCCTTATACCGGATAGTCCGAGATGTGTCAATGTTCTGGGAGAATTGTAACCGTAATTTTCAATGGTATAATGAATACGCTCCCTCAGGGGAGCGATTTTATGCGCAGATACCAGGGAAGTGCGCTCGTTTACGTCCCATCCTGGCTGCCAATTTTAAGAGGGTTAGTCAATAAAACGATGACAATTGTTTTAACGGGTTCGATAGCTTATGATTATCTGATGACGTTCCCGGGTTACTTTCGGGATCATATCGTACCGGAACGGCTGGATTCGATCAGCCTTTCCTTTTTGGTGGATCATATGGTGCGCCAGCGCGGTGGGATTGCGCCGAACATTGCGTATACCATGGCGCTACTGGGTGAGCGTCCGGTAATTTTCGGCAGCGCGGGCGAGGATTTCGATGACTACCGTAAATGGCTGCAAAGCCACCACATCGATACCACCCACATTCAGATCATTCCGGGGGTGTTTACCGCCAGCTTTTTCGCCAATACAGATCTGGCAAACAACCAGATTTGCAGTTTTTACACCGGGGCAATGGCGCATGCGCGCGAGATGTCGCTCAAATCGCTGGATGAACAGCCCAAACTGGTGGTGGTCTCACCCAACGATCCGCTGGCAATGAACCGCTATGTCGAGGAGTGTAAAGAACTGGGCATTCCCTATCTTTACGATCCTAGCCAGCAAATTGTGCGCTCCAGCGCAGACGAACTGCGGCGCGGCGTAGATGGTGCTTACAGCCTGTTCGTCAACGAATATGAATGGGAATTGCTGCAAAAACACACCGGATTCAGCGAGGAGTTCATTCTCCAGCGTATCCCATTGGTTGTGATCACCTTGGGGGCAAAGGGTGCGGTTATCCACCATCAGGGCGAAGCGGTTACGGTGCCGGCAGTGCCAGTCGATCAGATTGTCGATCCCACCGGGGTGGGAGATGCCTTCCGCGGTGGTTTCCTGCGCGGCTGGCTGCTCGGGTTGGACTTGCAAATCTGCGGTATGATGGGATCGCTGGCAGCGGCGTACTGCCTGGAACAGCGCGGTACCCAGTCGCATTCCTTTACGCCCCGCGAGTTCGTCAGCCGTTTTCGCGAGCATTTCGACGACCACGGGGTTTTAAACAGCCTACTTACAGAAAGCTAAGCCATAAATTGGAGGACAGGATGTCGAATTTTGATATAAAAGATGTCAAACTTGCCGAGGGTGGGCGGCGGAGAATCGAGTGGGCAGCGCGGGAAATGCCGGTGCTGCGCCAGATCCGCGATCGGTTCGAAAAGGAACGCCCGCTGGCGGGCGTCCGCATTTCAGCCTGTTTGCACGTAACCACCGAAACCGCCAATTTGATGCAGACCTTGCAAGCTGGCGGCGCGGATGTCGTTCTGACCGCATCGAACCCGCTGTCCACGCAGGATGATGTGGCGGCATCGCTCGTCTCCCATGATGAAATCCCGGTTTTTGCCATCAAGGGTGAAAACAACACGGTTTACTACAAGCACATTCATACGGCGCTGGAGCACAAACCCCACATGACCATGGATGATGGCGCCGACCTGGTCAGCGTGCTTCACAAGGAACGCCGCGACCTGCTTTCGAATGTGATTGGCGGCACCGAAGAAACCACCACGGGCGTCATCCGTTTGCGCGCTATGGCAGCTGATAAGGCGCTGCTCTTCCCGATCATCGCAGTCAACGACGCCATGACCAAGCATTTCTTCGATAACCGCTATGGCACAGGTCAATCCACCATCGATGGAATCGTCCGCGCTACCAATGTTCTGCTCTCCGGCAAGACTTTCGTAGTGGCAGGCTATGGCTGGTGCGGGCGCGGTTTGGCGATGCGCGCGCGCGGTATGGGCTCGAATGTCATCGTCACCGAAGTCGACCCGCTGAAAGGGCTGGAAGCCGTGATGGACGGCTACCGGGTGATGCCGATGATCGAGGCTGCCCGGATTGGCGACGTGTTCTGCACGCTGACCGGCGATATTAACGTCATCGACCGCCACCACATCGAAGTGATGAAGGACGGCGCGATTATTTCCAATTCGGGGCACTTCAACGTGGAAATCAATATCCCGGCTTTGGAAGAAATGTCGCTTTCCAAGCGGCTGGTGCGCCCGTTCGTGGAGCAGTACGAGTTGAAAGATGGGCGGCGCGTTTTCCTGCTGGGCGAAGGACGCTTGATCAACCTGGCGTCCGCTGAAGGACACCCCGCCAGCGTGATGGACATGTCGTTCGCCAATCAGGCACTGTGCGCGGAGTACATGGTCAAGCACGCCGCCGAATTGGAAAAGAAAGTGTATTCGGTGCCGGAAGATATCGACAATGAAATTGCCCGCCTAAAGCTGGCTGGGATGGGCGTCGATATCGATGTGCTCACCGAAGAACAGATTCGCTACCTCAATTCGTGGGAAGAAGGCACCTAAACCGGTTCACTGGCGGTAGATGACCGCCATGTTGCCCAACACCTGGAAGGATTGCAGGAAGGTGTCCCAGCTGCGCCAATAGACCATGGCACCATCGAGCAGGGTAACGCCGTTCGGATCGTAACCGATGACGATGGCGGTGTGTTCGTTGGGGGCGACGGTAACCACGTTACCTTGTTCGGTGGTGTAAGTCAGGGCGTAGCCGGGCACGGTTCCAACAATCACCCAGACGATCACCGGTCGTCCAGAGGCAATCTCAATGCGCAGCTGTTCGGGGGTCATGCCGGTAATGTCCTCGGCGGGGATGCCGTGCGCACGCAGCAACGCCGCCACCGGGGCGGCGTGCACCCCGTACGGATTGGGGGGAATCAGCCCGCCGGGTCCGTTGGGGTTGCCGACGAAGCCCAGGTTGGGGTCGTCCGAGCGAGGCAACTGGGCAAGGAATTCCAGTTCGGCGATATCCACGCCGAAGTAGCGCGCCCAGTCTGCGGCGGAGCGGGCTTCGCAGGACAGGTTGAGTGTCTGCGTATAGCCATGTATGCCGTTGACGCGGGCTGAAGCGGGTGGAAAGGGCGGGGGTATATCGG
>JBBIQB010000051.1:8559-19372 GCA_037442545.1 Bellilinea sp.
CGCCGCGCCGAGTTTTACAGCCTATGGAACGTCGCGGTGTGGCTGTCGGCGGTGGGGGGGTAGGGGTGGGCGTATCGGTCGGCAGTGGCTGGAAAGCGGTGGGGGTGAGCGGATAACCACCTTGCGCCAGCACCGCCGGGGTGATCGACGGTGGGATGAAGGTGATGTAATCAGGCACTGCCGGACTGCTCCAGCCGGGAACAAAATAGTCCGCGGCGATCAGCAGGAGCAGAGCCGTGAGCGCAACGAGGATGACTGCCAGCAGCACAGCCAGCAACAGGGTGGAACTTTGGGCAGCTGGGGCGGTTTTCTTCATCGTGCAATGATTTTATACCAACTGTGATTAAGGCTGCACGACAATGTCCATAAATATCGGATCGCCAAACGGCTGGTCTTGCGGATTGAACGCCTGCCAGGCGCTGCGGTAATTGCCCTCCTCCTGCGGCGACTGGAAAAGGATGCGGATCACCGCCCGCGTACCGCTGCGGGCGGGCACCAGTGCCTGCTGACTGCCCGCGCCCAGTTCCTCACCGGCGATCAGGTGCAAGGTGTAACCGGCTTCCCAATTGCAGCTGCCGCTGTTTTCAACCTCCCAGCGTTTGTCGATGCTGGCACCAGGCTGGATGATGCTGCCGTCGGGTATGGTCAGATCGCTGATATAGGTCAGCGAATCGCTGCACGGCAGTGTGGCGGTCGCTTGTGGGGGGAGGACGGTGGCGGCGCTGGTCGGCGGGAGGGGTGCGCTTTGGGTTGGCGGAAGAAACATCGCCGGCTGGGTGGCGTTTGCCGGGGAACGCTGCGGCGGCGAAAGCGCGCAGCCCTGGAGGATGCCCGCCAGGGCTGCAAGCAGGATACTGAACCACCGCAAGCGGAACGGGATGGTCAGCAGGAATGGGTTTGAAAATTGGTCGGTTCGCGGATTGAATAGCATGGGGGGCTACTCAAGCTTCTTCGACAAATCCTTCGTCTCCACCTTCCGTGTTGAAATTCAGCAGTAAATCACCGCCCAGTGCACGCTGGCGCACCGCAGTTTCGATTTCATAGGATAATTCTGGATTCTGGCGCAGGAATTCCTTGGCATTCTCGCGTCCCTGCCCAAGGCGGATGTCTCCGTAGGAGAAGAACGCGCCGCGTTTGATGATGATATCCAGCCCGGTTGCCAGATCGAGCACGTCGCCTGCCTTGGAGATACCCTCGTTGTACATGATGTCGAACTCTGCGGTGCGAAAGGGCGGTGCAACCTTGTTTTTGACCACCTTGACTTTGACCCGGTTGCCGATCACTTCGGCGCCAACCTTGATTGACTGGATACGGCGGATGTCCAGGCGCACCGAGGCATAGAATTTCAACGCCAGACCGCCGGGTGTGGTTTCGGGATTGCCAAACATGACGCCAATCTTCTGGCGCAGCTGGTTGGTGAACACCACCGCCGTCTTGGTTTGGCTGATGGCGCTGGACAATTTACGCAGCGCCTGGGACATCAGGCGGGCTTGCATACCCATCGTCGCATCGCCCATGTCGCCTTCGATTTCGTTGCGCGGCACCAGCGCCGCGACCGAGTCGATCACCACGATATCCACCGCGCTGGAGCGCACCAGGGTTTCGGTAATTTCGAGCGCCTGCTCACCGGTATCGGGCTGCGAAACGAACAGGCTGTCGATGTTCACCCCCAGTTTGGCGGCGTAGGCTGGGTCGAGGGCGTGTTCCATATCCACGTAGGCGGCGGTTCCCCCCAGGCGTTGAGCTTCGGCGACCAGATGCAGACAGAGCGTGGTTTTGCCCGAGGACTCCGGCCCGAAGATTTCGGTCACCCGCCCGCGCGGCACGCCGCCAACGCCCAAGGCGATATCCAGGGAAAGCGAACCGGTGGGGATGGCTTCGACGGTGAGGTGTTGGGCTTCGCCCAGGCGCATGATGGCACCGTCGCCATAGCGTTTGAGAATGTCGCCCAGGGCTTTGTCGAGCATGGCTCGCCGGGCTTCTTCGTTGGAATTGGCTGACCCGCCGGGAAGTGGTGTGGAAGGGGGGGATTTTCGCGCCATTCTATTCTCCTGTTCAGGATGCGTTTGATTGATTATATCCTCAAAATTCATTCCGCGTGTTGCATGCGAATAGTTACATTATAGTATATTTGTTCTATTCGTCAAGTCGCTGACGTCTTTTTTTGTGAATTTGCTTCTTGACAGGGGCTTTTGAACTTGATAAGATACAGTAAGTTTTGCAGCGTTGACAATTGAATACCCGAAGAAATAGCGGCTGAGTCCCATGTTGTCTGCATGGGATGACGAGGTGGAGGTTCCTCTCTGCGAAGAGAGCGTTAACCCTGCACGGCAGGGGAAAATCGAAGGATCAGCGGATGCCTCCGGAGCCCGGTCACAGGCTCCTTTCTTCCCTTCCAGAAAAAGCGCCGGATTGAAACGCAGGCGGCAACGCCGGTAACAAGATCCTCGCAGTGATCCAGCAGAGCCTGATGGTGCCGGCTGGGGTTGAGTTGGAAGGGGCAGCCGCATCCTTATGCGTTGGTGTGTATAGATGGGCATGCCCTGCATGCCCTGTTTTATTTAATTTCATCGAATGGAGGTTTTTCTCAATGAACGCGAACGAATTGCTCTTGAAGGTTAAGGAAGACGGTGTGAAATTCATATCGTACCAGTTCATCGACGTATTTGGCGCAGTCAAATCAGTCGATGCGCCGGTGGCGCAGTTGCAGGGCGCGCTGGAAAACGGTGTCTGGTTCGATGGTTCCTCGGTCGAGGGTTTTGCCCGCATTCAGGAATCGGATATGCACCTGCGCATCGATCCTGAAACCTACGCGGTGTTACCCTGGACGCCGCCGGAATTGCGCCGCGCGCGCGTATTTTGCGATATCTATCATCCCGATGGGACGCCCTTTTCGGGAGACCCGCGCGGCAGCCTGAAGCGCGCCCTGGAAAAGTTGAAGAAAGAACGCGGCTGGGTTTACAACGTTGGTCCCGAACCAGAATTCTTTCTCTTCCGGCGCAATGGCAGCGAGCGCATTCACCCGGTGCCGCACGATGTTGGCGGCTATTTCGACTTTTCACCCAACGATGAAGCCGTGCGGGTGCGCACCGAGTTGATGGAAGCGCTCAATTCGATGGGCTTGGAAATCGAGGTGGGTCACCATGAGGTGGCGCTCGGCCAGCATGAAATTGACTTCCGCTTCGCCGATGCGCTGCGCGCGGCGGACAACGTGGTCACGTTGAAATACACCGTCAAAGCCATTGCCGCCCAGCACGGGCTGGTGGCGTCCTTCATGCCCAAACCGATCTTCGGCATCAATGGGTCGGGCATGCACTGTCACCAATCGTTGTTCGACGCGAAGGGTAATAACCTGTTTTTCCATGCGACAGACCCGTTGCATCTCTCGCCGATTGCCTATGGTTTTATTGCTGGTCAATTGGAGCACGCCCGGGCGCTTTCGGCGGTGGTGGCGCCCTCGGTCAATTCGTACAAGCGGTTGGTGCCCGGTTATGAAGCGCCAGTGTACGTTGGCTGGGCGCAGATCAACCGTTCGGCGCTGATCCGCATACCACGCTACACGCCGGGAATGGACAAAGCCACCCGGGCTGAATTGCGCTGCCCGGACCCATCATGCAATCCGTATTTAGCCTTCAACGCGATGTTGGTCGCCGCGTTGGACGGCGTTGACCGCCAACTGACGCCGCCCGCGCCGCTCAACAACGTCAATGTGTACGAGATGAGCCGGGAAGAGCGCCATGAAAAGGGCGTGGCGGAATTGCCCGGTTCGCTGCTGGAGGCATTGAGCGAACTGGCGCAGGATGAGGTGGTCAAGAGCGCCTTTGCGCCCATCCTGTATGATGCCTTCCAGCGCGCCAAGATGGCGGAATGGGACGAGTTCCGCATTCACGTCACCGATTGGGAACTGGAACGTTTCCTCGAGCTTTCGTGAGGTTGACCTCATCGTTGGTGAACAACCGGCAGGTGGCGCACAGACCACCGGTCGATGTAGGTTGACCACAGGACGGGCAGGGTAGAAGATCGACTTCTTCCTGCCCGTTTTCAAAGGGCTGGATGATTCCTTGCTGGCGGGCGTTGAGGAATCCCACCAGGAAGCGCAATTTTACCCCCGGCTGCTCCTCTTCCAGGCGGTTGAGCAGGGTTTTGTATTGCAGTTGTTTACTGCCTTTGGCGAAGGGACACTCATCTTCGATGTACGCGATTCCGCGCACGATGGCGTAGGCGGCTGTTTCGCGCTCGGTAAAACGGATGAAAGGTTTGACTTTGCGGATAAAACCGTTCTCGGCTTCGAGCACTGGCGACTGGCGGCTGATCTGGGTTATGTTCCAGGAAAGAAAATTGCCGAACAGAAAGGATACTTCGTCATCGAGATTGTGGGCGGTGGCGAGAACCGCAAAACCCAGCCTTTTTGCCATGCTGTTCATCGTGTGGCGTTTGAGCAACCCGCACACGGCGCACGGCTTGAGCCGCCCGCGCTGAGTGCGCCGGGCAATTGCGGGCACGCTTTCACCCCGTTCATGCTCGACGTTATAGACATGGAGTTTCAACCCGCGCTGTTCGGCAAACAGGCGGGCTGCCGTCTCGGACTGCTGTGAGTAATTGTCCTCACCCTGAATGCCCAGGTGAATATACAACCCTTCAACCGTGTAACCCAGTTGCCAGAGCACATCCCACAGGGCGAGGGAATCTTTGCCACCCGACACCGCAACCAGCACGCGCTCATCGGGCGTTAACATGGCGTATTTTTCGATCATCCGCCGGGTCTGCTCGACGAACCATTGCGGGTAATGATGCTTGCACAGGGAAAGGCGGTGCTGGCGCATCCGAATCACCGCACGTTGATTGCACTTGTGACAGAGAATCGTGGTCATTGGCTGCCTCCTGAGATGGCTGAAACAATGCGCACTTCTTCGCCATTGCGCAGGACATCATTTTCGTTGAGCAACTCTCCCTCCCGAACCGCGAGGTGAGTCTCCGGTGAAAAACCGAGCTGCTTCAAGGCATCTTTGACCGTGAGAGTGCCTTCCAGTTCAAAGGTTTGTTTTCGGTACACGAAGATCACCGGCATAACCACCTCCGAAATTGGACGATTATTGTAGCATATTTGCGGCGGCCGTTTTCAGGGGCGGATGCGCTGTTGAAGACAAACCAGCCAGGTCGTGATCGCCTCATCCGGCTGCTGCGCCATAACTGCCAGGATGGGCTGAGTTAGTCCTCCCGGAAGTCCGTCCAGCGCCAGTGGTTTGGCGCCGTTGTCCAGCCAGCGCGCAGGGAGAAGACCGATGGCGGCACTATTTTGGGAAACGGCGCTGCGCATTGCCGCCGGGTCGGGCGCCAGCTGCGCCAGGGGGGAGAGTTCGCCCTGATTTGCGAGCACAGCGCGGTTGAAGAACACTTGAATCGGGCTGCTTTGCGCATATCCCAGCGGCTGGATTTCACGCGCTGGCAGTGCCGGGTCGATGGCGTTCCAGGTTTGGATTTCACCGGTAAACACAGCGGCGAGCACATCCACGGAAAGGCGCGTGAGGGGGTTGTTCGAATGAACCACGATGCGCAGTTCATCCTTGCCGAGGATGAACGCCGGGGTGTCTTCCGTATCGAGCCCGCCCCATTGCAGGAGGACGTCGGCTTGCAGCGTCCCATCCTGCGAGGGTTGCGCAGCCTGAATTTCCCACAACCGGTCGAGGGCTTCCCGGCTGCACGATTGCACGTCCGGGCGCAGCCAGTCCAGGGCTGGATCCAGTCCGATTTGCACCAGCGGCGGGGCGGTCGCGGTGATCTCCGGCGGCAGTTGGGGCGCGCAGGATGCTAATATCAAAAGCAGAATAAACCCTGTCAGTAACCGTTTAGCGTACATAATAAACCACAGTGGTCAGGGCGGCTGCTGCCAGGCAGTAGATTGAAAAAGGTGTCAGCGGACTGCGGGCGAGAAAGCGCAGCAGCCAGTGGATTGACAGGTAACCAACCACACCGGCGGTTACAAATCCAACTGCCATGGGGGGCAAAAAGGCTGTCAGGTTGGGTACGGTCAGCAAATTCAGCGTCCCGATCAGCCCGGCAGCGCTCATCACCGGGATCGACATCAGGAAGGAGAAGCGGGCGGCGGCGGGGCGGTCGAGGTGGCGGCTCATCCCGGCGGCAATGGTCGACCCGGAGCGGGAGATACCCGGAAATAACGCCAGCGCTTGCGCAAAGCCGATTACCAGTGCATCCCTGACGCCGATGGAGGATAATTCACGGCTGCGGTTGCCGATGCGCTCGGCGAGGTACAGGAGCAGGGCGGTGATGACCAGAAAACCAGCCACTGCCAGCGGACTTTTGAAGGCTGCCTCGACGATGTCCTTCAACAGCAAACCAGCAAACCCCGCCGGGATGCTGGCAAGCATGATCAACCAGCCCAGCCGGGCGTGGGGATCGGCAAAGGGGGTGCGATTTTGCAAGCCACGCAGCACCGCCGCCAAAATGTTCAGTAAATCGCGGTGGAAATAAACCACCACGGCAAGCATGGTGCCAACCTGAACGAGGACATCGAATGGAAAGATTTGTTCTTCGGGGATTTGCCAGCCGAAGAACAGCGGGGTGATGACCAGGTGCGCCGAACTGGAAATGGGTAAAAATTCGGTGATTCCCTGCACAATGCCCAGGACGATGGCTTGAACAATGTTCATGAGGCGACCTTGTCTTTTTCGGGATACTCACTCAGGAAGGAGTCGGCAAAGGCGTCGAACGTGCCGGATAGGATCGCCTGGCGGGCTTCCGCTACCAGGCTGGTCAACGTGGTTATGTTGTGAATCGAAATCAGTGTGGCAGCCAGTATTTCCCGCGCGACGATCAAATGACGCAGGTAAGCCCGGCTGAAATTGCGGCAGGTGTAACATGGGCAGGATGGATCAATCGGGCGCGCATCTCGTGCGTGGACGGCGTTCATCAGGTTGATCCGTCCGTGGCGCGTCATGGCAGCCTGGTGGCGTGCCAGGCGGGTGGGCAGTACGCAATCGAAGATATCGATTCCGCGGCGGATGCCATGGATGAGGTCCTCCGGTGAACCAACACCCATCAGGTAGCGCGGCTTGTCCTCGGGCAAGACGGCATTGACCTGCTGGATGGATTGGTGCATTTCCGCCTTGGTTTCGCCCACCGACAGACCGCCGATGGCGTGACCGGGAAATCCCAGCGAAGCGATGAAGTGCGCCGATTGTTCGCGCAGATCGGGGAACACTCCACCCTGAACGATGCCAAACAGCGCCTGGTCGGCGCGGGAGTGTGCTTGCAGGCAGCGTTCCGCCCATTGGTGGGTGCGCTGCATGGCGCGCTGGTTGTAGGCGCGGTCATACGGCGGGGCGCATTCGTCGAAAGCCATGATGATGTCCGCGCCCAATTGCTGCTGCACCTGGATGGCTCTTTCGGGGGTGAAACGGTGGGTGGAGCCGTCGATGTGGCTTTTGAAGGTGACACCGTCTTCGTCAATTTTGCGCATACCTGCCAGGGAAAAGACCTGGAACCCGCCGGAATCGGTCAGAATGGGATTGTGCCATTGCATGAAGGTATGCAATCCGCCCATTTCGGCGACCAGACCGGCGCCCGGGCGCAGGTAGAGATGGTAAGTGTTTGCCAGCACCAGGCTGGCGCCGGCTTCTGCCAACTGGGATGGCGTGACCGCCTTGACCGTGGCTTGCGTGCCGACCGGGGCGAAAACCGGGGTTTTCAGGCTACCGTGCGGGGTGTGAAAAACACCGGCGCGGGCGCTGCCATCCCTGGCGTGGATGTCGAAAGTGAAGGGTGCGTTAGTCATCAAAATAAGGCTTTGCTCGAAAGGTTCAAGCGATTATAGCCGAATTCCAGGAAATGGAGAACGATCCGTCCGTTGGCTTGCGTGAAGTGCGGCTGTATTGTTATACTAAGGCGCATGGCTGAAGAAGGATTAAGCACCTGGCTGGAAATCGACCTTGGGGCGATTCAGAACAATTACCGTGAGTTGCGGCGCATCAGCCAGACGCCGGTTGCGGCGGTGATCAAAGCCAATGCCTACGGTCACGGGTTGGTCGCGGTTGCCCAGGCGGTGCTCAAAGCCGGCGGGAGCTGGCTGGCGGTAGCCCGCTACGAAGAAGCGGCGGAACTGCGCCGCAATTTTATTCGCAGCTCCAGCCTGGTGTTGGGCTACACCGCGCCTGAACTGGCAGCCGATGCTGCCAGGGAAGACATCCGCCTGGCGGTCTTTGACCGGCAAACCGCGCAGGCGTATTCCCAGGCGGTCGCTCGGCACGGTTTGACGCTTAAAGTACATGTCAAGATCAATACCGGCATGAACCGGCTGGGCTTGCCGCCCGGTGAGGCGGTCGAGTTTGTGCGCTGGCTGCGCAGCCTGGCGGGAATTGACGTGGAGGGTGTTTTTACCCATTTTGCCCGCGCCGACGAGCCGGCGTTTGACACCACCCTGTGGCAGGTGCGGCAATTCGACGATGTGCTTGCCAGTCTGACTGCCGGCAACCTCAAGCCGCCGCTGGTTCACGCTGCTAATTCCGCGGCGGCGTTCAATTTCCCCGCCGCGCGATATGATATGGTGCGCTGCGGCATTGCCTTGTACGGTTTGCATCCCTCCGAGGAGACGCGCCTGCCGGATTCCTTCCGCCCGGCGCTGACGCTTAAAGCCCGCCTGACCAGCGAACGGCTGCTGCCGCCGGGTTCGGGCGTGGGCTATAATTACCGCTACATCACCCAAAAATACGAACGAATTGGCACGCTGGCGATTGGGTATGCCGATGGTCTGCGCCGGGTGTTTGGCAATGCGGCTTTGATTCACGGCGAGCAAGTCCAACAGGTCGGAGCCGTGTGTATGGACCAAATAATGGTCGCCCTGGATCAGGTGCCGGGGGCAAGCGCGGGCGATGTTGCCGTTTTGATCGGCAGACAGGGCAACCGGGTGCGCACCGCCGAGGATGTTGCCAAAACTTGGGGAACGGTGAATTACGAAGTCGTGTGCGTGATGGCCGACCGCCTGCCGCGCATATACCATTACGGTGAACTTTCGGACGAGGATTTGTGATCCAGAAACCAACTGCAAAACGCTGGCTGGTGGCAGAAAAAATTCCAGCCCAGATCGACGCCGCTTTGATCGAGTTCCCGCCGTTCTTCCGGCAGATGCTCTACAATCGCGGCATCCGCGATGCGGAATCCGCTCGCCAATTCTTGCGGGTTGAATACCTGTTCCACGACCCGCTGTTGCTGATGAACATGACCGATGTGGTGCAGCGGTTGTTAAGCGCGATCGATGGCAATGAGCCAATTGCCGTTTACGGCGATTACGACGTGGATGGCGTGACCGCGACAGCCTTGCTGGTGGAAGTGCTGCAAAGCCTGGGGGGAACGGTGCGTGCGTACATTCCCAACCGGTTCGACGAGGGATATGGTTTGAACACCGAGGCGCTGGATATGCTGGCGGATGAGGGCGTGCAGGTGGTGCTGACCGTAGATTGCGGTATCCGTTCGCTGGAAGAAGCCGAACATGCTCAACGGCTCGGGCTGGATCTGATCATCAGCGACCACCATTATCCCTTGGAGGAAATTCCAAACGCGTGGGCGGTCGTTTGCCCGAAGCAGCCCGGAGACGTGTACCCTGAAAAAAATCTTGCTGGGGTGGGCGTGGCGTTCAAAATTGCCCAGGCGCTGCACCAGCGCCGTTCGCAGGATGAAGGCTGGCTGGAGAACTGGCTCGACCTGGTCGCATTGGGCACCGTGGCTGATGTGATGCCGCTGGCGGGAGAAAACCGTGCCCTGGTCGATGCCGGTTTGAAAATTCTACGCCAGGGGCGGCGGCAGGGGCTGCTCTCGCTGGCAAAGGCAGCGCGGATCGATTTGAACACAATGGGGACTAGCGATATTGGCTTCGGGCTTGCGCCGCGCCTGAACGCCGCCGGACGGCTCGAATCGGCAGTGGCAGCCTATCACCTGTTGGTGGAAAGGGATGTACAGCGCACCGGGCTGCTGGCGCAGCAACTGGATGACCAAAACCGCGAACGACAAAAGCTGACCCAACAAATGCAGGCGCAAGCCGAGGAAATCATCCACGCCGGGAAGATCGACGAAATTCTGTTTGCATTCCATGAGGATTTCAATCCGGGGGTGGTGGGGTTGGTGGCGGGCAAACTGGCGGAGAGTTTCTATCGCCCGGCGGTGGTGGGTTGCATTCATGGTGAGATGGTGCGTGCTTCGTGCCGCAGCATTCCCGAATTTCACATTACCCGCGCGCTGGATGCCTGCGCCGATCTGATGGAGCATCATGGCGGGCATGCGCTGGCGGCAGGCTTTACCATTCACAGGCGCAATATGACCGAGTTGGTCGAACGACTGGCGGGCATCGCGCTGGAACAACTTGGCGACCTGGATTTGCAGCCGGTGCTGCGCGCGGACGTGGAAATTGGATTTGGCGATCTGCATCCGGGAATGCTGCAGTACCTGGATCGGCTCGAACCGACCGGAAGCGCCAATCCCGAAGCGGTATTCGTCTCACGCGGGGTG
The DNA here is from genome assembly GCA_037442545.1 of Bellilinea sp. GTDB lineage: Bacteria > Chloroflexota > Anaerolineae > Anaerolineales > Anaerolineaceae > Bellilinea. The sequence goes on from JBBIQB010000051.1 coordinate 19,075, forward strand.
CGGGTCACCCGCGCGCGGCAGATCGGCGATGGCAAGCACCTGCGCCTGACGTTGACCGATGGTTGGATCACCTATCCGGCGGTGGCATTCCGCCAAGGCTACTGGCTGGCTGACGGGGGCAGTCTCCCCGCGGAAATCGATCTTGTGTACCGCTTTGAACGAAATACCTATAACGGGGAAACCACGCTGCAATTGAATGTTCTGGATCTCAAGCCTGCGCGTGGACCGGAAGCGGGATGATCAGTCGACGAAGCGGTATTTAACCAATGTCCACAGCGCTTCGAAGGCGTCCCACAAT
>JBBIQB010000052.1:0-2266 GCA_037442545.1 Bellilinea sp.
CAGCCGCGACTATGCCATGTTTTCGCGCGATTTCGACACCAGTATGAAGCAAGGCATGGATGAAGCCGCCTTCATGAACCTGCTCACCACGTTCGACGAAAAACTCGGCGCATACCAATCACACGAAGTCAACACCGTGCTTCAGGATGAAAAATACGACATGGTGGTTTACCGCCTGACCTACGAGAAGGACAGCCTGGTCTCGATGCGGATCGTCTTCAACCGCGAAGAACCGCACCTCATCTCCGGGTTATGGTTCGATTCACCCGAATTGCGCAAAAATTGAAGCAGGCTATATGCCTTGATCCAGACCTTTCGCCTCTTCCCAGTAACGGTCCATTTCCTCCAGGCTCATCCCGCTTAACTCGCGCCCGGATTGACGCGCGCGGCTCTCGATATGGGCAAAGCGCTGGCGGAAGCGGCGGTTTGCCAGCCGCAGCGCGCTCTCGGCATCCACTTTGTGCCAGCGCGCCAGGTTGACCACAGCAAAAAACAAATCGCCCAGTTCCTTCTCGCGTTCGTCCACATTTGCCGCCTGGTTGACTTCCTCCAATTCTTCGAATACTTTGGCAAGCACCGGCTCGATCTCTCGCCAGTCGAAGCCCACCCGGGCAGCCCGGGATTGAATTTCCTGCGCCTGGGCGAGCGCCGGCAGCACCCCGGGCACCCCATCCAGCATCCCGCGCGGTTCGGTTTCGCCGTTCATTGCCCGTTCGGCTTCCTTGACTTTCTGCCAGGAACGCAGCACACCTTCCACCCCGCTGACTTCCACCTCGCCAAAAACATGCGGGTGGCGGCGCACAATCTTGCGGTGTATCCCCTGGATCACCTCTGCCAGGGTGAACTCTCCCTCCTCAACCGCGATTTGCGCGTGCAACAGAATTTGCAGCAAAAGATCGCCCAGCTCCTCGCGCAGCGCATCGGCATCTTCCTCGTCCAACGCTTCGATAGCTTCGTAGGCTTCCTCGAGCAAATAGCGGCGCAGGGATACATGCGTTTGCTGGCGGTCCCACGGACAGCCGTCCGGCGCGCGCAGCCGGGCAACCACCTCCTGAAAGGCTTCCAGGGAAGTGTCTTCTGCCAGCGGCGGGACGAACAGGGCTGTCATCAAGCCCAGGTGCGGGCTGCGATCGATGGCATACAGCGGCACTTCTTCCACCTGCTGACTGGCAGTGCCTGCCGCATGCACCAGCCGCACTGGGTGCTGATCCGGGTACACCGGGTCGAGCGCCAGTTTAACCAGCGCCGCGCTCATCCGGTCGTAAATCTGGGTGATTAGCGCCGGCATGTCCGGGGCGAAACCGGGAGTGTGCCGCCGGCCGATTTCGAGCGCATCCAACAGCGCCAGGCGCGGGAAAGGATCGATCTTCAAAGCGCTGAAAACCGGCTCCAGGAAGCTCATCCCTTCGATCAGCCGTACAGGAATGCCCTCCTCCTTTGCCCGGCGAACAATTTCGGGTGCGGTGGCTTCGGCAACCAGCGGATGACCCGGAACGGCGTAGGTCACCCCTCCCGGCTGCCTGCCAAGGCGCAAAATTTCGGCAACGATCGCACCATAGACGGCCTCGAAGGTTTGACTGGCATCGTACAGATGGTCAAACGAATGGATTTGCAGCCCGGCGGGCAGGCTGGCAACCGCCGGATGCTGGCGGGTGCGCAGATACACGCGCGGCTGGGCTGCCAGCCAATCCCAGGCTTCGCGGGTCAGGTGGCGGGCTTCGCCGGGACCCAACCCGAGAATGACAATCCCTTTTGCTTGATCACTCGGCGTCATTTAAGCCCTTCCTGTGTAAGCCCTGCTGGTGGATAAACATACACAGGGCAGACTATCCTGCTGTCTTCTATGCGAGAAGCCAGTCGAGGTTGTCTGCCCTGCGGTTAGGATAACCTGCTTCCGGTCGGGAAGGCAAAATCCGTAAAAGCGGTGTTTTAGCGTTTGGTGTAGGTCGGGGCTTTGCGGGCGCGTTTGAGACCCGGTTTCTTGCGTTCCTTGATGCGCGGGTCGCGGGTGAGCAAACCGTATTTGCGCAGGTCGTGAATGAAACCGGCGTTCATTTTTGCCAGCGCGCGCGCCAGACCCAGTTGAACCGATTCGGTCTGACCGGTCACGCCGCCGCCGTTGACAACCACCGTGACATCGAACGTGTTGCGTTCCTGCTCAGTCGCGTCAAACGGTTTGAGGATGGCTTCCAAGTCGCCGGTGCGCGGAAAGTAATCTTCGACCGATTTCTGATTAACGGTGAAATTTCCGCTCCCGCTCATAATG
>JBBIQB010000052.1:2276-19214 GCA_037442545.1 Bellilinea sp.
CGCGGTTGCTTCCTTGCGTCGCCCAACACCTTCATAATACTGAACTGACATAGCTCGCCTGCTCCTTTATGCTACCGGCTCTGGCTTTTGCGCTTCGTGTGGATGTTCGCTTCCGGCGTAGATCTTCAAGCGCTTGATCAACTTGCGCCCCAGCCTGTTGTGGGGCAGCATTCCCCATACCGCGGCGCGGATCACCCGGTCCGGATGGCGATTCATCTGGTCGCGCATCGAAACCGTTTTCAACCCGCCGGGGTAACTGGAATGTTTGTAGTAGAACTTGTTGTCCAGGCGCTTTTCGGCGATATCCAGCCGCTGCGCATTGACCACAACAACATAATCGCCCATGGCAACCCCGGGGCTGAAGCTGGGTTTGTGTTTACCCAACAGGTAGCGGGCGATCTGGGTCGCCAGGCGTCCCACATTTTGACCCTCGGCATTTACCAGGATCCAACTCGATTCAGGTTTCCCTTTTATGACATAAGTCTTATCCACAGTCCTCTTCTCCACTGGCAGATAAGGTTTCAATAAACCCTTCAGGTTCGAGCCCATCGCCGGGGTAATACACCCGTTCCAAAAACAGACCGTTCGGTTTTGCAAGCCCTGGTGTCAGGGGCTGGGGGATTTGGAGGGCAGCCGCCAATTGATTGACGCTCAATCGTTGCTGCCCGACCAGAACTTGCAAAAACACCAGTCTGCGCACCATCCGGTAGAGAAACGCATTGGCGCAGATGCGGAAGATCCATTCGTCTTCCCCAAGCGGCTGCCAGACTGCGTGGTACACCGTGCGGATGGTACTGCCTCCCGGGCGCAGGGGCGAGCCAAAGGCTGCAAAATCGTGGCTGCCCGGCAAGCATGCGGCTGCCTGTTGGAGCAAGCCGGCTTGCACCGGCTGCCAGACCCGCCAGGCGTAGCGCTCCCGCAAGGGATCGCGGTCTGGCTGGCAGTACAGCCGGTACAGGTATTGGCGTGCCGCTGCCCGGTAACGCGGGTGAAAATCCGGGTCAGTTTCCTGCGCGGATTTCACTGCCACATCAGCCGGGAGCGCGGCGTTTAGCGCGCGCAGCAATTTCGCTGCGCCGTGCCGCCACGTCAGGTCAAACGCAATCACCTGACCGGAAGCGTGCACTCCGGCATCCGTGCGCCCGGCGTACAGGATCGTATCTGCCTGCCAGCCCAGCGCACGCAGCGCTGCTTCAACCTCTGCCTGTACCGTCCGGCTGCTTCCCTGCCGTTGAAAGCCCTGGAAGTGTGTGCCGTCGTAGGCTATGATAACCTGGTAACGTGCCATCCCAAACCGGAAAACAAACCGGCGGGTTCTTGCTTAATCCTCGACCAGATCAAGCAGAACCATCTCGGCGGCATCGCCCAACCGGGGTCCCAGCTTGAACATCCGCGTATAGCCGCCGTTTCGGTTGGCGTAGCGCGGCGCAATTTCATCAAAAAGTTTCTTGACCACGACCGGGTCGCCAAGGCGGGACGCCACCAGGCGGCGGGCGTTGACCTTGTCCATATCGCTGCCATCGGCGCTGCGGCGCGCCACGGTAATCATCCGTTCGGCTTCGCCGCGGATCGCCAGGGCTTTCGCGCGGGTGGTTTTCATCCGTTCGTGGGTAAAGAACTGCTTGATCAAAGTCCGGCGCAGTCCATTGCGCTGGTCCTTCGACCGTCCCAGTTTGTAACCTGCAACTTTATGGCGCATAATTGCTTACTCCGTCTCTTTTTCATCTTGCAGGAAGCCTTTTTCCTGCATCTTCTGGCGCAGTTCGTCCAGACTCTTCTCACCAAAGTTGCGGATGGACATTACCGCCTCATTGCCTTTTTCGAGCAATTCCAGCACATCACCCACCGTCGTAATTCCAGTCCGTTTGAGCGAGTTGAACACCCGCACCGAGAGGTCGAGGTTTTCAATCGGCGTCTCGGCGGCTTCACTGGTCAGGCGGCTGCCGGTCACTTCCCGCTCGGGCACCAGGGTGAGCGATTCCTCGCTGATCCCGGAGATAAGCCGCAAGTGATCGATAAGAATCTTGGATGCGGTGCCCAACGCCTTTTCAGGGGCAATCGTACCGTCGGTCCAGATTTCGAGGATCAGCCGCTCGTAGTTGGTGTTTTGACCCACCCGCGCCGAAGCCACATTGAAGTTCACCCGGCGCACCGGGCTGAAAATCGCGTCCACCGGCAGTTCGCCAATCGGCAGGCGACCGCTGCGGTCAACCGCCGGCGAATATCCGCGTCCGCGCTCGACCGTCATGTCAATTTCCAGCCGGGTGCGGTTGTCATCCACAGTGAACAAATACAAGTCAGGATTGACAATATCCACTTCCGCCGGCAGCTGAATGTCGGCAGCGGTCACCGTGCCGGCGCCGCGCACATCCAGATGAAGATGCGAGCTCTCCACATCATGGAGCACCAGACGCAGCTGCTTGACCTGCAGCATGACCTGAATCACATCTTCTCGAACCCCGGGAATATCACTGAACTCGTGCAAAACGTCCGTGATTCGCACCGATGTAATCGCTGCGCCTTCCAGGGAAGACAGCAGGACGCGGCGAAGTGCATTGCCAAGGGTGACGCCGTAACCGCGTTCCAGCGGGCTGATGACGAACTTTCCGTAGTTTCGAGCCTCGGCTTCGCGCTCAATTTTTGGTTTAACCATATTCGTTAAGGCAGACAAGTTTCACCCCTTTCCGATGCACAGCGAATAAACCACGCACCAGAGAACACGGTATTATCTCGAGTAGTACTCAACGATCAACTGTTCGTTCAAGTTGCCGTCGATTTCAGCCCGTTCCGGCAGGCGCAAAACCCGCCCGCTCAGGCTGCGGACATCCCGATCGAGCCACAGGCTGCAGGTGCGTTTTTCTGCCAGGTCGACCAATTCCTTGAAGAACGGTTTCTGGCGCGAGCCTTCGCGCACTTCGATCTTGTCGCCCGGTTTCACCAGCATGGAAGGCACGTCGGTGCGGCGTCCATTGACCGTAAAGTGACCGTGAGTCACCAGTTGGCGCGCCTGGGCGCGGTTCTCGCCATAGCCCATGCGGAAAACAACATTATCCAGGCGCAGTTCGAGCGTCTGCAGCAGGTTCAAACCGGTCAGACCACGCGTTTTCAGCGCAACGCTGAAGTAGCGGCGGAACTGGCGTTCCAGAATACCATACGTGCGGCGGGCTTGCTGTTTGGCGCGCAGCTGGCGGGCGTAGTCCGACATCCGCTCGCCGCCGCCGCCCCGCCCGGCGCTGGCGCGCCCGTGTTCGCCCGGCGCAAAACCGCGCCGTTCGAACGCGCATTTGGGGGTAAAGCAGCGCTCGCCCTTCAAAAACATTTTGAAACCTTCACGCCGGCAGAGTTTACACACCGGACCAATATATCTCGCCATAACTTCCCTCTCTATCCTAATTTATACGCGGCGTTTCTTGGGAGGCCGGCAGCCGTTGTGCGGCACCGGTGTCACGTCCGCAATCGAACGCACCCGAATACCCATCCCTTGCACAGCCCGAATCGCGGATTCGCGACCGGGTCCGGGACCCTTGACGATCATGTCCACTTCCTGGACACCCATCGCCTGAGCAGCCTTGAGCGCTTGCTCGGCTGCCAGGCGGGCGGCAAAGGGCGTGCTCTTGCGCGAGCCCTTGAAACCCGCCGAACCGGCGCTCGCCCAACAGACCGTGTTGCCCTGCTGGTCTGTCACAGTTACGATCGTATTATTGAACGATGCGTAAATATGTACCTGCGCTGAGGACAGTGTGCGCTTCACCTTGCGCGGAGCGCTTGACCGGCGCGCTGATCTTACATTTTGTGCCATATTTCCTCGCTATCAACCTCGATTTCGTTCAGAGTACAGCGTTTTGCTAACCGGTTCGGGCGGCGCTGATTGGCCGCTGGGGAGGGAAGGTACCCCAAATCAGCCCAGCCCAATCCCGGATTATTTCTTAGTTGCGCCACGGCGGCGTCCGCGCCCTGCCACGGTCTTCTTGGGACCTTTGCGGGTGCGCGAATTGGTGCGCGTGCGCTGCCCGCGCACGGGGAGATTACGGCGGTGGCGCAAGCCCCGGTAGCAGCCGATTTCGATCAGCCGCTTGATGTTCATCTGGACTTCGCGGCGCAGATCGCCTTCAACCTTGAAATTCTGGGCGATAAAATCGCGCAGCAGGTTGACGTCGGTTTCGCTCAGGTCTTTCACCCGCGTATCCGGATTGACTTTGGTTCCCGACAGGATTGTCCGCGCACGGGTGGCTCCAATCCCAAAAATATAGGTCAGCGCAACTTCCACTCGCTTGTTGCGTGGTAGATCGACACCTTCAATTCTCGCCATAGATCCTTACCCCTGTCGCTGTTTGTGCTTTGGGTTATCACAGATTACGTACAAGTTTCCGCTGCGCCGCACAATTTTACACTTTGCGCAGCGCTTGCGAATGGATGGTGAAACTTTCATGATCGATTACTCCTCATCATTCCTTCTTCAACAGCCAAAGTCTTGATTATATCCGAACCTTTTGGTTTCGTCCAGCCTTGCTGCCGTCTTTCAGCAGGGTTAGAATGCGCGGTCGGTCCTCGGTGATGGCAACCGTGTGCTCGAAATGAGCCGTCGGCAAGCCATTTCGCGAGACCACCGTCCATTGATCGCTGGTTACATGGGTTGCCGGTGATCCAATCAACACCATTGGCTCCAGCGCTATGGTCATCCCCGCGCGCAGCAGCATGCCCCTACCGGAGACGCCGTAGTTAGGCACCTGCGGTCCTTCGTGCATCCGCCGCCCCACCCCATGACCAGTATACTCACGCGTGACGTGCAGCCCGTGGCTTTCCACAAATTCCTGAATTGCCGCCGACACATCTCCAACCCGGTTGCCCGCAACCAGCTTTTCGATGCCCACATACAGCACCGCTTCGGTCACATCCAACAGCTGTTGAACCTGGGGGGAAACCTCGCCGATGGGGAAAGTGATGGCAGAATCAGCCACAAAGCCTTCAAAAACGGTTCCGCAATCCACCGAGACGATGTCGCCTTCGCGCAGTTTGCGGCTGGTTTTGGGAATGCCGTGCACCAGTTCCTGGTTGACGCTGACGGTGGTACTGGAAGGGTACGGGTAGGGTCCGGGATAATTGAGAAACGGGGAATACACGCCGTATGTTTTCAAGACATCTTCGGCGGCGGCGTTCAGGTCAGCGGTCGAAACCCCGGCGCGGGCGGCTTCATACGCGGCTTGCAGCGCCTCGGCATTGATCTGCCCGGCGGTGCGCATGATTTCCAGTTCCTGCGCGGATTTGATCGTGATCTGACGTTCCCAGGACATTCTTCAGCGTTCCTCTACGGTATGGCTGCCACTAAGGCGGCCGTGACTGCCTCGATTGGCTGGGTACCGTCCACTTCGACCAGCAAGCCGCTTGCGCGGTAGTGATCGATCAATGGCGCGGTTTGCTCCATATAGACATGGATACGCCGCTCGACTGTGGCAGGCTGATCGTCCTCGCGCTGGTACAGTTCGCCGCCGTCATCGTCGCACACGCCGCTGCTTTTCGGCGGGTTGAACACCGCATGGTACGCCTTGCCACACGTGCGGCACGTCCAGCGCCCGCCCAGGCGTTCTACCAGAATCTGCGCCGGCACGGAGATGTAGGGCACACTCATCACCTTGCCGCTCAGCTCATCCAGCATTTTACCCAGCGCCTGCGCCTGAGCCGGAGTACGCGGGAAGCCGTCCAAAATCGCGCCTTTGACGCAATCCGGGCGGCTGAGCCGGTCGCGGATCATGGCAATGGTGACATCATCCGGGACCAGCTCGCCACGGTTCATATAGCCTTGAGCCAATTTACCCAGTTCAGTTTGGTTTCTTAAATTCTCGCGGAAGATATCTCCCGAAGAAATGTGCGCCAGGCCGGTCGATTCCGCCAGCACGTCAGCCTGCGTGCCCTTGCCTGCGCCGGGAGGACCCAGAAGAACGATAAACGTTCCCATGCTACCTCTTGATCAGGCTTTCATCGTATCCGTGCAGCTTGAGCTCGGTTTCGATGATGGTAAAGGTATCGCGCACCACGCCGACGACAATCAGCAGACCAGCAGCCGAGATGAGGAACAAGCCCGCAGCTCGCGCCGATGCCGGCAGAAAGACATTCATAATGAATGGCAGGACGGCGACAAAACCCAGGAAGAAGGCGCCCGGCAGGGTGATTCGCCGTTGCACTTTGGTCAGGTATTTCTGAGTCGCCGGACCACGCAAGACGCCCGGGATTTGCGCGCCTTGCCGCTTGAGCGTTTCTCCATAGTTTTGCTGCGCGAAGAGTACATCGGTGTAGAAGAAGGTGAACCCCACCACCATCAGGAAGTACAGGACGGCGTACAATCCACCCTGTCCGCTGAAGGTTGTATAAATACTGGTGGAGATACTCGCCACCCACTGCGTTTCCGAGTTGACAAAGTAACTGGCAACGATTGCCGGGAACAGCAGGATGGATTGAGCAAAGATGAGCGGGATCATACCCGCCATGTTGATCATCAAAGGCAGGTTGCTGCGCACCGGCATCGACATGCGGTTACCCACCCGCCGTCCGGGGAACAGCACCGGCACATTGCGCCGCCCCTGCTGCACGAAGACAATCGCAAAGATGACCAGCACCAACACCACCAAGATCAACAGGGTCAACCACCAGCCGTTTTCACGGTCGCTCCACAGGCTGAGCAGGTTGCTGGGAATACCCGATACGATCCCGGAGAAGATGATCAGCGAAAGCCCTTGTTTGGGGATGCCATATTCGGAGATCAACTGCCCCAGCCAGATGCCCATCATTGTTCCCGCCATCATGCTGATCAGCGTGGTAACCGTTGGCAACAGACTGGCTCCGGTGAACCCGTAAACATAATTCAACACCGTCTGACCGGTTTGCCCCGCCAGAGAGTTGAAGATGTTGATCTGCCCGATTGCCGAAAGCAGCGCCATCGGCACGGTCAGAATGATCGTCCATTTTTCCATCCATTTTTGGCCTTCGCGGGGATTTTCCTTCATTCGCCGTTCCAGCGCCGGGATGATCGGCACCAGCAATTGCAGAATAATCTGCGCGGTGATGTAGGGATACACACCCATCGCCAGGATGGAAAAACGGGAAATGGTGCCGCCAGAAAGCAGATCCAGCAAACCAAACAGCGTACCCGCTGCCCCAGGTGCCTGGACAATGCTCCGGATCACCTCCCGATCGATGCCGGGAACAGGGATATTGGCTGCCAGCCGGTACAAAACCAGCAGCAGGATGGTGATCAGAAGCTTCTTGCGAATGTCTTCCGATTTCCACAGATAACGCCATGCTGACCGCTTCATGCGTGGGTCTCCTTATTCGTTATGCGTCAGGCGATAATCTCGACCGTACCACCGGCTGCTTCAATCTTCGCCTGGGCGTTTTTGCTCACCCGTTGAACGCACACTTTCAACGGAATGCTCAGATCGCCATTTCCCAGCACGACCACCGGGTTATTAGGCTTGTGAAGCATGTTCTTCTCAGCCAGGGTTTGGGGAGTAACTTCACCATTGGCTTCGAATTTCGCCGCCAGTTGACTGAGGTTGACTTCATTGAACTCAACCTGCACTGGAGGGGTAAAGCCCTCACCGCGCATGAACGGCAGGCGGCGGTAGAACGGCAGGTTGCCGCCCTGGCGGTAGAGGTTACCACCCTCACCGCTGCGGGAACCCTGACCCTTGGTGCCGCGTCCGCTCGTTTTACCTTTGCCGGCGGAAATGCCCCGTCCAACACGTTTGCGGTCTTTTCTGGCGCCTTCGCTTGGCTTCAGATCGTTCAATTTCATTGTTCTACCTGCTCTTCAACTTTTACAAGGTGATTGACTTTTCGCAGCATACCGCGCAGGGTGGGTGTATCCGGAAGAACCACAGTCTGGTTCAAGCGGCGCAAACCAAGCGCGCGGATGGTGGCTTTGTGTTGCTCCGAATATCCGATGGCGCTCTTAACCCAGGTGATGCTCAACAGGCGAGGGGTTGCTTTCTTCTCAGCCATTTTTCCTCCGTTCCCAGAAGGGAAGCAGGTCCTTGGCGGGTTTTCCGCGCCGGGCTGCCTCTTCTTCCGGCGATTTCAACTGGCTAAGCGCGTCAAAAGTGGCTTTAACCACATTGAGCACGTTGGCGCTGCCCATCGACTTGGTCAAAATGTCGCGCACCCCGGCTGCTTCCAACACGGCGCGCACACCGCCCGCGGCGATAACGCCCGTACCTGCCGAAGCCGGTTTGAGCAGTACTCGCGCGCCGGACGTTTTACCCAGCACTTCGTGCGGAATGGTCGTGCCGGTCATCGGCACCGGTTTCATGCTCTTGTGAGCCCGTTCGCTGGCTTTGCGCATGGCATCCGGCACAGCATTGGCTTTGCCAACACCCAGGCCAACATTGCCATGATTATCGCCAGCCACAACCGTCACGCGAAACTGAAAGCGGCGTCCACCTTTGACCACTTTTGCCACACGCGCAATTTCAATTACGCGTTCGTCGTATTGCTGTTCGTATGTAGAAAATTCAGTCATTTCCATAGTCAGGCGTCCCTCATTGCTTACTGCTCAGCCTAGAATTCCAGCCCGGACTCGCGGGCAGCATCAGCCAGGGCTTTTACCCGACCAATGTAGGCAAAACCACCCCGGTCAAAGACTACCCGGGAAATTCCCTTGTCTTTGGCGCGTTTGGCAACCAGTTCGCCCACCAGGCGGGCTTGCTCGGTTTTGGTTTTACCTTCCAGCTTACCGCGCAACTCCTGATCAACGGTGGAAGCGGCTGCCAGGGTGCGCCCGGCTGCATCATCGATCACCTGAGCGTAGGTTTCGGCAAGGCTGCGGAATACGGCCAGTCGCGGTCGATCGGGCGTGCCGCTGATGTGCTTGCGCACGCGGCGATGGCGACGGATTCTCGCTTCAGAACGATTTAGTTTAGCCATGGGCACTCACCTATTTCTTGCCTTTACCGGCTTTACCGGCTTTACGGCGAATTTTCTCACCGAGGTAGTGAATCCCTTTCCCGTGATAGGGTTCGGGAGGACGAATTTTGCGAATATCAGCCGAAACCTGACCGACCGTCTCGCGGTTGTACCCCATCACCTTGATCTGGCGGGTCTTGGTATCCACTTCGAATGCGATACCCTCCGCCGGTTCAACGATGACCGGGTGCGAATAACCGACGAGCAGTTTCAGGTTTTTACCATCCAGTTCGGCGCGGTAACCCACGCCGTCGATTTCGAGGATTTTAGTAAAACCTTCGCTTACTCCGGTTACCATGTTTTGAATTAATGCCCGGGTCATTCCGTGCAGGGCGCGAATTTGCGGTTCCTCCGAGGAACGGCTGACCAAAATCTTGCCGCTCTCGAATTGAATGGTAATCACGGGAGCAAACTCACGCGTCAATTCGCCTTTGGGACCCTTGACGTTCACCGACGTCCCATCCACAGCGACCTGTACACTTATTGGAACAACCACCGGCAAGCGACCTATACGAGACACAATAATACCTCCTTTACGCTTTCCGGCTACCAGACCTTGCACAGGATCTCACCGCCAACATTCAGCTGGCGGGCGCGTTGACCGGTCATCACACCTTTGGGCGTGGATATAATGGCAACACCTAAACCGGAAAGCACCCAGGGAATGTCCTGCCGGCGGGTGTAGATGCGCCGTCCAGGGCGACTGACCCGTTCCAGCCCGGTAATCACCGGGCGGCGTTGGCGGCGTTCGCCCACGTATTTCAGCCGGATGCGCAATACCGGTTCGAACGTTTTTTCGCCGGCAGCGACTTCGAAGGAATCGATGAATCCTTCTTCCTTCAACACCCGGGCGATCTCGGCTTTCAGATTGGTGCTCGGCATAGCCACAACCACCTGTCCGTTGGTGATGGCGTTGCGCATGCGGGTTAACATATCAGCAATTGGATCATTTACACTCATGCCTACCTCCGGCCTGGAACTACCAGGATGACTTGGTTACGCCGGGGATCTTACCTTCAAGAGCGAGCTCCCGGAAGCAAATACGGCACAGACCAAAACGGCGCAGATATCCTCGCGGGCGCCCACAACGTTTGCAGCGATTGCGCACCTGAACGGCGTGCTGGCGGCGTTGTTCACGATACATCATACACTTCTTTGCCATGCTAATCCTTCCTGAAAGGCATCCCAAGCAACTGCAATAATTTGGCAGCCTGATCGTCCGTCGGCGCCGTTGTTACTACGGTAATTTCCATTCCGCGGACCTTATCCACTTTGTCATACTCGATTTCAGGGAAGATGATCTGTTCCCGCAATCCCAGTGTATAGTTCCCGCGTCCATCGAACGCTTCGGCTGAGACACCGCGAAAATCGCGCACGCGCGGCAGGACAATGTTCATCAACCGGTCGAGGAAAGACCACATGCGCTCACCGCGCAGGGTGACCATCGTGCCAATGGCACGCCCCTCGCGCAATTTGAATGCCGCGATGCTTTTGCGCGCCTTGGTAACCACCGGTTTTTGACCGGTGATCTTGACCAGGTCGCCGCTAGCGGCATCCAGCGCTTTGGGGTTGTCCAAAGCCTCGCCAAGACCAACGTTGACGACAACTTTGGTGATGCGCGGCGCCTGCATTACATTTTGAAGGTTCAATTCCTTCATCAGCACCGGCACAATTTCTTTCTGATACTTTTCTTTCAATATGTTCATCTACTCGCTCCCCAATGGCTCATTCGTCGATTGCTGCGTCGCATTTCTTGCAGACCCGCAGTGCCTTGCCATCTTCGCCGCGTGAGATACCCACCCGCGTGGTTTTACCGCACTTGGGGCAAACCAGCAGGATGTTGGAAAGGTCTATTGGCGCTTCGAAGCGGACTTTGCCGGGAGAAATGGTGCGTCCCTGTGCTTGAACCCGGCGCTGGTGCTTGGTGCGCAGATTGACACCCTGCACCACCACCCGGTTGTCTTTGGGCATGACGCGAATCACTTCGCCGCGTTTTCCTTTGTCTTCGAGGCGACCACTGATGATTTCAACCGTATCGCCTTTGTGAATTTTCATTTTCATGGCTTCGCTCCTGTTTCCTTGCATTTAGATCACTTCCGGCGCAAGCGAAACGATTTTCATAAAGCCCTTTTCACGCAGTTCGCGAGCCACAGGACCAAAAATGCGGGTACCTTTGGGGTTCTGTCCATCGGTATCCAGAATTACTGCCGCATTGTCATCGAAGCGGATGGTGGAACCATCCTCGCGCCGCCATTCTTTGGCGCAGCGCACGATGACCGCTTTGACAATATCACTCTTCTTAACCGAACCCTGCGGTGCAGCCGATTTGACCGTGGCTACCACCACGTCACCGACACGCCCGTAGCGCCGGGTGGAACCGCCCATGATATGAATAACCGCCAGTTCGCGAGCGCCCGTGTTATCAGCCACTTTAAGTCGAGATTCCTGCTGAATCATCCTTTAGGCTCCTTCCTCCGCGGGCAGTTCCTGCATTGGTTGACCCTGGCGCTTGAGGATGGTCTGCACCACCCAGCGCTTGTCGCGCGAAATGGGCTGGCTTTCGACCACCACCACTTCATCACCAATCTCACATCCCAGTTCATCGTGGGCTTTAATTTTCATCGAAGCATGAACCACTTTGCGGTAAAGGGGATGCTGGTAGGTTCGGGTGACTTTCACCACGACTGTCTTTTGCATTTTGTTACTGGTGACCACACCGGTTAAACGTCGCCGCGTGTTCATTTTCCACCTTCCCGATTTTGTGAAAGTTCCCGCTCTCGCAGTGCGGTATTGAAGCGCGCGATCTGGCGGCGGGTCTGCTTCAACCGGCTGGTGTCGGTCAGCTGACCGGTCACGATTTGAAAGCGCAGATTCATCAATTCCTGCTGGGCATCCGATAATTTTGCCTTCAGTTCATCAACCGACATCAGGCGAATTTGTTCGCTTTTCATACTGCTTCTCCCGTTGCCGATTCATGACGGGCAACTATCTTCGTCTTGATCGAAAACTTGTAAGCAGCCTGGCGCAGGGCTTCGATGGCGATATCCGCGGGAAGACCTCCCAGTTCGAATAACAGCCGTCCCGGACGCACCACCGCCACCCAGTATTCCACCCCACCTTTCCCTTTACCCATGCGCGTTTCCGGCGGCTTTTGGGTGTAGGGTTTATCCGGGAAAATGCGAATCCAGACTTTACCACGCCGGCGCATCGAACGCACCAGTGCGCGGCGGGCTGCCTCGATCTGGCGCGCGGTGATCCAACCGGGTTCGAGCGCCTGCAAGCCAAACTCGCCGTAGATCAGCTCTGCCCCGCGCAGGGCTTTGCCTCTCATCCGGCCGCGCTGCTGCTTGCGCCATTTGACACGTTTTGGCATCAACATGATTGCTTACCTCTCTCCACGATGTCTGGGTGTAATCCCAGCGCAAGGTTCACTCACTGACGTATACGCCCTCAGTGGCTTCGGCTTTTTCTTCCGCGCCGGGCAGAACTTCGCCTTTATAAACCCAGACCTTGACGCCAATCTGACCGTAGGTCGTCAGGGCTTCCGTGCGGGCAAATTCGATGTCGGCGCGGATGGTTTGCAGGGGTACGCGACCTTCGCGCAGCCAGACACTGCGCGCCATTTCGGCGCCGCTCAACCGCCCGGCTACTTCGATCTTGATTCCCTGGGCGCCCTGGCGGATCGCCTGTTGCAGCGCGCGTTTCATCGCGCGGCGGTAGGCGATGCGCCGCTGGATCTGACTGGCAATGTTCTTGGCAACCAGATACGCATCGCAGTCGGGCAGTTTGATCTCTTTGATTTCGAGATCGATCTTCTTCTTGGTCAAGGCTTCCAGATCCTGGCGGATCTTCTTGACGGTTTCACCTTTGCGCCCGATCAGAATACCCGGCTTGGCGGTATGAACGATCACCTTCACCTTGCCCGGAAAGCGCTCGATCTCGACTTTGGAAATCGCAGCCCGTTCGGCATCCGCAAAGATCAACTTGCGAATTTCAAAGTCCTGGTGCAGCTGCTCGGTGTACTCGCTGCCGTCAGCGTACCAACGACCTTCCCACGGCTTGTGGACGCCCAGACGAAATCCGATTGGATGAACTTTTCGACCCATAATTTCTCCTGGTTTCTGCTTGCCGGCGGTCTGTTGTCCACAACATCCACCGGACGAAAATCACACTATTCCTGCTCCCGCAGAACAACGGTGACATGCGAAGCGCGCTTAAGCAGCGGTTTGAACCGCCCGCGAGCGCCGAAGCGGCGCCACTTGCGCGTGGGGGCTTCATCCGCCGTGATCTGGTACACCATCAGATTTTTGCGGTCGACCCCAAAATTTTCCTCCGCATTGGCAACTGCTGAAGCCAGCAGTTTGCGCACCGGCGCTGCGGCGCTCTTGTTGGTGAACTTGAGCGTATCCAAGGCTTCCACCGCCGGTCGCCCGCGCACCAGGTCAACCACCAGACGCACCTTCTGGGCGGAGACCGGACAAAAACTCAATTTGGCTCGAATATCATTTGCCATTACCGCTTACCTCTTGGAGGATTTTTCCGCGACATGCCCGCGGAAATGTCGCGTGGGTGCAAACTCGCCCAGCCGGTGCCCCACCATGTTTTCGGTGATGTAGATCGGCACATGGCGTCGTCCATCATGGACGGCAATGGTATGACCTACCATCTGGGGGAAGATGACGCTCGCCCGGCTCCAGGTGCGGATTACTTTCTTATCGCCGCGCGTATTCATCAATTCGATCTTTTTCAACAACTTCGGGGCTACGAACGGGCCCTTTTTCAATGAACGTGACATATCTCGTCCCTCTTTCGCTGTTACCAGTCAGTCAACCCGCGCCGCTTACCGTTTGGCGTCGCTGCGGCGGCGTACAATATACTTATCCGTCGTCTTGTTGCGGCGAGTCTTGTAACCACGAGTGGGTTTACCCCACGGGCTCTTCGGACCGGGCATACCCACCGGCTGGCGTCCCTCGCCACCACCGTGCGGGTGATCGCGGGGCGACATAGCGGTACCGCGCACCGTCGGGCGAATGCCCATGTGGCGCTTGCGTCCCGCCTTACCCAGTTTGATATTGCCGTGATCCAGGTTGCCAACCTGTCCAACGGTGGCGTAGCACACCTGGCGAACCAGGCGCACCTCGCCGGAAGGCAGGCGGATCTGGGCGAAATCGCCCTCTTTTGCCAGCAGCTGGGCGGCAGATCCAGCCGAGCGCACCATCTGTCCGCCGCGGCCGGGATGCACTTCGATGTTGTGGATCATCGTGCCCACCGGAATATTGGCAATCGGCAGCGAGTTGCCGGGGCGGATATCTACATTGCTGCCAGCCACGACCATATCGCCGACCCTCAAGCCAACCGGGGCGATGATGTAGCGTTTTTCGCCGTCGGCGTACACCAGCAGCGCCAGCCGCGCGGTGCGGTTGGGATCATATTCGATGGCGGACACTTTTGCGGGCACATTCAATTTATTGCGCTTGAAGTCCACCACGCGGATGAAGCGGCGGCTGCCGCCACCGCGATGGCGCACAGTTACCTTGCCCAGGTTGTTGCGCCCCGAATGGTTCTTGCGAATGATCAGCAGCGAGCGCTCGGGCGTGGATTTGGTGATTTCTTCGAAGCCATAGCCAGTCATGCCACGCTGACCGGGGGTAATTGGTTTGTAAACTTTGATCGCCATTATTCGACCCCTTCAAAGATCGGAATTCTGTCTTCGGGCGAAAGGGTGACCACGGCTTTCTTGTAAGCCGCGTTTCGCACCACAACGCGGCGGCTGCGCGCACGGCGGGTGCGCTTGGCGGGCACGTTGATGATGTTCACCCGCAATACCTTTACATCGAAAATTTGCTCCACCGCGTCTTTCACCATCGATTTTGTAGCTTCGCTCGCCACCTCGAAAACGTACTGGTGCAGGCTACTGATTTGATAGTTGGTTTTTTCGGTCACCAACGGGCGGCGGAGAATGTTGTAAATCGTCGTCATGCTGTGCCTCCTACCTATCCCAGGTTGTTGCTGATAACATCCAGAGCAGCCAGTGGCAGCACGACCTTGTCAAATTTGAGCAGGTCACGGATGTTGAGATACGAAGCCAGTAAAATCTTGGTCGCCGGCAGGTTGGCGCTGGAAAGGATCACGTTCTGATACGCGTCCTTGGCGGGGATTACCACCAGCGCGCTGGCATCGCCGACTAGTGCATTCAGCGCTTTCGCCATCAAGCGCGTCTTGGGTTCAGCCACGCTCAATTCATCCACCACCACAATTGCCGCCTCGGATGCCTTGACCGAAAGCGCAGACCGCAGGGCTGCCTGACGCATCTTGCGCGGCATTGCCTGGCTGTAACCGCGCGGGTGGGGGGTGTGAATGCGTCCGCCGCCCTTCCACTGCGCCGCACGGATGGAACCCTGGCGAGCCCGGCCGGTGCCCTTCTGCCGCCACGGCTTGCGACCGCCGCCGGAAACTTCGTTGCGGGTCTTGGTATCGTGGGTTCCCAGGCGCGCGTTTGCCATTTGGCGCACATACGCCTGATGCATCAAACTCAGATTAATCGGGGCAGAGAAGACCGCTTCCGGCAGTTCAACCTGCTTGATCTTCTCACCCTCCATATTGAACACATCTACTAACATAGTTCCTTCGCTCCGTCAGTCCAGGTAAAGTCGCGATGCACTACTACTGCTTGCGCGCTTCTTTGATAACAACCAACCCGCCGCGCGGGCCCGGAACCGCACCACAGACACCGATCAAATTCCGCTCGGAGTCCACCAGAACCACCTTCAAATGCTGCGCGGTGACGCGTTCATCGCCCATATGACCCGCCCCACGCGAACCTTTGAAAACCCGCCCCGGCGTTGTTCCGGAGCCGCGGGAACCTGGCGCACGCTGACGATCCGATTGACCGTGAGTCTTCGGACCGCCACGAAATCCATGGCGCTTGACTCCGCCCTGGAAACCTTTGCCTTTGCTGGTGCCAACCACATCCACCCGTTCACCTACGGTGAACGCTTCAACAGTGACTGTTTCCCCTTCGTTGACTTCGGGGGTCTTGGCGCGAAATTCGCGCAGAAAACGCAACGGAGGCACATTAAGACCGGAGCGCTTCAAATGACCCAGCTCGCCGCCGGTCAAGCGCTTCGGTTTAACTTCGCCATACCCCAACTGAACGGCGGAATAGCCGTCGTTTTCAGGCCGTCTAATCTGGGTAACGTAACATGGCCCAGCTTCGATAATTGTGACTGGAATTGCCACACCCGCATCATCGAAAATCTGGGTCATGCCGATTTTCTTCCCGATCAGCCCTTTAAACATCTCTATTGTTCTCCTTGATCTTCCAAAGGTATGGGACTGTCAGCCTGGGCTGGGCTGCATCATCCCTGAACGCCGGGCAGTCAGTGTCTTGCTGCGACAGGTGGGTTTTGTTCTGCGCCCACAAAGACACTCTTGCTCAGCCACTGGGCGGTGCCAGGGGGTTTCCCTGTACACCAAACCGCTCCATTATAATCCAACTTTGTCAGTTTGACCAGAGTTGGTCGTTGCTTTTCGGGCAGGGCGGGCATCCAGCAGCTTGCGCCACAGCCCCAGGTATCGCCCGGTTGAATGCCGGGCGCAACCAGCGATTAGATTTTGATTTCGATATCCACGCCAGCGGGCAGGTTAAGCCGCATCAGCATATCGATCGTTTTTGAATCCGGATCGAGAACATCGATCAGGCGGTTGTGCGTGCGCACTTCGAAATGTTCGTGCGAATCTTTGTCAATGAAGGTCGAGCGGCGCACCGTGAACCGTTCAATACGGGTAGGCAGCGGGACCGGTCCGACGACGTGCGCGCCGCTGCGTTCCGCGGTTTCGACAATCCGCTTGGCAGACTGGTCGAGTACCCGGTGGTCATACGCCTTCAGACGAATACGAATGCGTTGCTTTGCCATGTTTCTCCACCTAGTCCAAGATCTTGGTAATAACGCCAGCGCCGACGGTCAAGCCGCCCTCGCGGAT
>JBBIQB010000053.1:0-19003 GCA_037442545.1 Bellilinea sp.
CTTCGCGCCGCTGGATGACTTCTTCATACAGTAACGGCGGGGTGAGGTTGCGGTACACTTTTTTGGCGTGCAGCATAATTTTGGTAATCAGTTCGAATTGGGGACCGGCTTGATCAAGCATCAGGTTCTCTCCAGGATATGTGAGACGGATTGGATCACGCGATCACGATCTGCCCGCGCGCTATTCGCACCCGGTGAGCAGCGCCAGCACAGCCATGCGCACCGGTCCGCCGTTGGAAGCCTGGCGAAAATAGGCTGCCCCTTCATAGGCGTCCACTTCTCTCGAAATTTCATCCACCCGCGGCAGAGGGTGCAGTATGGTAATGCCGGGTTTGGCATTCCGCATCAGGTCGCGAGTGATCACGTATGTGCCGCGCAGCCGGTTGTAATCTTCCGGGTCGGCGAAGCGCTCTTTTTGGACACGGGTCATGTACAACACGTCGCTTTTCGCCACCGCCGCGTGCAGGTCGGGCGTCTCGATCACTTCGATGCCCTCATCGCGCAAATCCTGGGTGATTTTTGCCGGCATGCGCAGTTCCTGCGGCGAGACAAAGTAAAAGCGCGGTCCGTATTTGCCCAGCAGCCAGGACAGGGAATGAACGGTGCGCCCGTTGAGCAAATCCCCCGCCAACGTGACAGTCAGGTTGTTCAACCGCCCCTTTTCCTTTTGAATTGTATAAATATCCAACAGCGCCTGGGTGGGGTGCTGCCCGGATCCATCCCCGCCGTTGATCACTGGTACGCTGGCGCCTTCCGCCAGCTCGTGGGCGCTGCCTTCGCGCATGTGGCGGATAACCGCGATGTTAGCGTATCCTTCGATCATTTTACCCGTGTCGTACAGGGTTTCGCCCTTCACCGCCGAGCTGGAGGTTTTGGCGTCCGGCACCGAGACCACCTGCCCACCCAGCCGCAGCATGGCGGTTTCAAAGGACAGCCGGGTGTGGGTGGATGGCTCGTAGAACAGTACCGCCAGGATCTTGCCAGTCAGGTTGTTCAAGCGCCCGCCGGCTGTCAGCACATGCTCGAACCGCGCGGCGGTTTCCAGGATCAGACTGGCATGTTCCAGCTTGATATCCTTGACGTGCAACATGTCTTTGCCTGCTAGCACACTCGTCATTGGATCTTGTTCTCCTGTTTTGATCGAACGGGCGCAAATTAATTTGCACCGCAAAGGAAAAGACTAAATTGTCGAAAGCAACCCCGGCTGCTGCCGGATACACCGCCTGGTTAAATTGTACCCAATTTTTAGCCAACATCATCCACCTGGTGGGTTTTGGGCTAACATTCCTAAAAAGTCGACCCGCATCAATACAAAAAGGATCACGACTATAATAGAACCTTGCACAATCCATTCTGCTCATCGAAGAGCCCGCCATGCAGATCTTTTTCAAAACCGCTCAATCCCGCCGCATAAGCCTGGTCGCACTGACCTATATCGCCTTCATCGCCCTGGGCATGCCCGACGGTCTGCTGGGCATTGCCTGGCCCTCGCTGCGCGCCAGTTTTTCCCTACCGTTGGATGCCATCGGCGCGCTGCTGATCATGGGCACCGCCGGCTACCTGACCTCCAGCTTTTTCAGCGGCAAGCTGATCGCCCGCCTGGGCGTTGGCCGCGTACTGGTGGCGAGCACTGCCCTGACCGGTTTTGCCCTGATCGGCTATACCTGGGCGCCGGCGTGGTGGCTGGTGCTGGTGATGGGCGTCGCCGCCGGTCTGGGGGCTGGGGCAATCGATGCTGGTTTGAACACCTACGTCGCCGCGCACTTCAGTGAAGGATTGATGCAGTGGCTGCACGCCAGTTATGGCATCGGCATCACCACGGGTCCCATCCTGATGACACTGGCAATCAACGCGCTCGGCGCCTGGCAGCCGGGCTACCTGGCGGTGGGCGGTTTCCAGCTGGCAATGACCGCCTGCTTCATACTGACCCTGCCATTGTGGGCGCAAAATTCCGCCCCAGCAAAAGCAGATCAACCTCGCGCGCTGACCGACTACAAAACCCCGCTGGCGGAAACCCTGCGCCAGCCAGGCGTCTGGTTGAGCATGCTGCTGTTCTTTCTGTACGTTGGCGCGGAGGTTTCACTGGGCACCTGGTCGTACACCCTGCTGACCGAGAGCCGCGCGATACCCACCCAGGCAGCCGGTTTGTGGGCGGGCAGCTACTGGGCAACCTTTACCCTGGGGCGCATCCTGGCGGGCGTGTACACCAGGCGGATCGGCAATTCACAGCTGGTGGTTGCCGGTCTGACAGGTGCGCTGGCGGGGTCGGTGCTGTTGTGGTGGAATCCGGCCGGCTGGATCAACCTGCTGGCAGTTGCGCTGATCGGCTTTGCCATCGCGCCGATCTTCCCGGCGCTGATTTCCGCCACCAGCCAACGGGTGGGCATGCGCTATTCCGCCAACGCCATCGGGATGCAAATTGCCGCCGGCGGGCTGGGCTCGGCAGCCATTCCCGGGCTGGTCGGCATCCTCGCCCGCCAAACCTCGTTGGAGATCATCCCGGTGTGTTTCGTCGTCCTGTACGCCGCCCTGCTCGGGTTGTTCGGGCTGGCTGTGAGAACCAAGCCCGCCTGAAGCAACCGCCGCATTGTTTTCGGAGGCGTTCATCCACGCCGGTTGGCTTTTCGGACACAATTGACCTTAGAAACCAAAATATGATACAGTATAGGCATTGGGTGTGAACGAGCACCCGCGCGGCAAGCTACGCCTTGAACAGCGTGATCATCTGGTTATCCTATGAAGAAACACTCTCGTTTTCGACTGGTTTTGCTGATCACGCTGGCTGCCGCTTTACTGGCAGCCCCCG
The DNA here is from genome assembly GCA_037442545.1 of Bellilinea sp. Taxonomy (GTDB): domain Bacteria; phylum Chloroflexota; class Anaerolineae; order Anaerolineales; family Anaerolineaceae; genus Bellilinea. The sequence continues at coordinate 2,807 of JBBIQB010000053.1, forward strand.
CGCAGCCACCGCTGCTACCGGCGGCAGACGAAACCCGAGCGGAACTGACGGCGGCGTTTTTTGACCGCCTGCAAGTCGATGCCGAAAACCAACCCCTGACCTTCGACCTGTTCACGCCCGAACTGGATGAGGCGTTCATCTCCGCGGATGGCACTGCCGCCGTGCTCTGGCTGGCGCTGCGCGATGATTCCGGGCGCCGCCTGGCAACCGAGCCAGGTTTGGCGCTGGCGCGGCGCACATCCACCGGCTGGAATGTGTTGCTGCCTGGCGATCCCGGCTGGGATGATCTGCTTGCCACGTTGCCGGACACTGCGCTGCCCGCCGGATTGCAGCCGCTACCTCCCGGCAGCGCGCCCAGCGACGCGACCATCCAGGCGCCGCTGAGCGGCTACTATCTGCCGTATGTCGCCGGCAGCGCGCGCTGGATGGAAGGCTCGATCAGCCATTTTCAAAATTTTCCGCAGCGCGGCTATCCCTCCTGTTCGGAAGAATACTGCCGCTACGCCTATGACTTCACCGACGGTGGGCATTTTCCCCTGCTGGCATCCAAGGAAGGGCGCGTGATCGGCACGAAAGACTCGTGCGCCAACGGCAGTCCCTCCTGCACCAATTACATCGTCCTGCACAATCCCGCCGAGGGCACCTACCAGATTTACATCCACCTTGCCAATGGGACGATCCCCGACAAGTTGACACCGGGTACATGGGTGCTGCGCGGTCAATACATTGGCGACAGCGACGACACCGGCTACAGCACCTCGCAGCATGTCCACTTCATGGTCACCACCAACATCGACTGGAGCACCAGCAGCGGTTATTATTGGGGACGGTCGGTGGATATCCGCTTCGCGGATGTGACCATCAACAACGGCATCCCGCGCAGTTGTTACGAGGTGACCCGCTACCCAATCTACGACGGCGCGACCGAATGCCTGGGCAACAAAGCCGACCCGCTCAACCCCGCCAATGACTGGTTCGTCTCCGGCAATATTGGTGCGTTCCCGCCATCCGGCAGCCTGACCCGTCCGGCGCCAGGCGTGGCCGTGCTGGGCGGAGTCAATCCGGTGTTGGATGTCACCGCTTCCGCCAGCGATGACGTGCGCGTCAACGCGGTCAGCCTGGTGGTCAAGGTCAACGATCAGTGGGTCGAGGCAGGTCCACGCGTCACCCAACCCCTTCCGGGGACAACCACCTACGATTGGGATGCCGACCTGTGTGCAGTAGCGCCGCTGCATGGAACGGTGGAAGTCGCCTTACGAGTGCAGGATCACGAAGGCAATGTCGCCGCCGCGCTCAGCCCGCGCAGCATCCAGGTCGACCATGCCTGCCCTCCACCGGTCAGCCAACTCAATCCCGCGCAGGTGTTCGACTCAACCGCGGTGCGCCTGTCCTGGCAGGCAAGCGACAGCGGGGCGGGCTTGGGCGGATTTGAACTGCAATGGCGCAGCACGGCGGGGGCATGGAACGACGCCAACACCATCCGCGTTCCGGGTGACCGGCGCTCGGTGTGGTTTGTCGGGCAGCCGGGCGGCGCGTACGACTTTCGCCTGCGCACCCTGGACATCAACAACCAGTCCGAAGCCTGGTCCGCCGGCGGCGCCGCCGAGACCAGCGCCGCATTGCCCACTTCCTGCACCCCGGATTCCGCCGAGCCGGATGATGCCTTCAACCAGGCACGCAATTTGACCCCCGGCAGTGCGGCGCAAGGCAACCTGTGTCCCGCCACCAACCCGGACTGGTTGCGGATTGAGATTTCCGAACCAGCCTCCTACCTGGCGCGGGCGACCTCCGTCAGCGGCGGCGCGGCCGTACGGCTGGGGTTGTACGCCGCCGACGGCGTTACCCTGCTGGCAGCCGCTGAAGCACCCGCCGCGGGCGAAACCGCCTCCCTACGCTTCGAGCCGGCGGCAGCCGGCAGTTACTACCTCAAAGTCGAGCCGCTCACATCGAACTTAATCGGCACAAACGCGGTCTACAACCTGTGGGTCGGCGAAGTGATGGACACCTTCCTGCCGCTGATGATGCGCTGATTCAACCCGCAAGCGCTTGCGCCAGCGACTGCCCCCAGCAGCGGATGAATTGCCAGTTGCGGTAATCGCCCGGCGCGCCTTGCACCACGATCATAACGAAAGCCGCCTGCCACCATTTTAGCCGATACATTTCCAGCTTGCCATTGAAGAAAGCCACGCTGATGGGTTGCACTCCCGGCGCAGATGCCAGCATCGGCTTGAGGTAATGCCCGGTGGTGGTAAAGTGCTCCTTGATCCCCAGCGAACCGGGTTTGTGCGGTAGAAACACCAGGTTGGGATCAATGGAAAGCGCCGCCGCGGGCAATCGTTCACCCGGCGGCTGGGTCAGGCGCATGGCGCAGGCGAAATAGGCGACTTTTTTGTGCGCCAGTTGCGCCGCGTGATCGCGCACAAAGCGGCGCGCGGCGGAATGCCAGCCGAAGATCATCGGCGCGCCGACGACCACCGAGTCGTAGCCGTCCAGGTCTTGCGCCGCGGCAATCTCGTGCGTCTCCGCGCGGTGTCCTGCACGGTTCAACTCCTCCGCAACGGCTTGCGCCACTTCGTTGGTGGAACCCGAATTGGTAGCATACGTAACCAGAATCCTGCTCATGACCACCCCAAAAGTATTGATTCAGCGGCTGGGAAGGCGCAGGGGAAAATCTACGCGCTTGCCCCCGCTGCGCCAGTACAATCCGTCAATACTGCCCCAACAGTTTGGCAAAAAAGCGATGGAAAGCGTGCACCGATTTCACCTCGCCGGCGTACATCAGGATGCACTTGCCCTCCACCGGCGTGATCCCTACCTCCCGTGCGGCGTTTTTGGTTTCCAGGGATTGTGAACCCTGCTGCAACCAGATGCGCCGGATACCGGATGCCGCCGCTTCGCGCAGCAGCGCGGCGGCTTTGGCGGGCTGCACGCAAATGATCACCCCGTCCGCCTTGCCTGCCAAGGCAGCGATCGAGGGGTAGCATTTGTCACCGTCGATTGTGTCAAGGTTCGGATTGACCCCATACACCTCGAACCCGCGCTCTTTCAATTCTTTGTAAATTGCCGTGCCAAATTTCTGCTCCGAATGGGATACCCCCACCACCGCCAGCCGTCTAGCTTGCATAAAATCCTGAATTTTTGTATCCATTGGTTTGACCTCTTGTGGAAAGGTTGTCGAAAAAATGCCTGCATGATGATGTACGCAAGATTGAGTTCCAGGTTGCAAAAATGTGGATGGGGATGCGTGGCACTGCTGGCGGTCGAACGGGGCTTGCGCCACCTCGAAGCACAAGGTATGATTACAGATAAAATAAGTCCTGTTTTCGCGATCATGCTCGAACGCATGGACCACCCGGTCGATCCCGGCATTATCAATGAACTATACCGCCGCTTCGCCGATTTCCGCCGCGCCTACGACCCAGACGGATTGTCCATCGCCGAATTCGACACCTTTGGTGCCACCCTGCGCACCTTGCGTTCTTTCATCGCTTCCTACCGCGACCTGCAGGCGACCATCCGCGAATTCATGCTCCCCGATCCGGACGTGCGCCGCCAGGGATGATCGCATCAAGAGCCGGAGGAATGGATATGGCTGATAATTTACAGGAAATGATCGCCCGCGCGCGGGCAGCCCAGGCTCAAATCGAGTACTGCTCTCAGCAACAGGTGGACGAGATGGTCGCCGCCGCCGGTTGGGAAGTGTATCAGCGCGAACACGCCGAAGCCTGCGCCCGTTCGGCGGTCGAGGAAACCGGCATGGGGGTTTACGAGCACAAATTGCTCAAACACCAGAAGAAGACCCTCGGCACGCTGCGCGACCTGCACGGCTTGAAAACGACCGGCGTTATCGAGGAAGACCCCGCCAAAGGCTTGGTCAAAATTGCCAAGCCGGTGGGTGTGATCGCCGCGCTAACCCCGGTGACCAATGCCTCGTCCACCATCGCCTGCAACGGCTTGTCCATTCTTAAAACGCGCAACGCGGTCATCTTCGCCCCGCATCCTTCGGCAAAGAACACCTGCCACCTGACCTGCGAATACCTGCGCGCCGGGCTGCGCAAAGCCGGCGCACCGGTGCACCTGGTGCAAAATCTGCGCGAACCCTCGATTGCCGCGACCCAGGAACTGATGGGCATGGTTGATCTGATTGTCGCCACCGGCGGGGCAGGCATGGTCAAGGCAGCCTACTCGTCGGGCACGCCAGCGTATGGGGTCGGCGCGGGCAACTCGATCAGCGTGGTAGATGAAAGCGCGGATCTGGCGGATGCCGCCCGCAAAATTTTCCAGAGCAAGACCTTCGACAACGCCACCTCGTGTTCGTCCGAAAACTCCGCGGTGATTCAGGAAACCGTATTTGAGGGTTTGATCGAGCAATTCCGGCTGCACGGCGGCCACCTGTGCAGCCCGGACGAAAAAACCCGCCTGTGGGCTGTCATGTGGCCGGATGGTGTGCATCTCAACCGCGCCATTGCCGGACAGTCAGCCATCCAAATCGCCGCCCTGGCGGGCATTACAGCCCCGCAAAACATCACCTTTTTAATGGTGATGGGCGAACGCATCGGCGCGCAAGACCCATTCTCCGGCGAAAAACTTTCCCCGGTGCTTACCCTGTGGAAATACCGCCACTTCGACCAAGCCATCGACTACGTCAGCCGCCTGACGGAATACAGCGGGCGGGGGCACTCGTGCGGTATCCATTCCACCAACGAGGATCACATTCTGCAGCTAGCGATGAAAGCCCGCGTCAGCCGGATAATGGTGCGCCAGCCACAGTGTTATGCCAACAGCGGTGATTATGTCAACGGAATGCCCTTCTCGCTCACTCTGGGCTGCGGCACCTGGGGCGGCAACATTGCCAGCGAAAACATCACCTGGAAGCACTTCATCAACACCACCTGGGTTTCCAAGCCCATTCCGCCGGTCATCCCAGACGAGGCGCTCATATTCGGCGCGCACTGGCAGAAATACGGCAAATAACCTCGTCCCCGCTCACACGGCGTTAGCCATGCCGCCCGGCGGGCTGGTTTGAATACCCACCGCGCGCAGGGCTTTTTCACCCTTTCCCCGCTGACCATCAATGCATACGAAGACGGGTATATAATAACCGTGAAAGTAATCCACCTCATTTTGGGGGGTTGATGAAAAGAATTCTGCCTGTGACTCTCCTGCTTGGCGCGTTGTTGGCAAGTCTATCTGCCTGTACGGGTTGGTTGTCCGCCGCACCGCCGGACGCGCCGCCGCCTGCCGTCAGCGCCACAGCCCCGCCGCCCAGCCCGACCCCGCCCGCGCCAACCGACACACCCCCGCAAAATACCGCTGCCACCCCAATCACCCCCCGCCCGACCGTTCCCCCGCCAACCTCACCGCCGCCCACCCCCACCTTGGGAAGCGAGGACTGGAAAACAATGCCGGTCATCCCTCCAACGATCAGCGCCCGCACAATCGAGATCTACCAGCAAGGGCTGGCAATGGGCAACAACCCCAACGCCTTCTCCAAAGTGGGCGACAGCAACAGCACCCTGCCCGGATACCTGGGTGAATTCGACCGCCCGCGCGCCTGCCAATTGGGTGAATATGCTTACTTGCAGGACGTGATCAACGCCTTTGCCGGATCGTGGGGACGGCGCAGTCTGGCGGTCAAGGTCGGAATGAGCACCAACGGCATCCTCTCCCCGCTCTGGGCGGACTGGCGCGAATGCAAAGCCAGCGAGACACCACTCTCCTGCGAGTTGCGCATCCACAAACCCAGTTTTATCTTCATTGGGCTGGGCACCAACGACGCCTATTACATCCACGACGAGCCGGTCGAGGAGCACCTGCGCAAAGTGATCGAAATGTGCATCGCCAATGGCACCGTGCCGATTTTGACCACCAAGGTCGACAACCTGGAAGGCGATCACCTGGTCAACCAGATCATCACCCGCCTGGCACTGGAATACGAGGTTCCCCTGCACAATCTGTGGGCAGCCATGCATCCCCTGCCCGAGCACGGACTGGTGACCGCCTTCCATTACACCTCCAGCGAAATCAGCCCGTGCGAATTCACCAACCCGGACAATATGAAATATGGCTGGACGATCCGCAACCTGACCAGCGCGCAGACGCTCGATGCGCTCTGGCGCGGGGTAACGGGTTTGCCGCCGGCACCGTCCAGCCCCAATTAGCCCGCCGCAATCCCGCCGCGCGCCGCCGTGGAACCTCGAATTTCCAGCCGCGATGCCAGGATGTGCTCGCGCTGCTCCAGCGGTTTGCCGTTGAGCAGGTCGATCAACAGCCGCACCGCCTGTTCGAGCATTCTGTCCGCCGGTTGGTGAACGGTGGTCAGCCCGGGCCAGATGTACCTGGAAAGGGTTAGATCGTTGAAACCGCAGACCGACAGCTGGCGCGGCACCTGCCAGCCTCCTTCCTGGGCGGCGAACAACGCGCCGTAGGCTGCGGTATCGTGCCCGGCAAAAATCGCATCCGGCGCGGGCTGCCTTGCCAGCAGCAGGCGGGCAGCCGTGTAGCCGCCGTCGAAGGTGAACTCGCTCGGCTCGATCAGGCGCTCCTCGACCGGGATTGCGTGCGCCGCCAGCGCCGCGCGGTAACCCGCCAGCCGCTCGACCGAGGAGCGCAGGTTGCGCGCACCCGCCAGGAAGGCGATCCGGCGGTGACCCAGTCCGATCAGGTATTCGGTCATCGCGCGGGCACCCTGGAAATCATCCCCGGCGACATACGGGGTACTGCCGGAGCGGTCGAACGGGTCGATCTGCACCAGCGGCACCTTGTAGGTGGTCAGCAGGTCGGCGACGAACCCGTCCGCATCGCACGGCGGCGTGCTGACAAAGCCATCGATGCGCCTGCCGCCGATCAACTCGACCAGTTTGTTCCTCGATCGGCTCAGGGCAGGAAAATAGGACTGGAATAAAATGTCGTAGTTTTCGTCGTAGCCAATGTCCAGAACGCGCGGCAGCAAGCCCGCCGCGGGCGGATCGAACCCCGGATAGAGCAGAATGCAGACCATGTAGGCTTTGTTGCGCGCCAGGCGGCGGGCAGAAATATTGGGCGAATAGCCCAACGCGCGGATCGCCGCCTGCACTTTCTTGCGCAGTTCTTGGGTAACGTGCGGTTCATTGTTGATCACCCGCGAGACCGTCTTGATCGAACAACCCGCCATGCGGGCAACATCCTTGATGGTCGTCCCCAATCCATGCTCCTTGGTCAACGGCGCGATCCTTCCAGTCCAACCGGTTCGTGCGACTTGGTCTTACTATACCTGTTTCGGGCTTTTTTGACAGCGCTGTCGGATTTTATTGACAACGTTGTCAATAGATTGTATCATCAAGTCGCGGGGTCACACATTCAGATATCCTTTTGATTTCCACACGGAGAAACGCATGGACGAGAAGCTCAAACCGGTATATGAGGGCATTCTGGAGGGCGATCAGCGCAAGGTGGCTGCCGCCGTTCAAGCCGCGCTGGACCAGGGCAGCCATCCCGAAGCAATTCTGAAAGATGCCATGGTCAGCGCTATGGACGAAGTTGGCCGCTTGTTCGAAGAGGGCGAATATTTCGTTCCCGAAATGCTGGTGGCTGCCCGCGCCATGCAAGCCGGACTGGCTCTGCTTAAGCCACGCCTGTCCCAGGCGAACATCGCCTCCTCCGGCAAGGTGATTACCGGGACAGTCAAAGGCGACCTGCACGACATTGGCAAAAACCTGGTCTGCATGATGCTGGAAGGCGCGGCTTTCGAGATCATCGACCTCGGCGTGGATGTTCCGGCAGAAAAATTCGTCCAAGCCATTCGGGAAAGCGGCGCACAGGTCGTCGCCATGTCCGCCCTGCTAACCACTACCATGCCCAACATGAAAATCACCCTGGATGCAATCCGCGCGGCTGGCGTTCGCGACCAGGTCAAGGTGATCGTCGGTGGCGCGCCGGTGACACATGCCTACGCCAGAGAAATCGGCGCCGATGGCTACGCCGCGGATGCCAGCAAAGCGGTGGCACTGGTGAAATCGCTGCTCAACAACGGCTGAAAGAGTAGCACACATGCCCCTCTTCTCCTCCCTGGCTATTCCAACCCTGGATGAATTTATCTACGGGCGTTGCCCCAAGCCCATCCAGATCAAAAATGGGCTGACCATTGGCGGCACGGTTTACCCCGAATTGAATTTCACCCTCCCGGATATGATCATCACCGCCGAGAGCATGGCGGAGGTGCGCAGCCAGTACCGGCAGATGATCGGCGGCGCCTGCACCCGCGCGTTTAGGCGGCTGTCATTCGCGTACTGTGCGTAGCGCGCAGCCTGGTCGCCTACCAAGCGGGCGCCATCGGTCCCAGCAAGGATTGCGCCTATGAGGGTCCCTATATTAAAGCCATTACCGGTTACCCCATCTCGCTGGAAGGCGCGGAAGCCGCCTGCGCCCACCTCTCGCCGGTTGGTAATATTGCCAAAGCCGTGCCCGATCTATGGAGCAACGAATCGGTCAACAACGTCCATTTGCTGGGGTATGGCGCCTACCGTCTCGCTGGAGCAGCTGGTCTATGCCACCCGCCTGATGAACACCGCCGCAGCGCACGGCGAGCAGGCATCCCGCACGCTGCGCGATTGGTGGGTCGAATCCGATGCGCTGCGCGACCCGCAGGCGTACGTCCTGCAGCCACAGATCGTCCTGGATTTGTCCGCCGAAATTATCGCCGAGCCAACCCCCTACCTGCGCACACGCCGCTCGGCACTGGCAGTGCTGGAAAGGCTGCGCCGGGCTCACGCAAGCAGCGAGTTGAACCTGAACCGCACCGAAAACGCTGGCTGGACAAACTCTCCCGCCAGGCGGAGAGCCTGCCCGAAGATGAAGACGCGTTGATCGCCTCGCTTCTGCCGCGCATCGAACGCAGCAAAGTCCGCTTGGAGGAATATGGGCTGACCGTCTGACCCGCCGGCAGCCGCGCACGAATGAGAAGCTTAAGGGCTCGTTTGACAAGTCCAGCCATCGCAAGCGTACTATGGGCTTTGCCCCGCCCGCAGCCGGAAAATCGACAGCACCCGCGCGTTGCCCATCCACACCGCATAGACCTCATCGTTATAGGGGTAGTCCTCGCGGTGCCAGCGGTAATTGCCGATGAAATAGTCCGCCTGCTCGATCTGGTCGACAAATTCCAACCGCTGTTCATCCTTCGGGTAGAGGATGGCGGCGTTGCGCAGCGCAACCGGCGAATCGGCATAGATTTTGATGCGTGAGCGCGGGTCGAGCCGCAGCAGCGCCTCCAACCCCTGGCGGTGCGAAAGTCCCCAATAGTCCAGATCGAAGTTCATTTTTACGGTTTGCATGTCCGTCCCCGCCAGCCGGTTGAAGTACAGGTTCTGGAAGGGATGCTCGCGCGCCATCCACAGCGCGGCCGGCAGCAGCAACACCGCCAGCGCCAACCCGCTCAGCCACCGCCCGGCAGAATAGTACCCCACACGGCTGGAAAGCGCTCCCGCCAGTCCGTCCCACCCGCGCACGGCAAAGACAACCAGCGCCGGATAGATGAAAAACATTTGCCGCCAGCCATCGTACAGCGCCGAGCGCAGCAGCAGCACCGCCAGCCAGGGCGCAAACAACCACAGGCTGACCACCAGCCAGGGCGTACTCTCCGCTGCCAGCAGGCGGCGCGGCTGCTTCAGCCAGCCGGCAAACGTTGCGGCGGCTGCCACCGCTGCCAGGATCAGGTAGGCGATCGGCGTGGTGATGCCGATCCACACCGGCAGGTAGTGCCAGGGCAGTTCCTGGGGTGCAATGTACCTGCCCTGGTACAGCACCGAGTTATCGTTAGGAAAATTTGCCATTAAAACAAGCGCCTGGCGGAATTCGCCCAGTGGATCCCGCCACAGGACGGGATAAAAACCAACCGCCAACGCGGCGCTGAGCAGCAGGTACCCAGCCGCCAGGGCTGCCGCGCGCGCGAACCCCAACCTGCCTGCAAGCCCTTCCCGCGCCAGCAGCGCCAGAGCCACGCCTATGATAAAGATACCCGGCATGCGCAGCGCAATCATCACCGCCGAGGCAAACGCCAGCAGCGCCGCGCGCCGCCAGCCGGGTTTTTCCAAAAAGTGCAGCAGCGCCAGCATTGCCCAGATGCACGCACTGAGAAAGGGAATATCCTTGCTGTTATAAAATGCGTCCGCGAAGATGCGCGGGCTGAGCACCAGCAGCAGGCAGCCAGTCAGCGCCAGTCCGCCGCGGCGGGTGATCTTTTCCAGCAGCAGAAAAAAACCAGCCACCCCGCCAACGAAGGCAAGGAACGTCCACCAGTGCCGGCTAAGGTACAGGTCGCGAGAGCTGCCCTGCGCCGCTGCCCGCACCAGGAAGATTTCGAACAACGCACCGTAATGGCGGTCTTTCAACTCGTACAGCCCCGGGTCGCCTTTGACCACGTAGCGGTAGTTGGTTTGCCCAATTTCCAGCTGGGTATGCTCGTCCCAGGAAATGCCGTAATCATCGTGCGCCAGCCAGCCAAGCGCAAGCAGCGCCGCCAGTAAAACAAGAAAGGCTGCGCGCGGTAATGAAAAAAGGTTTTTCATCCTGACGTTCATGTCCTCACCGCGTTCGCCACGTCTCGAACCACCCCGCCAGCCAATTGAACAACTGGGGATTGTGGTGTTCGAAGCGCTGTTCTCCGGCGCCAAACCCCGCCAGTAAGGCAAGCAGCAGCCCATACAGCGCAGCGCCAACGATGATCGCGCGGAACAGTGCCGCCAGCCAGGGACGCGCCGCCAGCGCGCCGTCGAACCACAGGATCATCACCCAGCCCGCCAGCGCCAGCAGCAATACGCTGTCCAGTTGGAAGCGCAGCGCCGAGAAGAAATACAGCAGGATCAGCAGCCCTTGCAGCAGCCCGCACCCCAGCAGGCTGACCAGAATCCAGCGCTGCGGCGAGGCTGCCCAATCAACCAGCGCCTCCCTCAGCCCTGCCCGCCGGGCATCCTGCCGCAAGGCAGCCCCAAGCACCAGGCAGCCCAGCGGGATCACCCCCAGCAGCGGGAACACGACCAGGCTGCCCACCTGCGATTCGTGGAACAGGTAATGCGCGGGCACACGAATGATCGAAGGTATGTTCGTTTCGGCAATGAACGCGATGCTGACGAATGGGAAGGACGGCTCGAACAGCGGCGGGCGCAGCAGGTAATTGTATAGATTCGGCAGCAGGTAAGCCGGTGAAAACGTCCACGCCGGGTCGGGCGGGTAGGCCGGAATGCCCAGCTGATAGGCAATGCCGGACTCGAACGGACTGCCGAAGCGAGCGGCGTTGTAAATCATCAGCAGCATACCGCCCAGCAGAAGCGGCGCTGCAAAGGCGGCAAGCGGGCGCAGGGGTGCACCATACTTACCCGGACTGAGTGCCGCGCTGCGCCAGGCAACCATCCCCAACAGCCAGGCTGCCGAGAGTACCAGCGTGGGACGGCTGCCCAACGCCAGCGCGCACGCCGCGCCAGCCAGCCCCAGCCAGCCAGTCTCCGGGGATCGGGCAGCCCCCCAGCGGATCAAAGCCAGCAGCCCCAGCAGCAGGAAAAACTGCCCTCCCAGCAGCGCGGCTTCATACACGCCCGGGCGGCCCGACGACCACAGCAGGTAGATGTTCAATCCCATCGCCGCGGGGATGACCAACAGGTAAACCAGGCTGACCCGGCGGTTTGCCTGCCGCCACAGGCGGTAGGCTATCCACACCAGCAGCCAGCCGATGCCCAGCGAAAAGGCAATCACCAACGCCTGGTCTTCGATCACGCGCCGGACAGCCAGCTTGACCAATGCCAGCAGCAGCGCCGGAGTTGGACCCCAATACAGGTAAAAGCGGCTCTGGTAAAACGAAACATCCCACAGCACGGGCATGCCTTCGCGGCTGGCAAAGTCGTACGGGTTGTCCAGTTGCAAAAGACGCGCATCCGGCACATCCAGCAGATGCAACTGCCCGTGCAGAAACGCCTGCGCCTGGCGGTCGTAATACGTATGCGGGTAGGGAAAAAAGCGCGTCATCCACCCGGCACTGAAATACCACACCAGCCCCAGCAGGACAAAGTCGCCCATCAGAAGAGTCACCAGCCGTGCCCGCCGTTCGCGCGTTGCCAGCAGCGGGAAGCGGGTTATTTGCCGCCCAATGGCGGCGATCCAGCCGGCAGGCTGGGAACGTGCCAGGCGCTGGTATCCGCCGGACAGGCTTTGATCGATGCGCGCCGCCAGCGGCGCAAGCCTGCGCCAGTGCCACAGCAGCCCGCCGCCGCTCAGGCAGACCAGCCCGAACACCAGCAGCATTACCCGCCCCCTGCCCCAGCCCGGATCGTTATCCAACCCCAGTTGGTAAGCCATCAAGGCAATCCCGACCGTTCCCAGCCCGATCAGGATTGCCGTCCAGCCCAAAGCCTTGCTCATGCTCAACGTACGCTTCCTTGCCCGGTCATGTACCGCCCGTGAAGCGCTGCACTCCGCCGCACCCCAATGGATCAGATACCCAAAAACAACCTGACCCTCATTATACCCCGGCTGATCCGGCGGGAATTAAAACCTTCCTCCCCGCCCAATCCTGGCGCGGGGAGCAGCGCATTAACAAAAATTATTTAATCCCCAAAATTCACTCCTTGCCTTTACAACCATACTGGGATATTGGCGGATTGCGGGTAAAATATGGCTTGACTCAAGTCAATCCTGCCGGCGGAACAGTCTCCCGCCCGCCACACCCGGCTGCTGGAGGGCAGGTCAAACAAGCTGGGGAGAATCGATTGTCACCAATTCCACGCTGTCGCTGGGCGCTGTCCGCAGCAGCGGTTGGATAAGCACCTTAGCACATCGCAACCATGAGGAGATTTCACCGTGTTAACAATCGAATGGAAACACCGCATCGAACGCTGGCAAACCGCCCTGTGGAATGCCTGCTACCAGCCACTGGGCAAGGTCGAGTTCACCGGCTTCACCACACTGGAGTTTCTCACTCCCGAACAGGCACTTGCCGGCGAATTCCACCCCATGCCGGTAGGCACGCCGTGGGGCGCCAAGTGGGAGTACGGCTGGTTCAAAACCAGCCTGACCATCCCTGCCGCGGCGCAGGGCAAACGAGTGGTCATCCGGTTAAAGCCTGGCGACCAGGAAAGCCTGGTGTGGGTCAACGGCAAAGCCGCCGGTTCCTTCGGTTGGGGGCACAAGGAAATCACCCTCGCCGCCCGCGCCACCCCCGGTGACCGCTACGATATCCTCATCGAATCCTACGCCGGGCACGGGCACATCACCGTCGGCGATGGACCCTATGCGCACGGAGTCGAATCCGTGCCGGAACCCGCGCCCACCCAGACCACTGTCCAGGAATCGACCTTGGGCATCTGGCGCGAGGAGGTCTATCAGGCGGCGCTGGATTTCACCACCCTGTTCGAACTCAGCCAGCGCCTGGATCCGCTCAGCCTGCGCACCAGCCGGATCGACGAATGCCTGATGGAAACCACCCTGATCATCGACCCGGAACTGCCCGAAGATGAGCTGCTCGCCAGTATTCGCGCCGGGCGGGCGCGGATGAAACCGCTGCTGGAAAGCCGCAACGGTCCCACCACCCCGACCCTGTTTGCTTTTGGGCACGCGCACATCGATGTCGCCTGGCTCTGGCCGCTCCAGCACACCGAGCGCAAAATGGCGATGACCGTGCTCAACCAACTGCTGCTGTTCGACGAATACCCCGAATACCGCTTTTTACAAAGCCAGCCGCACCTGTACTGGATGTTGCAGCAGCGTTACCCGGATATTTACGCTCGCTTCAAGCAAGCCGCGCGCGATGGGCGGGTGATTGCCGATGGCGGCATGTGGGTGGAAGCCGACACCAACCTTTCCGGCGGCGAAGCGCTGATTCGCCAGATTCTCTACGGGCGGGCTTTTTACAAAAACGAGCTCGGCGTGGACAGCCGCATTCTCTGGTTGCCGGATGTGTTCGGTTATTCCGGCGCGCTGCCACAGATCCTCAAAGGCAGCGGTATGCAGGGTTTTGCCACCCAAAAAATTACCTGGGCGTACAATGGCGGCGAGTCCTTCCCCTACAACATTTTCTGGTGGGAGGGTATCGACGGCAGCGCCATTCCGGCGCACATCTTCACTGATTACAACAGCGAAGTGCGCCCCAATTCCGTCCTCGACCGCTGGAACACCCGCCTGCAAAAGAACGGTATCCATTCGATGATTTTTTCCTTCGGCTGGGGCGACGGCGGCGGCGGACCGGAACGCAACCACCTCGAATTCTACCGGCGCGTCCAGGACCTGGAAGGCTTGCCCAAGGTGCACATGGCTTCTCCGGCAGAATTCTTCGCCGACTTGCAAAAACACGGGCTGCCGCGCGAACGCTACGTGGGCGAACTGTATTTCCAGGCGCACCGCGGCACCTACACCTCGCAAGCACGCACCAAGCGCGGCAACCGCAAGAGCGAACTGGCGCTGCGTGAAGCCGAATTGTGGGCAACCGCCGCCCGCGCCCTTAAGGGGTTCGACTTCAACCCGCAAACCCTGTGGACTTCGTGGCGCGACCTGCTGCTCAACCAGTTCCACGATGTCCTGCCCGGCTCTTCCATCCACCGCGTTTACGAAGAGTCCGAGGCAGCCTACGATCAGATCAGCGCTGCCGCCGGTGCAGTTGCCCGCTCCGCGGCCGCGCGCTTGAGCGGCGGCGGGGAACGCCCGGTGGTGTTCAATTCGCTCTCCTGGGAACGCACCGCGCTGGTCGAGACCCCCAACGGCTGGCAGGAAGTCCGCGTGCCGGCTTGCGGGTGGAGCATGCTGCCGGAAGGGCAGCAAACGCCGGTGGAAGGCGCCGCCAGCGCCGCCCAGGAGGGCAAGGAATTCGTCCTCGAAAACGATTTGCTGCGCGCCCGATTCGACCTGCACGGGCAGCTGGTCAGCCTGTGGGACAAGCAAAGCGAGCGCGAGGTCATGGCAGCCGCGGGCAATCGCCTTAGCCTGTACAAGGATGTGCCCACCTTCTGGGACGCCTGGGACGTGGACAGCATGGTCGAACTGCAGCCGGTCAAGACCGACGAGACCGCCCACTTCGAAATCCTTTCCACCGGTCCGCTGGTTGCCAGCCTGCGCTATACCCGCAAGCTGCACCTCTCTAGGGTCGAGCAAATCATCCGCTTGCGGCGCGGCAGCCGCCGCATCGACTTCGAGACGACCATCGACTGGCAGGAGAGTCACAAGCTGCTCAAAGTGGCTTTCCCGATGGATATCCATGCCAGCGAAGCCATTTCCGAAATCCAGTTCGGTCACCTGCGCCGCCCCAACCACCAGTCGCGCCAGTACGACCAGGACCGCTTCGAGATCAGCAACCACAAGTGGAGCGCCCTGGCGGAAGAGGGACGCGGCGCGGCCGTGTTGAACGATTGCAAGTACGGCTTGTCGGTGCGCGGCAACAGCATCAACCTGACCCTGCTCAAGGCGGCCATGGCGCCGGACATGACTGCCGACAAGGGCATCCAGCATTTCACCTATTCGCTGTATTTCTGGAACTCCAGCCTGCTGGAAAGCGGCGTGGTGCGCGAAGCCTACGACCTGAACGTGCCGGTGCTGGTGGTGCCGGCTTCCGGCGGTGAAGCGCACGGTTCACTGTTCAGTCTGGATGCTGCCAACGTGATCATCGAGACGGTCAAGCCAGCCGAGGACGGCAGCCCGGACGTGATCGTGCGCCTGTACGAAGCTATGCGCACCGCCACCCGCTGCACACTGTCCACCCGCCTACCCGCCCGCGCCTTCTCCTTTACCAACCTGGTCGAGGAAGAGCAATCCGCGCCCGCGCCGCTGCAGGATGGCAGCATCGCGCTCGATTTTCGCCCCTTCGAAATCAAAACCGTACGCCTGCACTTGTGATTCACCGCGCACAACAAGGAGCCGCCATGCTCGACCTGCATCGCAACGATTGGGAAAACCCGCAACGGATTGCCATCAACCGCCTGCCCGCCCACGCCAGCGGGCTGCCCTTCCCGGATGAGGAAAGCGCGCTCAGCCGCAATCCGCAGCGCAGCCCGTGGGTGCTTTCACTGGACGGTTCGTGGAAATTCCATCTCGCCCCCAATCCGCACGCCCTGCCGGAAGCCTTCCACCGCCCGGCATTCGATGATTCCGGCTGGGCGAATATCGAGGTGCCCGGTAACTGGACCATGCAGGGTTTCGACAAACCGATCTACTGCAACGTGAAAATGCCCATCCCCCTGGTTCCGCCGT
>JBBIQB010000054.1:0-18967 GCA_037442545.1 Bellilinea sp.
GCTGCTTGCCGCCGCCGAATTTCTGCTGACCTCGATCGTCTTTCCGGATTTTCCCAATGTGCAGGCGCTCGCCACTCCGACTGTCGACCTGTTCGTCACGCCCACCGCGACGTTGGGAACGTTTGCGATTGAAACGGCCGTTCCAGAAAGCGGCGGCATTCCCACCTTGAGCGTTTCTTCGAGCCGGGATGGGTGTGTTCCTAGCCAGATCGAATGGACATTCCCCCAATCCGGAGATACGATTCAGGGAAGTGTCACATTGCAGGGTACAATCAGTGTGCCCAATTTGGGTTTTTACAAATACGAATACAGCCAACAGGGTTCAAACTTGTGGATGACGATTGCCGCCGGCGACCAAATCATTGTCAACCAGCCGCTCGGCGGAGAAGGCGGCGGGCAGTGGGATACTTCCTCGGTGCTGCCGGGAGATTACCTGCTGCGGCTGGTGGTCACCGATAACGTCAACAACGTCTTTCCTGCCTGCGAGATCCCGGTTCGCATCGCCGCGCCCTAATCTGGAGGAATATGCCTGAAATCGAAATTCGCCCTGCCACCGCGAGTGATTTCCCACACCTGGCGCAGATCGAGCACCACGCCAAGACGGATTACGTCTGGCAGATGGATCGCGTGGTGGGGGAAAGTCAAATTTCCATTGCCTTCCGCGAGGTGCGTTTGCCGCGTTCGGTGCGGGTGGACTACCCATACCCGGTCGAAAGCCTGCCGGAGCGCTTCAAGCAGCACACAATTCTGCTTACGGCAATCCTGCAAGGTGAAATGGTCGGCTATATCGCTGTCGAGGAGCGCCCGGCAGCGGCCACTGTTTGGGTTGGTCACCTGGCTGTCAGCCAGCGCTGCCGCCGGCAGGGGATTGCCAGCGCGCTGGTGCTGGCCTCCCAAACCTGGGCGGCGCGGCGTGGGTTGCGCCGCATGGTGCTGGAAACTCACTCCAAAAATGCGCCTGCCATTCGCATGGCGTTAAAACTCGGCTTCGAGTTCAGCGGATACCACGACCAATATTACGGAAACCAGGACATTGCTTTGTTCTTTACCGGCCTGTTGAGGTAAAGGTGGCGGGCGTCTCTGATGAGGTGATTTCATCGTGTCGGATGTGTTGATCACCATCAATCAAATTCTGATGGCAGGGGTGGCGGTAACGGCTTTTTCGCTGCTGTTGTATTCGCTCACCTTCAATTTGAAGGAACGGGTGGCGCGTTCCTTTGCCATGATATTATTTTGTCTGGTTGCCATTTACTCCGCCGAAGCCTTTGCCAGCGTTGCGCCCAACCCGTTCGAGCTCGATTTCTGGCTGCGGTTGCAATGGGTGGGGATCGTTATCATTCCGTCGGCGTATTTGCATTTTTCGGATGCTCTGTTGGCAAACACCGGCAAGCCCAGCCGTGGCAAACGCCGCTGGGCAATCCGTCTGTCCTACCTGATCGCGCTGCTCTTTCTTCTAATGCTGCCGCTGGGTTTGCTGGTGGGTGAGTTGGCAATGGAGAATACCCCGGCGCCTTACCTCCAGCCGGTGGCTGGCACCGATTTGTTCCTGGTCGTGTATTTCACCTGTATTGCGATGGCATGGTACAACTTCGTGCGCGCTTTGCGCCGTTCTGCCACCAACACCGGCAAGCGGCGCATCGGCTACTTGTTGATTGGTTCGATTGCGCCGGTACTCGGCTCGTTCCCGTTTCTCGTGTTTTCGACCAATTTTGCCGCCGATCACCGCCTGACCTTCTGGTCGATTTCGGTGCTGACCAATGCGCTGGTCGGCGGACTGGTGGTGCTGATGGCGTATTCGGTGGCGTTCTTCGGGGTTGCCCTGCCGGATCGTACCGTTAAAAGCCGCCTGTTTAAGTGGATTCTGCGCGGACCGGTCACTGCCAGCATCACCCTGGGACTGACCACTGTCGTTCGCCGGGTGGGAGAATTGTATGGCTTGCCTTACAATACGCTGGTGCCGATTGTCATGGTGGCGCCAATTCTAACCGGGCAGTACCTTGTTACGCTGACTTTTCCAACCATGGAACGCTGGTTTTTCTACGGCAGGGATAAGGACGAGATCGATCTGCTGCGCAAGCTGGAAGAACGACTGATCACCCGCAATGATTTGCGCCAGTTTTTGGAGACTATTCTGGCAGCGCTGTGCGACCGCTTGCAGACCGCCGGGGCGTATGTCGCGGCACTCAACCTGGACGGATTGCAGGTAGTGGTGCGGGTGGGAAAAACGTTTTTCGACTCGGATGAGAGCCCCAGCGACCTGGAACGCGTGTTGAACGAAAATGGTGGGGGCAGTTTCGAGATGTTCAACTGGGGCGAGGATCGCCTGATCCCACTGGTGGATCAGGACGAAGACGGCGCGCCAGTGTTGATTGGTTTGCTGGGTATCAGCGGCGGTGGCAGGCTGGATCTGGATGAGGAACAAATTCAGGCGTTGAATGGGTTTAGCCAGCGGGTTGCCCTGGCGTTGAAAGACCGCCGCTTGCAGGAGAGCGTATTCCAATCCCTGGGCGAGCTGTCCACCAAGGTGGCTTACATCCAACAGCTCCGCGCTGCTGGGCGGTTCGACCAGGAGGGAGTTCTAAAAGAGGATATCCCGCTGGCGGCGGCAGACTTCTCCCAGTGGGTCAAAGACGCACTGACGCACTATTGGGGTGGTCCAAAATTGACCGAAAGCCCGCTGATGAAACTGCGCGTGGTACAGGAAACCCTGACAAAGTACGATGGCAATACATCCAATGCGCTGCGGGCGATTTTACGGGAAGCCATCGAACGGGTGCGGCCAGAGGGAGAAAGACGGTTTACTGGTGAATGGGTATTGTATAATATTTTGGAGATGAAATTTTTGGAAGGTAAGAAGGTCAGAGAAATTGCCCTGCGGCTTGCCATGTCGGAGGCGGATCTGTACCGTAAACAGCGGTTTGCGATCGAAGCCGTGGCAAAAGCCATCGTCGAGATGGAGTCGCAAAATGGGCACGCTGACGAATTGCCAAAACCAATATAAGGTATACAATAAAATTGTTATTTGTGCCCCAATCAGGGAGGTGAGTTGATGGTTGTCAGGAAAGATATGTCGAATTTGAGGGGAGAGCAGGCTGGACCTTTGGATGAGGGGTGGTGGGCAGCGGTTCTTTCGGATGAAGAATTCCACACTGCAAATAAAAAGGAAATCAACCCAGCTGTAAGCACTCCGTCAGTGGTCAATTGTGTGGATTGGCAGTATGTGCAACGTGTTTTCGAGAAGGATGAGATCATTCACCTGAAAGTGCATGGTTTCAATCGCGGGGGATTGTTGGTGCAGGGTAAAGGCATTCAGGGTTTTGTGCCCATCTCGCACCTGGTGGATGTGCCAACGGATTCAGAGGAGGAAGAGCGCCGCGCCATCCTGGCAGGGTATATCGACCGGGCAATCCGCTTGAAAGTGATTGAGTGCGAGCCGAAAAGTGAACGCGTTGTGCTTTCCGAACGAGCCGCATTAGCCGGAGAAGGGCAGCGCAAGACGCTGTTTGCCACCCTGCGCGACGGCGCTGTGATCACCGGCAGAGTGACTAATTTAACCGAGTTTGGGGTGTTTGTTGACTTGGGCGGGGTGGAAGGGCTGGTCCACGTATCCGAACTATCCTGGGGACGGGTGCAGAATCCGGCCGATTTGTTGAGCGTTAATCAAGAAATCAAAGTCCTGGTGCTGCAAGTAAATGAAGACACCTCGCGAATTGCGTTGAGTCTGAAACGGTTGATGCCCAACCCGTGGGAAACGCTGGCAGTGCGCTATAAACCTGGCGATGTGGTGCGCGGCTGGGTCACCTCGTTGACCCGCTTTGGGGCATTTGCGCGCCTGGATGAGGGTGTGGAAGGCTTGATCCATGTCTCCTCGATCCAGATGCCGCCGGGTTGCAAAAACTTGCATCAATTTTTACAGATTGGACAGGAGGTCAATGTGCGCATCCTGCACATCGAAACCGACCGCCGCCGCCTGGGATTGGGTCTAGTGCAGACAGAATGAGCGCAACCCCCGCCAGTAAAAAAACTGGCAAGAACCGAAAATCGGGTTTACCGGTAGAAGAACAGTCCAACCAGGTATCGCTGCTCGAAGGCATGGGGCGCGCGCTTGTCCGGCTGGAACGCTACGGTTGGGACTTACTGGGCGTGTTCCTGATCGCGACCGGTTTGTTGACACTGCTGGCGTTGATTGGGTGGACCTCCGGTTCGTTTGTTTCTCCCTGGGGAGACCTGCTGAAACGCTGGCTGGGAATTGGCAGTTATCCGCTGGGCATCCTGACGATCTTTCTGGGGGTGCTGTTGATGCGCCGCCAGCTGGATGCGACCCGCCGCATTCCACTGGGGCGCGTGCTGGCGTTGGAAGGGCTGGTCTTTGCGCTGCTGGCGTTCCTGACCCTGATGGGTGGCTCCTCGATCGACCGGGTGGAAGCGGGCAAGGACGGCGGGATCGTTGGCTGGGGTCTGGCACACCTGATTACCCTGGTTTTTCCTGCCCCCTGGGCTACGGTTGTGGCGGCGATGGTTATGCTGGGGTTTGCGGTCAATGCCAGTGGACTCGACTGCTGGCTGGCAGCCAAAATCCACGCCTGGCTGGCTGCCGCGCCTGGTGAGCTGCCACCGGATGACGGGCAGCCGCCGGCAACGACTGGCATGGCAGCCAGCGCCAACAGCGAAAGCGGCATCCCGCTGCCGGTGGTGGCCTACCGCCGCGAGGACAACCTGCCGCCGCTAACCTTGCTGGCGCAGGAGGAAAGCAACGGTCTGGACGAGGAGCGCATTCTGGCAATTGCCCGCCAGATCGAGAAATCGCTGGCAGAATTTGGCGTTCCTTCACGGGTTATCGGTTACCGGCGCGGACCTACGGTGACTCAATTTGCGGTCGAGCCGGGCTTTATCGAGAAACCCGCTGCGGATGGCAAACCGCTGCGCCAGAAGGTGCGCGTGGCGCAAATATCCGCCCTCGCGCGCGATCTGGCGCTGGCGCTGGCGGCGGAACGGCTGCGCATCGAAGCGCCGGTACCGGGTCATTCCTACGTTGGTATCGAGGTGCCCAACAGCAATACCACCCTGGTACGCCTGCGCTCGATCCTCGAATCGGTCGAGTTTCAGCAGCTCAATTCACAGCTGGCATTAGCCCTGGGACGGGATGTGTCCGGGCAGCCGGCTGTGGCAGATCTGGCGCGCATGCCGCACTTGCTGGTGGCGGGCACCACTGGATCCGGCAAGTCGGTTTGCCTGGCGGCAATTATCACCTGCCTGGTGGTGAATAATTCACCGGCGACCCTGCGGATGGCGGTACTCGATCCGAAAATGGTCGAACTGGTGCGCTTCTCCGGGCTGCCGCACCTGCTGGGCAAGGTGGAGACCGAGATCGAACGTATGTTGGCGGTGCTGCGCTGGGCGCTGGTTGAGATGGAGCAGCGCTACCGCCTGTTCGAAGCCAGCGGCGCGCGCGACCTGCAGGCGTACAATCGTAAACTGGAAAAACGCGGCATCCAGCCGCTGCCGCGCATTGTCGTATTGATCGATGAACTGGCAGACCTGATGATGTCCGCGCCGGATCAAACCGAGCACAGCCTAGTGCGGCTGGCGCAGATGGCGCGCGCGACCGGCATTCACCTGGTGATTGCCACCCAACGTCCCAGTACCGATGTGGTCACCGGTTTGATCAAAGCCAATTTTCCGGCGCGAATTGCCTTCAGCGTGGCATCCTCGATCGATTCGCGGGTGATCCTCGACACAACCGGCGCGGAAACGCTCCTGGGCAGGGGGGACATGCTCTTCCTCAACCCGGAGGCAGGCACGCCGCAGCGGGCGCAGGGGGTGTTGTTGAAGGATCAAGAAGTCAACCGGGTAATCGGCTTCTGGCAGCGGGCGCTGGCAGATAAAGATGAAGAGCCGGTGCCGTGGGAGGAACTGGTCGAGCAGGAGGACGGGGAAGGCGACGACCTGATCGAGCAAGCGATTGAACTGGTGCGCAAGAGCCGCCGGGCAAGCGCCAGCCTGTTGCAGCGCCGCTTGAGAATTGGGTTTCCGCGCGCGGCGCGCTTGTTGGATGAACTGGAAGAAATGGGAATCGTGGGTGCTTCGCAGGGTGGTGGGAAAGACCGCGAGGTGTTGATCGATGAGGATGATTTGGAGGAAGATGAAGCAGACCATTAACCTTGCGGCAGGATTGCTTGACAGTTTGCTTCAGGTAAGATAGGATACATCTCAATCCATACCAATGGGTGATTCCGAAGTCATTGTCTGATTCGGTACGGTGAAATGTGGTTCAACCTGGCGAGAAAAATCAACCGGTAACGCTTACGGACTGGCTGCGTGTGCGCTTTAAGGGTTTGCTCGATCCGATCGGCGCGTTTTTTCTTCGGTTGGGATTGACCCCAAACATGGTCACCGTGATCGGTTTAGTGGGCAGCGCCGGCGCGGCGTTGCTTTTGGCGCGTGGTCAATTTGTGTGGGGCGGTGTGATGGTGTTGCTGATGGCGCCGCTGGATGCGATCGATGGCACGATGGCGCGCCTGCGTGGAACGCCCACCCGCTTCGGCGGGGTGTTCGACTCGGTCATCGACCGCTACGCCGAATTGTTCCTGCTCGGCGGTCTGGTGGTTTATTACCTCCAACAGGGCGAATGGCTTGCGGTTGTGCTGGGTTATGCCGCTGCGGGCGGCTCGTTGATGGTTTCCTACGTCAAGGCGCGCGCCGAGGCTGCCAATTTTAAAGTCAAGGGCGGCGTGCTGACCCGGGTGGAGCGCTTTTTAGTGCTCATCCCCTGTCTGCTGATCAGCCAGCCGCTGATTGCGCTGTGGCTGCTGGCGCTGCTGGCAAATTTCACCGCGCTTCAGCGTTTCTGGCAGGTGCGCCAGCAAAGCCTGATGGAAAACAGGGGCTAGGCGAGAATTCGTTACGAGGTGTCCAGGATGGTCAATAGTTTCAATATCGGTCCCCTTACGATTCATCTATACGGAATTATCATCATGGCTGGCGCTTTGCTGGCAGCCGTGGTTGCCAGCCGCGAGGTCAAGCGGCGCGGGATGAATACGGAATTGGTCTGGGATATGCTCCCCTGGTTGCTGGTTGCCGGGGTGATTGGGGCGCGGCTTTGGCACATCTTTACCCCGCCGGCTTCGATGGTCGAGCGCGGAATTACCACCTGGTATTACCTGACCCACCCGCTGGATGCGATTGCGGTGTGGAAAGGTGGACTGGGCATTCCCGGCGCGGTGATGGGCGGGGCGCTTGCGCTGTTCATTTATTGCCGCATCAAGAAGCAAAGTTTTGCGGTCTGGGTGGATATTATTGCGCCCGGGCTGGCGTTAGCCCAGGCGGTCGGTCGCTGGGGCAATTTCGTCAACCAGGAAGTGTACGGCGCGCCGACCAACCTGCCTTGGGCTATCTTCATCGATCCGATCCACCGCCTGCCCGAATTCAGCACAGTCGAGTATTATCATCCGCTGTTTGCCTATGAGTCGATTTACAACCTGCTCAACATGGTGTTGCTGCTCTGGCTGGGGCGCAAGTTTGCCGACCGCCTGCGCAGCGGCGATATTTTCCTGACCTATCTGATTGTCTATCCGGTGGGTAGATTCATGTTGGAGTTTCTGCGCCTGGATCCTTCGCCGCTGGCGGGGATCAACATCAACCAGGCGATCATGGCGGTCATCGCGATCAGCGCGGCGATTGGGTTGGTCTGGCGGCACCGCAAAAGCGCCGCACCGGGCAAACCCTTGCCGGCAGATTAGTGGATTGATGAACTGAACCGATAACGAGGAAGATGATGATCCTTGCCGAGAACCTGACCAAGCACTTTGCCGATTTCGTGGCGGTGCAGGATGTCAGTCTGCAAGTTACGGCGGGACAGGTGCTGGCATTGTTGGGACCCAACGGGGCAGGCAAGACCACCACAGTGCGCATGCTCACCTCGGTGCTGCGCCCGACCTGCGGCTCGGCGTCGATTGCCGGTTACGATATTGTCGAACAGCCTGAACAGGTGCGCGCGTCGGTCGGGGTGCTGACCGAGCACCACGGTTTATACGGACGGATGAACGCCGAGGAATACCTGACGTTCTATGGCCGGCTATACCGGATGAACCCCGCGTTGATCCACGACCGGATTGCCAGCCTGCTGGAGCAGTTTGGGCTGGCGGATGCTCGGCGCAAGAAACTGGGCGAGTACTCCAAGGGCATGCGCCAGAAGCTGGCGCTGGTGCGCGCGCTGCTGCACGATCCACCGGTGTTGCTGCTGGATGAACCCACGTCCGCCATGGATCCGGAAAGCGCGCGGGTGGTGCGCGATGCCATTCGCGGGCTGCGCTGGGAGCGCCGGGCGGTGATCCTGTGCACGCACAACCTGGCGGAAGCCGAACAGCTGGCGGATCTGATCGCCATCATCCGCAAGGGGCGCATCCTGTTCAACGACACGCCCGAACGGCTGAAACAGTTGCTGCTCGGACCGCAGGAATATGAAGCTGCTTTGGAAACGCCGCTGCACACCGATCTGAGCGGATTACCGCCGGGAGTAACCCTGAAAAGCCGCGAGGAGCGCCGGCTTGTGTTCCAGGTGCAGACTCCGCAAAGCGCCAATCCGCGCCTGCTGCGTTTTCTGTTGGACAGCGGCGTTCAGGTGGTCTCTTTTTATCCGTTGCAGCGCAGCCTGGAGGACGCCTACCTGCGCGCGGTCAGTCTGGAAGGGGTGGTGCGTGACCGTCAAAATTGACATCGAACCCGCCTTGATCATTGCCCGCCGCGAGGTGCGCGACCAGTTCCGCGATTGGCGCATCGTCTTTCCCATCGTCATTCTGACGCTGTTCTTTCCGTTCCTGATGAATTTCACTGCGCGGCAGCTGCTGGATTTTGTAAACCAGTACGGAGCCAACCTGATCGGGGAACGGCTGATCCCGTTCCTGTTGTTGGTGACCGGATTCTTCCCCATCTCGGTTTCCCTGGTGATTGCGCTGGAGAGTTTCGTTGGCGAAAAGGAACGCGGCAGCATCGAGCCGCTGCTGACCTCGCCGCTGGCGGACTGGCAATTGTATCTGGGTAAGCTGCTTGCTGCGACTGTGCCGCCTCTGATGGGCAGTTTTCTCGGCATGGGCGTCTATCTCGGCGGGCTGGTGTTGAACGATATTCCCCTGCCGGACGCAGAAACCTTGCTGCAAATCATCATTCTCACCATGGTGCAGGCAGTGGTGATGGTCAGCGGGGCAGTGGTAGTCTCGACCCAGGCAACCTCGGTGCGGGCAGCTAACCTGCTGGCGAGTTTTATTATCATCCCCATGGCATTATTGATTCAGGCGGAAGCGGTGGTGATGTTCTGGGGGCGGGATACGCTGTCCTTGTGGTGGGTGGTTTTTGGGCTGATGGTGCTGGCAGGGCTGCTGATCCGGGTGGGACTGGCGCATTTTCAGCGTGAAGAACTGCTCGGCAGGGAGATCGATGTGCTCAATCTGCGCTGGATCTGGCGCAATTTTTGGCGCAATTTCCGCGGCGAGGCGCGCAGCCTGGGCGAGTGGTACCGTAATACTTTGGGCGCCACCTTGATCGACCTGCGAGGCAGTTTGTTGATTGTGGTGGTGCTGGCGGTTTTCATTACCGCCATCGGCGCCCAGCAGGCGGATCGCTTTCGGCTGGAACTGCCCGCCGGTTCGATGGAAGAGCGCCTGGCAGAACTGCAGACCAGTTTCCCGTTTGGTTCGGCGGCAAACGTCGCGGCGATTTTTTTCCAAAACTTGCGCGCCGTTCTGGTTGGTTTCATTTTAGGCTTGTTCTCGTTCGGAGTGCTGGGTACGCTGCCTCTGCTGGCGACGTTGGGATTGTTGGGTTACCTTTCACAAATTCTTTCGATCAATCAGCTGCCAGTCGTCGATATTCTGGTCAGCGCAGTTATTCCACACGGGATCATCGAAATCCCGGCGCTGCTGCTGGCAACGGCTGCCGTGCTGCGCATTGGATTTTTATTGGCGACGCCGATGAAGGAGAAAACAGTCGGCGAAGTCTTTTTAATGGCGCTGGCAGGTTGGCTGCAGGTGATGGTTGGGGCGGTGATCCCGCTGCTGCTGCTGGCGGCGCTGATCGAATCGTGGGTAACCCCGCAGATCGTGCTGCGCTTTTTTGGATAGGGGATCGCAGAGAGCACAGGGAGGAAATCACGATGCGAAAAATTATCCTGCTGGGCACATCCAACGCGGTACCTGCCGAAGGGCATGAAAATGCCCACCTGTTGATCCAAAACGGGGAGCATCTGGTGCTGGTGGATTGCGGCGCCAATCCGGTCATTCATTTACCCAAAGGGGGAATCGATTTTAACCGGATTGAGGACATGATTTTGACCCACTTTCACCCGGATCACGTTTCGGGGGCTCCATTGCTGTTGATGGACTTATGGCTGATGGGACGTAAAACGCCGATCACGGTGTATGGGCTGGCGCACACCCTGAGCCGCCTGCAAACGCTGATGGAACTGTACGATTGGGAAACTTGGCCGGGTTTTTTCCCGATCACCTTTACCGAACTGGTCGAAGCCGAGCACCAGAACGTGCTGCGCAAGCATGGCTTGGTGATCACCGCCTCGCCGGTGCGACACCTCTTGCCAACCATCGGTATCCGCATCGAATTCAGCCCGGGCGGCAAAACGGTTGCCTATTCCAGCGATACCGAACCCAGCGACAGCGTTGTGCGGCTGGCGCGCGGCGCGGATATCCTCATCCACGAGGCAACCGGCGCAACCATCGGGCATTCCTCGGCGCGGCAGGCGGGTGAAATTGCGCAGCGGGCGGGCGTCCGGCAGCTATATTTGATTCATTACCCGGCAACCGCCGCCCCACAGCAGATGATCGCTGAGGCGAGCACGGCATTCGATGGTCCCGTGATCGTCGGGCGGGATTTTATGGAGATCGACCTGAATTGATGCCTGAGCGGAACGATTCCGGGCAGCGTCATCAAACAAATACGTTTTTCACCAACCGAGCAAAAAGGGCTCCCACTCGGAATATTCGTTTAAGTGGCGTCCGAAAATGTACAATGCCGAGGCGGGCGGCTCGGCGGGTTGGCGGATAAATTGCATGCTCGCCTCCGCCAGCGTCCGTCCGCCTTTGCGGTGGTTGCACTGTGCGCAGGCTGTGACCACGTTGCTCCAGGTGTGTTGGCCGCCCAAATGGCGTGGGACGATATGATCGACGGTCAGGTCGCCGCTGCGTTTGCCACAGTACTGGCAGGTGTAGTTGTCGCGGCGGAAAATTTCCCGGCGGGCGAGTTTGACCTTGGGGCGGGGGCGGTGAACCATGTGTTCGAGGCGGATGATGGAAGGGCGCGGGTATATGGCTGCGCTGGTGCGGATTTCTCCCCGCCCATTCACGACCAGGGAAGCCTTGTGGGTTAAAATTAGACCAACCGCGCGGCGCAAGTCGCAGACATTGATTGGCTCGAAATTGGCGTTCAACACGAGAACATTATCCGCCATAGCGACCTCCCCCGAACGATTATAGCACCACCTTTATACATCGGCTATGAGGAAACGGTTAAAAAGTGTTAATATGTTGTACAGGATGAAAACGATGAATGTGTTGATTGCAGGTGGTTCGGGTTTGATCGGCAATCTGTTGACTCAAACCTTTGTTGAGGCGGGGCATACGGTGCAGATCCTCAGCCGTAGCCCGGATCGGTTACGTTTGCCGGCAGGCGCTCAGGCGGTTGGCTGGGACGCGGCTACGCTCCGCGGGTGGAGTCATCTCGTCGAGAAAAGCGATGCGGTGATCAACTTGACCGGTGAAAATTTAGGCGGCGGTCGCTGGACGGCGCAGCGGCGGGCGCGGTTTTACTCCAGCCGGGTCGATTCGGGCAAAGCAATCGCCGCGGCGATTGCCCAAGCTGCTTCAAAACCCACAGCGCTGGTGCAATCCTCCGCCGTTGGCTATTACGGAGACGGCGGCGACCGCGAACTGGATGAATCCAGCCCGGCGGGCAGCGATTCGCTTGCCCGCCTGTGCGTGGACTGGGAAAACTCGACCCGCCCGGTGGAAGACCTGGGCGTGCGGCGGGTGATCATCCGCACCGGCGTGGCGCTGGCGCCGCAGGCGACGGTGCTCAAGCGGTTGACCCTGCCCTTCAGTCTGTTTGTTGGCGGACCGGTCGGCAGCGGCAGACAATGGCTGGCATGGATCCACATGATGGATGTCGTCGCTGCCATCCAATTCTTGCTCGCTAATCCGGCTGCCAGCGGCGCGTATAACCTGACCGCTCCGCAGCCGGCACGCAACACGGAATTTGGCAAGACTCTGGCAAAAGTGATGCGTCGCCCATATTGGATGCCAGTACCCGCCTTGGCGCTGCGTCTAGTTTTGGGTGAAATGAGCCGCCTGGTGCTGGAAGGACAGCGCGCTTTGCCGCGCCGGCTGCTCGAGGCGGGCTATTCCTTCCGCTACGACCAATTGGAAGCGGCGCTGCGCAGTTTGCTGGTTAAGGCGTGAGCGGCTGAAGCGCGCTGCTGAGAATCGATTTCCCGATCGACTGCACCAACGGCGCGTCGTCTGCCTCGATCAGCACAGCCAGGGCAAGCGGGCTTCCGCCCCAATTGGGCAGTGTCCCCGCAAGGTACCAGGAGACCGAGGTTTGTTGATCGCTAAAGGCGGCAACCGTCTCCCACATCGGCATATCCTGTGAGGCCAGCCGGCTGACCGCCTGGTGGATTTCCTGCGGCGGCAGAACTTGCTGCGAGGGTTGGGCAGGCAGGATAATCCAACCCTGGTGGGGCGTTTCCACCGAGATCGCCAGCCGAGGGCTGGGGCGAACCCCATTGTTGGTCAATACGGCGGCAGCCAGCGCCATTTGCATGGGTGAAACGGTCATCCCGTCGCGCCCGAGGGCTGCCAGGCGCGAGCTGGCAAGCGGTTGGTCGGCAGCCGGCGGCGAGACAGGCAGACGGGCATCCGGCGCGTCATAAAAACCGAGGCTGCGGAACAGTTCGCGTAACTGTGCGGCGCTGATCGAGCGGCTCAGTTCGACCAGCGGTGCCGGGCAGCCGGCTTCGACGGCGGTTTCCCAAGTCAGCGGGGTGCGCGGAGGGCGGGCGCAACTGAGCGTTTGATCGCCCAGGTTGTAGGTCAAGCGAGCGGGGAAGTTGGGTAGAGTTTCCAGGGATTTCGCATAGGCATACAAAAAGGGTGCCAGCGAATTGGCGGGCGGGTACTGTCCCTGGGTGGCGCGGTTGACCAGCGGCGCGGATGGATCGGCTGCCCACTCCGAAAAACGTTCTTCCAATTGGTTGGGATCGAAATAGGGGTGAGATGCCATCACCAGAATCTCGCCGGTGCTGGCGTTGAGCAGCACCAGCGCGCCTTTATGCCCTTCCATCAGCGCGTCGGCTTTCTTTTGTAGTTCTACATCCAGACTCAGGCGCACATGCAAACCATCCGGTGGTTGGGAATAGAGCCATTCCGCCAGCCAGATGCGCGACGCCGGATTGGCTTGCAGCCCGGTGAGAAAGCCATCCAAAGAGGCTTCCAGTCCGGTGCGCCCAAAGCGCGGGTTTACATACCCAATGGTATTGCCCAGTGGCGGGTAAAGCAGGCGGCGCTGCAAATCGCCGCGTACGCCAACTGTGGTGGCGATGACCTGATTGCGCCGGTCGAGCAGGTCACCGCGCGGCACGAAGCGCGCGTTGACCATCCAGCGCACATTGTCTGGGCGGGTGAGCAGATCGTCGGCGCGGATGATCGCCCACCAGCCCGCCAGCAGTGCCAGGGCGGCGAATCCAGCCAGGAACAGGCTGCCAACCCAGCGGTACGGTGTGGGACGCTGCACCGGCAAGGGCTGGCTGCCATTCCAGCCGCTGATCCACAGCAAAATCAGCACTGCCATCAGGCAGGTGGCGAGCGATGAACCGCCGTACGAGACCAGCGGCAGTGTGACCCCGGTCAGGGGCAGCAGGCGCAGATTACCGCCGATGATCAGGATAGACTGCACGGCAAAATAAATCCCGATGCCGGCAGCCAAGAAGCGGTGGAAACTGCTGCGCGCGCGCAGCGCGATGATCAGACAACGGTAGGTAAGCAGCGCAAAGGCTGCCAGCAGGGCGACCATGCCCGCCAGCCCGGTTTCCTCGCCAATCGCGGCGGCAATAAAATCCGAATGAGCCACCGGTACCAGTCCGGGACTGCCCAAGCCGGGACCGGAACCCATCCAGCGCCCGGCAGCTACCGAGATCAGCGACTGGACGATTTGAAAGGAACGATTAGCGGAATCGAGCCATGGATTCAACCAGGCTTCGACGCGCAGGCGGATGACATCGAAGACCAAAAAACCAGCCACGGCAGCCACGAGAAGAAATCCGCCGCTGAAAATCAACACCTGGCGGCGGCCCGAAGCCAGGAAAACTAGCAGGGTGTAAATGGCGATGATCAGCGAAGCCGCCCCAAGATCGCGCTGGACGACCAGCAGCAACGCCGCCGCGCCGGTCATCACCAGGGTTGGAGCGAGCAAGGCAGCCAGGTTGAACTGCAGCGGGATGCGCTCCGCCAGGTAGGCAGCCAGAAAAAGGATCAGCAGCAGTTTGAGCGGTTCCGAGGGTTGAAAATATAAGCCGCAGCAGCCCAGCCACAGGCGCGGTCCTTCGCCTGCCGGATAGGTGCCAAAGATGAAAGTGAGCCCGGTCAGCACAAGACCGGAGGTCAGCCAAAGGTATTTGTAACGCCGCAGCCAATTCAACCCTTGCGGGCGGCGCACCGCCACGATCAGCACGAGCATTGCCACCACCAGCCAGAGGGTCTGGCGGTAGCCGAGCGATGTATCCAGCCGGTAGATGGTTAACAATCCCCAGCCGGTCAGCAACGCACTGAGCGGTAACAGGTACGGATCGTGTTCTTCACTCCAACGGTTGACCGCCCGGTATGCCAGGCTGAACAGGGTTATCCAGCCTGCCCAGCCAATCCAATGGGTCCAGCGGTATTCCACCTGCCAGGAATGCAGCCGGACGGCGGGCGAAAGAGTGAGGATCACGGCGAACAGGGTCAGGAACAGCGCCGCGTACGTTAACAGCCGCCGTTCGACGTTGTTTTGCGGGGCGGCGACGGGTGGAAAAAGCCAGTTCACGATTTGAAGTACTTGTCCACCAGCAGGGATAATTTTTGACGGGTGTGCGCGGGAACGCGGCTTGGATCGGTG
This sequence comes from Bellilinea sp., assembly GCA_037442545.1. Classification (GTDB taxonomy): domain Bacteria; phylum Chloroflexota; class Anaerolineae; order Anaerolineales; family Anaerolineaceae; genus Bellilinea. The sequence goes on from JBBIQB010000054.1 coordinate 15,154, forward strand.
ATGATCGCCTTTTCCAATGCGCTTGCGCATTCGCAGGGCTGGTCTTCCTCCAGGCTGGCTGCCAGGGCGCGGATGGTTTGCTGGGCGGCTTCGGTGTTGTGGACAAGCGTGCGAATGACCATTTCCACGTTGACCGGCTCCTCGGCAAGATGCCAGACATCGTAGTCGGTGATATGCGCCAGGCTGGCGTAACACAGTTCGGCTTCTCGCGCCAGGAACACTTCCGGGGCGGTGGTCATGCCGATGATCGAAATGCCCCACGAACGGAAGAGGTGCGATTCGGCTCGGGTGGAAAAGCGCGGTCCTTCGATGGTAATGAAGGTGCCGCCGCGGTGAACTTCCACGCTGCTGCTGACAGCAGCCTTGAGCAGCTGTTGCGACAGGTTGGCGCAAAACGGATCAGCCGTGCTGACATGCGCGACCAGCCCATCCCCGAAAAAGGTACGGTTACGGTCGCGGGTGAAATCGATCACCTGATCGGGGATGATGAAGTTGCCGGGTTTGTAGTCGTGACGCAGGGAACCGCAGGCGCTCACCCCAATAACAAAGCGCACCCCCAGTTGCTTGAGCGCGTAGATATTGGCACGATAGTTGACCTCGGACGGCAGGATGTGATGACCAATGCCGTGCCGCGCAAGGAAGGCGATCCGTCTGCCCTCCAGTCTGCCGATCATCACGGGGGAGCTGGGAGCACCAAACGGAGTCTCAACCAGCACGGTTTCGACCTGCTCCAGACCGCTGAAATGGTACAATCCCGACCCGCCGATCACGCCCAGTATGGGTTGTTGGTTCATGGTTCTCTCCCTAATGTATCTTAAGGTTTGGCTTCGATTTCGATGCGGTAGGAAGCCTGCCCGCAGCGAATTTCATCGCCGCTGACGATCACCGTCCGGGTGGTCAATTTTTCGTCGTTCAAAAAAGTGCCGTTGGTGGAATTAAGATCCTCCACCCACCACTGGTTTTGATAGTACGAAAAACGGGCATGCCGCGCGGAGACGGTCTCGTGCAGGACCGGCAAGGTGCAGCCCGGCTCACGACCGAGGATGATCTCGGTTTTTTGGAAGCGCAGTTCGTTTTCGGACAGCGCATCCAGCGAGGTGAAGCGGATGGCTGGGATCAATGCGCTCGAAAGGCTCTGGGTTTGATGACGCAAGTCGCGCCAGATGACGCTGAATGCCCAGAACAGGAAAGCGTACAGCGCCACCGTCATCAGGATTCGCAAGATGAGGACTACGATTGCACTCATGCTGAAATTATACCGAAGGTTCAGCCGGGGAGGTGATGCTGCGCGCATCTGTTTCGCGGGCATCTTCGCCGTAGATCAGGGTAAAACCTGCCAGGGAAATCACATCGCCGGGGAGCAGCGTCGTCTGAGTGACGCGCACGCCATTGACGAACGTCCCGCCGGTGGAGTCGAGATCGAACAAAATAGTTTGGTTTTTAACCCGCCGGATTTGGGCGTGGGTGCGTGAAACGCGCAAATCCTCGATCACCAGGTGATTGTCGCTGCGCCGCCCCAGGTTGATGACGGGCTGGTCGAGTGGGAAAAACTGGCTGCCGTTGATGATTACATAGGCGCGGCTGGCGGCATCCTCCGCCGGGATTTTCTCGCCCGGCAAGATCAATGCGGCGGTAGAACCCAGGTCGGTGTTTTGGAAGGCAGCTGTAACCCGTAAATCGGAATCGCCCAGCCGCTCGTCGGCGACAACCTGGATCACCGGCGCCGCCACGAAATGTGCCCCGGATTCGAGCGTGGTTTGATTGAGTACCTGGCTCAACCAGATCATCCATTCCGGGTTGTTCTGCCAGGCAGCGGCATGTGCCGGGTGCATGGCAAAGACGAGGATATTTGGCAGCGGCTGGTTTTCCTCGCTGTTGTTGAACACCTGGGTGCGCAGCGCATCCACGATTTGAATTGCCAGGCGGGGCTGGCGGCTGTGCCATGGCAACCACGAGAAATGGGTCTCGATCAGGCTCTGTAAACGGGACTCAATGTAATCTAATCGGGATTTCATAACGGTATAATTATAAAACCAGTAAGGACAATCGAATGAATCAATCCGGTTTTGAAGAAATCCAACACACCGCCGATTGGGCACTGCGCGTCTGGGCGCCTGACCTTGCCGGGCTGCTGCGCCAGGCAGGGCTGGGAATGAATGCGCTGATGGGGCTGGATCTGGACCAACGTCAGCCATGTTCCGTTTCGTTCACCCTGTCGGAGCCGGATGGCGAAAGCCTGCTGGTGGCTTTTCTGAACGAAATTCTTTATTACCTGGAAGTTGAGCGGATCGGCTTTTCCGATTTCGCATTACGCCTGGATGGACTGACGCTGACGACGGCGCTGGCGGGTTTTCCCGTGCGCCGGATGGAAAAACCGGTCAAGGCAGTAACCTATCACGATCTGGCGATCGAGCCGGTTGGCGACAGCCTGCACGTCCGGGTTGTTTTCGATGTGTGAGGAGACGGGCGATGATCCGAATTCAGGATTTGAACAAAATCAGCGAATACGAATGGGAAATTCCGGCTACGTACCGCCGTGATATGCGCGTCGCGGTACGCCTGTTCGTCACCCGCCGCTTGCTGGAAGCCGCAATGCAGGATCAATCCATTGAGCAGGCAATCAACGCCGCAACCCTGCCGGGCGTGGTCGAGCCGGTGGTGGTCATGCCAGACATGCACCAGGGGTATGGCTTTCCCATCGGCGGCGTGGCTGCCACCCAGTACCCGCAGGGGGTCATCTCGCCGGGGGCAATCGGCTATGACATTAACTGCGGGGTGCGGCTGCTCGGCTCGCGCATCCCTTTGGAGGAGGCGCACAGCCGGCTCAACGACTTGGCGAATGCACTCAATCACCACTGCCCCAGCGGAGTTGGCAGTGAAGGCGCCATGCGCCTGAGCGGCAGCGACCTGGACACGATCTGCCGGCAGGGCGCGCGCTGGGCGTTGAAAAAAGGCATGGCAAGCGAGGAAGACCTGCGCCGCACCGAGGAGGGCGGGGAACTGGAAGGGGCTGACCCAGCCAAGGTCAGCGCGCGCGCCAAACAGCGCGGATTGAACCAGTTGGGCACGCTTGGCGCGGGCAATCACTTTATCGAAGTTGGCGTGGTTGATCAGCTCTTTGATGCGGGAGCGGCGCGGGCAATGGGATTGGAAGAGGGCATGCTGACTTTGATGATCCATTGCGGCTCACGCGGGTTCGGTCACCAGGTTTGCACCGATTATGTGCAGGAACTGCAAAGCGCGGTGCGACGTTACAATATTCAGCTGCCCGACCGCGAACTGGTTTGCGCGCCGCTGGACAGCCCGGAAGGGCAAAATTACCTGGCAGCCATGCGCAGCGCTGCCAATTACGCCTTTTGCAACCGCCAGGTGCTGGCGCATCAGGCGCGGCGGGCATTCGAGGAAGCCCTGGCGGGCAGCGGACTGCGCTGGGATTTGCACCAAGTTTATGACATTGCTCACAACATGGGCAAAGTCGAAACCCATTTGCTGGACGGTAAAAAAGTGCGCGTTTGCGTCCATCGCAAAGGCGCAACGCGCGCATTTGGTCCGGATAACCCCGAACTGCCGGATGTGTACAAACCCTTCGGTCAGCCGGTGCTGGTTCCGGGCAGCATGGGCACCGCCTCGTGGGTGCTGGTGGGCACTGAGCAGAGCATGGCGCGATCGTGGGGATCGACCTGCCACGGCGCGGGCAGGATGCTCAGCCGCAGTAAAGCCAAGAAGGATTTCCGCGGCGACCGCCTGCGCAGCGAGCTGGAGCAGTCCGGCATCCGCATTCGTGCCGGTTCAATGTCCGGACTGGCAGAGGAAG
>JBBIQB010000055.1:0-10942 GCA_037442545.1 Bellilinea sp.
CAGCGGCCGAGGAACGGGTGCGCGAAGCCCGGTCGCGGCTGGATGAGCTGGCAGCACGCCTCAAGGCCGTCGACGAGCGTCGACTCGGCCTCGAGCGGGACCTCGAGCCGCGCCGGCAAAAGCTCAGCGACCTCCAGCTCAAGGAGCAGGCAGCGCGACTGGCGGTCGAGCAGTTTGCCGCGCAGCTCGCCGAGGCCAGGGTCGACGAAACCGCGCTGGCTGCCGCGAGCGCCTTCTGGTTTGCCTTCGTCGCGCAAACCGGTATCGTTGCTCCCAGCCGGCACTGGCACTGGCTGCCGTACGTCGGTCTGGCGGCCGCTCTGATCGCCCCCTGGGCCAGCGGCCCGCCGGCGCTGACCCTTCGCCGCTGGCTGCCGCAGGCGCAGGTTGAACTGTTCCTTGATCTGAATGGATTGCCGCGTGTGGTGCGGGTGGAACGGGTTTGATCCTCGACCTTTCCACCCGTGCTGGAAGCCGGCTGGATTCGTGCTACAATAGCAACATGCAAAACCAAGGCGAGGCTGCTTCATCCCCAACGTTTCAGAAACACCGCAGACAAGTGTTCTGGCAAATCATCCTTCCGGTGGTGGCAGCTGGGGTGATCTTCATTGCGCTGGGGCTGTTAGCGGTGCTCAGCCCTACACCGGGCAGCGCCAAAACCAGCCAATGGGCAGCCATTTCGACCATCTGGCTGGCTGCTCCGCTGCTGTTCATCGGGCTGTTATTCCTCGCCGTGACGACTGGGCTGATCTACCTGATGAGCCGCTTTTTGACCATTTTTCCGGCGTATTTGCGCCTGGCTCAAATTTATGCCCAGGTTGCCAGTTTGTGGGTAGTGAATTTTTGCAACCGGTTGTCCGCGCCGTTCATCAAGATCGGCGGCTGGAATGCCGGGGCGCGCGCGCTGCGATCCAAACGAACCCGACGCTGAACATTTCCGAGCAATAATCCAATCCGAAAGGACAGCTCATGGAGAACTGGAAAACCAAAACGATTCTCATTGGAGGTGTACTGGGAGCGCTCGCCGGCGTGATCGCTGCGGTCATGCTGATCCAACGTTCCGAAGAGAACCATCAGTCGCCCAAACTGACCGCCGGGGACGGGGTCAAGGTAGGGCTGGGGGTGCTCGGCGTGCTGCGGTTGATCTCGGATATTCCTGGTCCCAAAAAATAAATTGACTGTGCGCGCTGCGTGCGGGGGATGGTTTGGATAGCGCTCCATTTTTACGTTACCTGATTGCGGGTAAGTTACAACGCGATTTTGTGTTGCCGTTGAACGGCAAACCCAGCCTGGATGCCGCCGGAGGAAGTCTGATCTATTCCGCGGTTGGTTTGCGCATTTGGGATCAGGGGATTGGATTGATTGCCAGGGTGGGGGAGGACTACCCCAAGGAGTGGCTGGAAAAATTCGAGCAGCGTGGGTTCGACTGCCGCGGGATTAAAATTCTGCCGGACGCGCTGGATGTGCGCAACTTTGCCGCGTACACCGAGGGCGAATCGCGCGAGGTGGAAAACCCGGTGGCGCACTTTTCGCGACTCGGCTTGTCCTTCCCCAAAGCCCTGCTCGGCTACAGCGCGGCAACCCGGTCCATCGATAGCCGGGTGCAGCCTTCGGCATTGACCATCCGCGCCAATGATTTTCCGCCCGATTACCTGGATGCAACCGCGGCGCATATCGCGCCGCTGGATTTCCTCAGCCAGAGCCTGCTGCCGTCGCTCTTTCGCCAGGGACACATCACCACACTGACTATGGATCCTTCCATCGGCAGCATGAACCCGACCTTCCGCGACGATTTGCCGGCGATGCTGCGCGGGGTGAACGTGTTTTTGTGCAGCGAGGAAAAACTGCGCGGACTGTACCAGGGTATCAGCGATGACCTGTGGACGATGATCGAGATGATCGCCGCCTATGACTGCGAGGTGGTGGTGGTCAAACGCGGCAGCCGCGGGCAGGTGGTGTACGACCGCGCCCGCCGCCAGCGTTGGGCTGTGCCGGCGTATCCCGTCAGAGTTGTCGATCCGAGCGGCGCCGGAGACGCCTTTAGCGGTGGTTTTCTGGCGGGCTTCCGCCAGACCTACGATCCGCTGGAAGCCGCGCTGCGCGGCAATATTTCGGCTTCGCTGGTCGTTGAAGGCAGCGGACCGCTCTACGCGCTTGACACACTGCCCAGTTTGCCCAACCTGCGCCTGGAAAAGCTGCGCGATATGGTCAGCAAAATCTGATGAGCAAGATCGCCCCCCATCTGTTGGACGCCATTATTTATCAAACCGCGCGGATTCAGCAAATTCCTGCGCCGACCTTCCGCGAGCAGCAGCGGGCTGCTTACCTTCATGCGCAACTGGTTCGTCTGGGGATGGATGAGGTGATTCAAGAGGAAAGCGGCAATGTGTATGCGCGCTGGCGCGGTGGAGCGCGCCCGCCGCTGGTCATATCGGCGCATCTGGATTCGGTTCATCCAGACGAGCCGCCGCTGCCGCTGGAAGTCACCACCGGCAAGATGACCGGTCCGGGGGTGGCGGATAATGCGCTCGGGCTGGCGGGTTTGCTTGCCATCGGTCAATGGCTGGTCGATGGCGGACAGCGATTTCCAGGCGATATCTGGTTGGTAGCCGACGTGGGCGAGGAAGGGCTTGGCAACCTGTCTGGAATGAAGGCGGTGGTCGACCGGTTTGGGGAGGAGGCGCAGGCTTACCTGATCCTCGAAGGACTGGGTTTGGGTCAGGTATGCCATCGGGGTCTCGGCGTGGCGCGCTACCGCATTACTGCTTGTACGGCTGGCGGACATGCCTGGGCGAATTATGGTACGCCGTCCGCCATCCACGAACTGGCGGCAGTCATCCACAACCTGGCGGAATTTGTGCTGCCGGTAAAGCCGCGCACCAGTTTGAATGTTGGCATGGTGCAGGGTGGCACATCCATTAACACGATTGCCTCCAGCGCAAGCTGCGAGGTTGATTTGCGTTCGGAAGACCAGACAACTCTGACGCGGCTGACCAACCGGGTGCGGCGTGTGCTTGCCGCGCGGGCGCGCAGGGGGGTCAAGTTCGATATGGATGTCATCGGCATGCGACCAGCGGGCGGGCTGCGCCCTTCGCACCCGCTGGTCAAGCTGGCGTTGGAGTGCCTGGCGGAAATGCAGATCCCGGCAACGCTGGATGTGGGATCCACCGACGCCAACATTCCCCTCAGCCGGGGAATGCCGGCGGTATGCCTGGGTTTGAGCCGCGGCGGCGCGCCGCACACCGCTCAGGAATTCCTGGAAATTCCGCCCATCCGGCAGGGATTGCAGCAGGTGATCGAACTGATCGAACGGGTGTGGGACAAACTACCGGAAAAACCCTGAACCGGCGGCTTAAAGCAGCACGTTCAATGCGAATACCGGGATTGGCTCGCGCTTGCCTTTGGCGTGAATCGCCTGAACCGGCTGGTAAACGCCGCGCCCGTTCAGCCGATCGATGACCGCCTGGGTGATCAAAATCTGCCCGCTGGATGCATTTTCCTGAATGCGCTTGGCGGTATTAATGCAATCGCCGATGGCGGTGTATTCCATGCGTTTGTCGCTGCCCACCAGCCCCAGCACGGCTTCACCGGTGTGAATGCCCATCCCGAAACTGAGGTGGTGTTCAAATGGCATCTGGCGGTGCAGTTCATCCATCGCCGTGCGCACCTTCAATGCCGCCCGCACCGCGCGCAGGGCGTGATCCGGCTGGCGCACCGGGGCGTTGAACCAAGCCATGATCGCGTCGCCCAAGAATTTATCGATGGTGCCCTCTTCCTGAAGCACGGCGTCCGCCGCGGCTGCCAGGTGGCGGTTGAGGACGCTGACCAATTCTTCCGGCGAGGAGGATTCGCTGAAGGCGGTGAATCCGCGGATGTCGGCGAACAGCACGGTGATCTCTTTGCGCTGCCCGCCGAGGATGAGGCTGTCGGGGTTCAACTGGCGGATGACCGCCGGGGAGACCATTTTTTCGAACAGGCGGCGCTGCGCCTCGAGTTGTTTTTTTTCGGTCAGGTCGTCCATGACGATGGCGACGCCCTGGGTCTGCTGCTGATCGTCCTTAAGCGGGGTTATGCTCAAGCGTAAATCGATCTGTCCACGCCGCGGCATACTAGGCGAAATTTCCAGCCCCAGCACCGGCTCGTCGGTTGCCAGCACGCGCTTCAATTCCGGCAGCAAAGCCGGTGAAAGCGCAGCCAGCACCGATTCCAGGCTCTCGCCGACCAACTGGCGCGATTTTTTATGCAAAATCTCTTCGGCGGCGCGGTTGCACAGCAGGATGCGTTCCTGAATATCTGCGGTCAGCACGCCGCTGGCGATGGATGCGAACACATTGTCCATCAGGCTCTTGAGTTCGGTCACCTCGGACAGGGTCTGTTTGACCGAGTCGAACAAACGCGCGTTTTCGATTGCCACGGCAGCCTGATTGGCAAATGCCGCTAGCAGATCCAACTGTTTGGCGGTGAACAAGCCGCTGCGGATGCGGTTATCGGCGTAGATTACACCGGTGACTTCATTTTTGACCCGCAGCGGGACGCACAGGATCGAGCGCAGGTTGTGGGCGATGACCGAATCCTGGTTGCCAAAGCGCGGGTCTTCCTGCGCATTGGTGGTGAGCACCGGCTGCCCCTCGTTAACCACCCGGTCGATGATGGTGAAGCTGATGTGTAGTTCGGTGGTGTTGAGTGATTCCTGCACCCAGTTGCGGGCGATGTGGGTGACCAGATTACCCTGTGCATCGCGCAGCATCAAAAAGCCGCGTTCGGCGCCGGTAATGCGGATGATGGTATCCATCACGATTTGCAGCACAATCGACAGGTCGAGCGATGAATTGATCACCTGCCCGACGCCTGCCAGCGCCGTCAGATTGCGGCGTTCCTCTTCCAGTTCCTCGACCTGCTGATCGACTTTTTCGATCAGTCCGTACACCTGAAAGACCTTTTCGAAAAAGCTTTGCGATAGCGCTGCGGGGCGGTTGGCTTGCAGGTAACTGCGAACCTGCTCACTGGCCGCCTTCAGGTTTTCGAGGTTGGTTGTCAGGTTGTTTCCCCGCCCGGCGGATTTGAACTCACTCAAGCCGAATTTCCTTCAACGAATATTGGATGGGCGATCGTGGATCAGATGGGCATGCCCCGAATTTTTGCCCAGATCATTTTACCGCGTTTTTGCAGAGTGCGCTGCCATAACTGGCGACTGGCTTCGCGGGCGAGCGGGTTGTCGGGCGGGTGGGTGCTGTACACGGCTTTGTGGTATTCCTCCAGCAATTGGTTGGCTGGAATTTCGTTTTCCGGTACCAGCCTGACCAATGCGTGAACATGTTCCGCGGGAGTCCAGGCGGGCTGCGCCTGAATGCCCATGATGCGGTTCATCCAGCCGATGCTGTAAAAATTGCGTTCGATGGGGCTGAGCTGGTTGAACAGCGACCATTGGGTCAACCAGCGCGGGATACGCCAGCCGCGCTGGCGCAGGGCGCGCTCGATCAGCACCGGCAGAGTCTGCTGCGAATTGACGCGGCGAATTTTGCGCCCCGGACCGTATACGAAGAAGGCGATCATGCCGACCAGCAGCCCCAGGATGATCAGCGTCGCGCCCACCAGCGGGGTGGTCTGCGGAGGTGCCGAGGATGCGTTACCTTGTTCGTCGAAGCGGGTGGCGTCCTCGAATTCATCCAGCAGTTGTGGCTGATTGAGATTGGGCTGATCGGGAAGAATGCGGTCGTCCGCCGCGCCGCCTTCCGGACGGTCGATGGCAATTTGCAGCGCGGTGGGCTCGAACTCGATCCAGCCGAGTCCGGGGAAGTAGACTTCGGGCCAGGCATGGCGGTCTTTGTCGCGTACCCAATAGATGCCTTCTTCGGTGTCGAAAAATCCCTGCGCGTAGCCAATGACCCAGCGCGCGGGTATCCCCAGCGAGCGCAGCATCAGCACCTGGGCGGTGGCGTAATAATTGCAAAATGCCTGCTTTTGCTCGAACAGCACCCATTCGATCGGGTCCCTGCCGGAGGGCGGCTCGGGGATGGTAGGCGAATATTCGATGTTCTCGCGCAGCCAGCGGGTGACCGCGGCAGTTTTATCATACGGGTTGTCCAACCCGGCGGTGATCTCGGCAGCGAGGCGGGGAATGCTTGCCGGCAGGTCGGCGGGCAATTGCAGGTAGCGTTCGGTGACCCATTCCGGGTAGTCCGCACCGGCTTCGCGCATGGTGGTGATGGTGGGGGAGGCAATGGAAGAGGTTACCTGGTAGGTTGTACCGGGGGGAATATCCGGATCTGCCAGCACGGTAATCACGTCTTGCAGTTGGGTGCGATTGGTGCCATCGAAGATGAGTTGTACATTGTGGTCGATGGAAACCGGCAAACCGGGAACATACACCATGCTCAGGTTGCGCAGCGGACGAAAGTCGAAACGCAGGTTCACGCGGCGTGAATACCCCGGATAATCCAGCGGTGTGCTGGTGGTGGTCAGCGGGCGCATGGTGGTAACCGTGCTTTCCCAGCGTCCCTGGTTGTAGGTATCGTAACTGCGGATGCGCCAGTAATACGGCACGCCGCTGCGCTGGGCAGCGCTGGGTTTGACGGTGAATATATTGGCGTCGGTCAATATGCTGCCGGTGCCCAGGGCAAATTCATCGGCATAAAATTCGTCCGGCACAGCAACCGAACCGCGCAGCGGGGCGGTCGCGTTTTGAAAGCGCTCGCGCAGGGATTGCAGCGATTCGATCATGCGCTGGCGTTCGGGGGTGTTGGGGACGAAGGCGCGCACAATCGTCGGCGTCCGCCATGCGGAAAACACCAGCACGATCACCACGATCAAGGTGGCGCGCAGCAGGTTGAAGCCGGTATCGGTATCCACGCCGACCTGATTTTGTTCCCATTCGCGGGCGCGCTTCAGGTAATACAGGCGGCTGACCAGCAGCAGCGAAAGCACGGCGTATAGCGCGGTTGCCACCCCGCTTTGCGCCAGCGGGGGATGATACAGGTCAACCACCACCAGCGCAATGCCGGTCAGGATCAACCCCTGCCAGGGTTTGCCGTAGCGGGCCATTTGGTAGGCGGTGGAGATGGCAATCAGCCAGAACAGCAGCACCATGTTGGCGAGGAAGAGGATCGAATCGTTGAGCGGCTGATCGCGAAGAAACAGCGACAGGTTGCGCCACATGCGGTCGCCCAACAACCACAATCTTTCCAGCCAGATGTAATTATCGGGAGTCAACTCACCCAGCTGCCAGGTGACGAAGAAAACGGTGAAGAGCAAGCCGAACAAGCCAACCACCTGCGGACTGAATCGGCTGTAACCAAGCGCAAACCCCAGAACAGCGGCAATGAAGGTCAAACCAATGACGATGTTCAGGTTATCCGTCCACTTGGTATCCGCCAACCGGTAAGAAACAGTAATCAAGGCTGACAGGAGTAACACCGCGGACAGGAGGTCCCACCAGCGTTTTTCATTTGTTTGCATGGATTTAGTGTACAATACTTCCATCTTTTTCGTCAACGGTGGGATTAACGGTTGAACAGGCTTTTCGATTCCAAATTCACCGATCAGGATGGCTTTACATGGATGCATTGATGCTCATCGAACTGACCGTCAGCCATTGGCTGCAAACCTGGCTGGGTTGGCTCAAACCATTCTTTTCCACCATTACCTTCCTGGGAAATGAAGAATTTTACCTGTTGATCATTCCCTTGCTGTACTGGTGCGTGGATACCGGGTTGGGGCTGCGCATTGGGGTGATGCTGGTTGCCAGCAATACCATCAACAGTGCGCTGAAACTGGCGTTCCATTCACCGCGTCCATACTGGGTGGATGCAACCGTGCGCGCGATGATCAGCGAAACGTCTTTCGGTTTGCCGTCCGGGCACGCCCAAAACGCCGCCAGCCTGTGGGGGCTGGCAGCCGCCAAAATCCCGCAGCCGTGGGCGTGGTGGGTCGCGGGGATGTTGATTTTCTTTATCGGCGTTTCGCGCCTGGTGCTTGGGGTTCACTTTTTGCGGGATGTACTGCTGGGATGGGCGCTGGGATTGCTACTGCTGTTCGTCTTTCTGCGCTTCGAGCATAAAATCATTGCCTGGTTCACTGCGCTGCCGGCTGCCCGGCAATTTACCGCGGCGCTCGGCTCGGCGATTGGCATCATGCTGCTGGGCTTGTTGATTCGCATGGGGTTAAGCGCCTGGCAGCTGCCCCAGGCGTGGGTGGATGGCGCGCTGGCGGCTGCGCCGGAGGAAATGATCGACCCGCTCTCGCTGGATGGATTTTTCACCGTCAGCGGCACCGGGTTTGGGCTGCTGATGGGGGTGATCCTGCTGCTGCAAAAGGGCGGGCTGGTCAGTGCGCGCGGGAGCATCACCCAGCGCGGCATGCGCTTTGGGGTTGGGCTGGTCGGGGTGGTGATTCTCTACGCCGGGTTGGGAGCGATTTTCCCGCGCGAACCGGACCTGATTGCCTACGGATTTCGCTTTTTCCGCTATACGCTGATCGGTTTTTGGGTTGCGGCGGCTGCCCCGCTGCTTTTCGTCCGCCTGGGTCTGGCGCAGCGCTCCCCATGAACACCCGCTTTCCGGTATAATTAGTATAGATCAAGGTCTGGATACCCAAAGGAGGTCAAGATGCGTCGCCTGGCAAGTTTTTTCCTTGGCGTTTTGTTTGGCGGGTTGCTTGGCGCGATCCTGGCGCTGATTTTTGCGCCTTCATCTGGCAAGCAGCTGCAGGAACAATTGAGTGTAACGGTTGACCGGGTGAGTGATGAGGTGCGCATGGCTGCCATGCAGCGCCGCAAAGAGCTGGAGGAGGAACTCAACCGGCTGCGGCAATCGCGGATTAAGTTGGAGTAACCCGGAACTTTATTTTTCAAGTTGTCAAAAGGCTGCCGGTTGCATTCGGGCAGCCTTTTGATTAATTCTGCTGTGCTTACCGCTGGGCGTCGAAGCGGTAACTGGCTTCCTGGCGGGTGAAGCGGGTCGTTCCGCTGACCACCAGAACCACCGGCTGGGTTGGGTTCGACAGATTGACCGCGACCTGTGCGTTCTGGTTTTCATCCAGGGTGATACTTTCGACCCTGGGGTTGGCGCCGGGGTAGATCAGCGACAGGCGAAAGGTCTGCGGCAGGCGGTTTTGGATGCGCACAAAACCATTGGCTTGCCAGCCGCCGTCGTCGGCTTCGAAGTCGCTGAAATAATCAACCGCTTCCACCGATATATCATCCAGCAGCAGCCCTTCACCGTTGACTGCGGCATCGGTGACGTATTCGAAACGCAAAAGCACTTCTTTTCCGGCGTAATCGGAAAGATCAACTTGTTCCAGGATGTAACCGCCAGTGGTGTCGTTATAACCGCAGCCATAGGAATTTCCCGACGGGTTGTCGGTGGTGCAGGAAGGGGTGGTAAGAATCCGCCAGGTTGCCCCGCCAGAACCTGGCGGGGTTGCTCCACCGTCTTCCGAAGCAACCAGGTAGAGATAGTCGTAATCCGTTTCCAGGTCGTACCAGGTGGCATACTGGATGCGGATTGGCGCGGAAACGTCGCGGAAATCGAAGCGGCGGGTGAGGGTCATGTTGGATTCGTCGCCCTTGTTCGACCAGAAGGCGTAATCGCCGGAATAGGCACCCACCGGCAGCACGCTAACCTCGCTGCTGCCCTGAAAATTGAGAGTGAAACTACCCTGGCAGTCGAAGCGGATGTAATTCGCGCCGTATTGCCTGACTGTGCGGCTCTGCATACGCCCGTCGCAGGAGGTGACCGTTTCGGTGTCGTTGAAGTTTGGGGCGGAGGTATAGCGACTGTAATGAAAGCGCCCGTCGCCGGCGCTGGGGTCGTTGAGGTAATTAGTTATCGTCCAATCGGCGAACACGTCGTCCGCGCGGATAACCGCCCCGGTTTGCGGGTCGCGGTCGTTCAGATCAGCCAGCACGGCGTCGATGCTGTCCAGCCCGTTATCGGGGTGCGCCACCAGCGCCTGCGTGGCTTCCTCGCCGAACCGGTCGAGGAAGTACGCCACGAACAGGAAGGATGCGCCGTAATGCGGGGTGGTGGCGTTGGAGTCGTTGGGCCAGTCGTTGAGTTGTAAATCGGGGTCGATGGAAAAGATGAAGTCAAACCCGCCCGGATCGTAGCCGTTGAGCAAAACCGAAAGTTCCGAAAAGCCTTCATTGAGCCAGGTTTCCTCGTTGCGGTCGCGGTACCAGTGGATCATGTGCTGAAACTCGTGCGCCAGCACGCCGTAGGTGAAGTCTTCCGCCAGGCTGGTATTGTCGGCACTGAGGACGAACATCTCGCGAGCGTTGGAATACTGGTGCGCCAACGGGTGGACTGAATCCGCCGAGGAGAAGTAACCGGCAATGTTGTTGCCAGCCCCGCGGGCATACAGGATGAATAGGCGCGGATCGTTATCCACGCCCGGGCTCCACTCGGAACCGAAAAATTCGCGGTTGGTGGGAACGATCTGGTCGTTGAAGGCTTGTGTCAGCCGCGCCAGGGCGGTTTCGTCGTAGCGCACGCCGTTCTCGATCCAGAAGTAGGCGCTGTTGGTGACCGAGCGCAGTACAGCCTCGACCTGGAAGTTCTGGGTGGTGTCCACGTTGGTGACCCAGAACGTCTTGCGGTCGCCGAGGCTGAATGCGCCGCCGAACGGCACAGTTTCGGGGATTTCGCCCTTGCCGCCCAGCCGCTGGGCAAGTTCGCGCGGGTTGTTGACCGGCACCAACGCTTGCTGCAACTGGCGCAGCGTTTCGAACGCTGCGCCACCGGCGGGGGTGGGCGTCTCGTCAGGCTCATCTTGTGGCGGGGGCGTGACGGTCACGCCCGGCAGGCGCGGTGCGGTGGCTTCCACGAAAGGGGTTTCCAAAAATGATTCCCAATCCGCTTCGGGCTTGCTGGTGGAGGATTGGAAGATGGTAAATCCGAGCGCGCCCGCTGCCACGGCTGCCACGCACAAGCACAGGCAGAAGATG
>JBBIQB010000055.1:10954-18379 GCA_037442545.1 Bellilinea sp.
AGGACGGCGATCACGATGATCCAGACTTTGCTGTTATTCATGGAAGACTCCCTTTGGCGGATAGCGAGAAAAGAGAAAGCATCGCGGGATATTATAAATTCACTTTTCTCATTGGGAAGTTTATAGATAGATTAGATTTTTATGTCTACCTGCAATGAAAAATTTCAAAAAATACACCTTCACAATCCCGCTGTGCGATTTTTTAAGCCCTATTTCGGGTTTGGATTTTCAAAAACAATAAGGCTCTCAGTATTAAAAACTGGTTCCCAGTGGTTAAAAATTTCTTCTCTCCACTTTTCTATTCCCGGAATTTGGGTTTCGTTCCAGCTTTCAAGAATGGTATCCCAGATAACATAACGGGCATTATCGATTTTGCTATCGAACCGCATTCTTTCTGCGGGGATTCCACCGGGAAAATGAATGGTGCCCGTTTCATTTACAGCAATTGATATCTGATAATCGGTTACATTTCCCTTAATTGCCCAGGCAACAGCGGGTGAAGCGATGATCAGGTCATCTGCTTGAAGCATTGGGTTGATGGTTTTACTTACAGCATCTAATTCATCTAAATCAATCAATAGGTTTTCGAAGGGCGGCGCCAATTTTTTTTGTACCTGAAGGTTTAAATCATAAATCAGAATACCGGACGGGGCGATGATGGTAAACAATAAAATTAACTCAAACAATAAACTCGTAACCAGTTTTTGAGTGTTTTGAGATATTTTCTGTGCGAAAAGAAGGTTTACAGTTTCCTGGGAAAAATGATGCACCCATTTCGAAATTTGCAGGACAAAATTTCCTATTCCGATCGCTAAAAAACCAACGTAAGGGAGAAAGTAATAGTAGCTTTGGTGCAATGTCAGGAATGTACGGCTTATGATAATAAGCGGAATTAATAACCCAAAGAATGAGAATATACTCAATCTACTGTTTTGTAAACCAAGTATTCCAAATACCCCGACCAGGAACGAGACGTCATTAAGACCAAAAGAGATTAGATTAAGAAAAACGTGAGCGATTTGATAAAAAATGGATTGAGCCGTACCTCTCCCAAAGGTGACCTGCCAGTCAAAAAGGAATGAGTCTCCAAACATTATGTATGAAGCGAAAAAATAAATGAGTAACGGTAAAAATGCGAATACAAATGAGAGGGGTAATTTTTTCCAGTTATAGGCACCAATGGCGAGAAATAAGAAAACCATAAATGCTACGTATGCAGCTTCAACCAGTGTACCGATCCCACATAGAATCGAGGCAAGGATCAACCAGCGGATTTGTTTTGTCTTGAAAAGTAACCAAAGGAACCAGAAAATAAGGATTGTCAGCGGGAGTAGTAAGTTGTATCCAAAACCAATTCGACTAAACAATACAATTTTTGGGTGAAGGGCTAAAACCAATGGTGAAAGAAATGCAAGGGGAGAGGTTTCCTTTTCGATGATATTTTGAAGAAATAAATAGAGGAGAACAACTGAGAGGACGCCGCTTGCTGCTGAAAATGACCTCAGCACTACTAATAAATGAGAATCGGTGAATTGAAAAACAAGTGACAAAAGCAACGGGAATAGGGGCATCCTGCCTGCGAGTAGCCATGATTCTTCAATCCCTAGATACTCCGATTTTCCTTGATTAAGATTCATCGAAATATTAAGCAAGGTGCCTTCATCGTTATAGATGCCAGGATTGTCGCCCAGATTAACAAAGCGGAAGTATGCGGATAAAAAAATCAAAAATAATAAATAGAAAATTTTGAGGTATCTCATTTCAATCAATTTTCTCGTGCTATTTTGTAGATTTCAATCCTTGCAGCCTGGGGATAGTCTATAACACCCAGCGGCACGGTGTTTTTTACCAGGACAGCCATTTGTTCTTGTACTTGAGGCGGTAGATGGTGGTCTTTCGCCCAAACCACCCAAAAGAAATCAGAAGGTATTTCTTGAGGGAGCACTTTTTGTAAGCCGAAAGATTGTTGTAAGGGTTGGCTCAAGAAGCCAGCAGGCAATTTTGCATCCAGTAGATAGTGAGAAGCATCATTCAGGTAATACTCAAAAGGTAATAGAGATGTTGCTGTTGCGTGAAAAATAACCGTGGATGAACGATTTTCGATTTGATAATTAACAATTGCCTCCCTTAAATAACCACCTTTTATTTGAGGTGACCAGAAATAATAAATACATGCGTAAACAATAAAAAAAACTGTCAGAAGAATGCTCGAAAACCGCACCATAGGAGACAAGCGGATGGCTATAAATAAAATTAAAGGCACTGAAATTCCGCTGAATGAACGATACAAAATGAGATGACCGTTATTGTAAAGCCATGCAGCCGCTGTTATCAACACGAGGGGCAATGTGGCAAATAAAAAAAACGTCACTAACGGAATGGACACGGAATAATTTTTATGAAATATCAAGTTAAAGACTTTTTTGACGAACATTTCGACGAAAAGAGCGAAGATGAACAAAATACCCATAAATCGGATCAAATTTGAAGCGAGGGGAAAATTGTCCCCACCGATGAGGAATAAAGCCCCAACCTGAATGAGAAAGCGTTGAGCATTGACCGGTGGAATGTTATAACCGGCAAAGTACTGCCCAGACAAATTATTAAGTAAGGATCCCAGTATCCACGGGGAAAATAAAACCATTACCCCCGCTCCGATGAGAAAGATTCGAATGCGGTTTTGAGGATGGAATAACACGCCGATCAACAGTAAAGAGAAAAAATAAAAAAGTGCAGCACTATTGGCATAAAGCAATAATCCACAACAGGCAAAAAAGCCAAGCCATTTCCGGTTGATTACATACCAAAACCCGAGCAGGTACAACAAACTCATCCATGCGTACACTCTGGCATCCTGAGCCATCCATACTTGATAGGGTAATACGGCAATAATGCATAACGCCAGGAATTGGTGAACTTTATGAATTTGGTAAAAAGTCAATATCTTAAAAGCAAGTATCCAGATTCCAATAGCAGACAGGAAGGATAAGAGACGGTAGCTGTATTCATGAGGAGGAAGGATTTGAACCACAAACCATTCCATGATCTCCCAAAGCGGAGGATTTAGTTCGGTTGTAAGCAGCCGAACCATTTCAAAAAGCGGTTGCCGGGTGAGGTAAACGGTCAAAGCCTCATCGTACCAGATGGAATTCTGGATCACACCATTCCATCGAAAGAAGAGCGCCAGAACAAATGGCAGCCAGAGATAGCCATGAGTTCGAAAAAATCTTACATCGAAGGACTTGATTTTTTCAGATGAATTTGTTGATACCATAAGATGATGAACACGGTCAACAGGATCATTCGCAACGGTGCGATCAGCCACAAAGTTTGGAATAAATCGCGCATGAGGAGCAGCGGCCATTCGATAAACGTCAACAATATAAACAGGATGGTGATCAACAATCCCTGCGACAGCGGAAGGCTGAGCAGAATCAGGGGGATTAGATAAAGCATCCACTGCGGACTCCAGCCCGGTGACCACAGCAGAAAAACCACCCAGGTGATGCCGGTAAAGGCGATGTAGGAGCGGTCGTCGAAGGTGTTGCGCTTCCACAGGAAAAAGGCGCCGAGCAAGCCAAACAGAGCCAGAGTCAGGTTGTTGGAAATGAGCGCCGGGTTGCCGCGCGGAATGCCGGCAATTTCCGGATGCAGGCGGTCTTCGATGGTCAAAAACGCACCGGTGGTCAGGTTGTTGTCCAGCAGCGCCCAAATGGTCTGCCAGGAGGAGCGTCCCGGTTGGGCGATGAGCGAGGCGGTGGTCATTTCGGGTGAAGCGATCCACAGTATGCCGAAGACCAGCGCGGTCAGACCGACCGCGATCAGACTGATCTTGACCAACCGCTTCCACGAGCGGAAGCCGAGCAAGCCCGGCAGCAGGAAGAGCGGGAACCACTTGGAGAGCATGCCAATGCCGATCCAGATTCCCGCCAGGCTGTCGTTTTGTTGCAGGATCAGCCAGATACCGAGCAGGAACAAAAACACGGTAATCGGTTCGGCGTACCACCAATTGTAGGGAAGAAACAAGGTGAGGATATTGAAGATCAGGCTGCGTTCCTGACCTTCCTCTTCGCCAAACACGCGCACGGCGATCTTGCGGAAAACGATTATCATCCCCATTCCGGCGGCGGCGATGATGATGCACATCAGGAAGTCATACACGAAACGCTGTTCGCGGGCGAGGATTAGCAACAGTTCACTAATGAACGGAAAGAGCGGCGGGTATTCAACCCAGTAGCTGAAATACGGGAATCCGGGCAAGGCGGTCCAGGCGTAATAGACCGGCAAGTCGCCAAAGCCGTAATAATCATATGGCATAAAAGCGATGAAGTAGATCACCCGGCTGACCAGGTAAAGGAAAGGGAAAATCCAGACCTGATTTTGTTTATACCAGCTAGGTTTCATGCGCGGATTCCGTGTGCCGTTTAATTGAGATAGGGATTATTATCCGCTTCGTCCTGGACGGTGGTTTCTTCACCGTGACCGGGTAGCAGGCGGGTTTCGGGTGGCAGGGTGAGCACCTGGGTATAGATGGATTTGAGCAGTTGGGTGCTGCTGGCGCCGGGCAAGTCGGTGCGTCCCACGCTGCTTTGAAAAATCAGGTCGCCGACGATGGCTGCCCCAGCCTGGGGAGCGTAGAAGATGACGTGACCGCGGCTGTGACCGGGGGTGTGGCGTACTTCGACCGTCTGACTGCCGACGCGCAAAAGCTGCCCGTGTGCGAAGAACAGGCTCGGCTCGGGCATTTGCGGCATGTTGATGCCAAACATGCCCGCCCCGCCGCCGGAGTGGTACAGGTCCAAATCGTCCGGGTGGATGCGGATGGGCAGCGGCGGCTGGCGGGATTCGGAAAACAATTTGGCGCCGGCAATGTGGTCGAAGTGGGCATGCGTCAACCAGACTTGTTCCAGCCGGATCTGACGTTCGAGGATCGTCTGGACGATTTGGTGGCTGTCGAAGGTCGGGTCAACGATGACCGCCTGGTTGGTCTGGCTGTCGACCAGGACGTAGGTGTTGTTTTGCAGCGGACCCAGGGGGAAGGTGAGAATTTCGAGGGACAAGAGAATCTCCAGTTCTTGCGCTTCACAGGCTGTGACGGCGGATAAAATCAAGCGCGGCGGAGAAAACCACCGCGCGATCGGGCTCACGCGGGATGACGTGACCACTGTTTTCAACCCAGAGCATGTGTTTTTCCCGGCTGCCGAGCGCGGCGTGAATCTTTTCCATATTGGCGGGCGCGACGCCGCGATCCTGGCGCGAATGCACCAGCAGGACGGGGACGTTCACCTGCGGCAGGGCAGCGCGGAACTCGCCCAGCAGGTCGCGCAGTTCGGCAATGGCGGCGGTCGGATAATACGGGTATTCGACGTGCCCGGCGGCGGCGTCCGGGTTGTGCCAATCCGGCGCGCCTTTCTCCACGCGCGGCTGGATGCGGCGGAGCAGGCGCACAAAGTTCAAGCGCCAATCGCGGGGCAGTTGATACGGGCTGGACATGGCGATTACGCCGCGAACGGGCAGGAAGGACGCGCTGTACAACGCCAGCGTGCCGCCGAGCGAAAGCCCGCAGACGAATACCGCCTCGCAGCACTCGCGCAGCAGGTTGTAGCCGTCCTCAACGCTCGCCAGCCAATCCTGCCAGCGGGTTCGTTCCAGCGCGGCGGGGGAGGTGGCGTGCCCGGCAAGCCGCATGCCCAGCACGGTAACCTGGTTGGCACACAGATGGTCGCCCATCCAGCGCATCTCCTTCGGTGCGCCGGTCAAGCCGTGCAACAGCAGGCAGCCGGTGCGACCGGCGGGCAGGAAGAAAGGTTCGGCGGAGGGGATGGTTTGCGGGAACGGCATGATTATAGAAGCATCAAATCGCGCGGGAAGTCTGTCAAGGATTCGCACCCGTCATGGGTGACGACCATAGCGTCTTCGATGCGCACCCCGCCAATGCCTGGCAGGTAAATGCCGGGTTCGACGGTGTATACCATGCCGGGTTGAAGTGCGAGGTCATTTTCGGCGAACAGGTAGGGGGGCTCGTGCGATTCCATTCCCAGCCCGTGACCGGTGCGGTGGGTGAAATAGTCGCCGTAGCCGCCGGCGGTGATGACCGCGCGGGCAGCGGCATCGACCGCGCCGGCGGGGAGTCCGGGCTTGCCGGCTGCTCGCCCGGCCGCGTTGGCGGACTGCACCAGCTGGTAGGCGCGGCGCATTTCCTCGCCGGGTTCGCCCAGCGCAAAGGTGCGGGTGATGTCCGAAAAGTAATCCGCGTAACTGGCGCCCCAGTCGAACAACACCAGATCCCCGTTTTGCAGCTGCCGCCCGGTTGGCACGGCATGGGGATTAGCGCTGTTTTCTCCAAAAGCAACGATCGGGGCAAAGGGCAGTTCGGACGATGATCCGTTGCGCAGCAAGGCGATGATCAATTCGGCTGCCAGCTGGCGTTCGCTGATGCCGGGCTTGACCAGCGGCAGAATGTCCTGCAGCGCGCGCTGGGCAATGCGGGCTGCCTCGCGCATGGCGTCGATTTCGGAGGCATCTTTGTGGATGCGTAGGGAACTCAATAGCGGCTCGGCGGAAATGAAGGCGGCGCTGCGCGCGGCGGCTTGCAAATAGCTCATCTCCAGGAAGCGCAGGCGGGTGGGTTCCACGCCGATCTTCTTGCTGTCCAGTCCACAGGTGTCCGCGGCAGCCTGGAAGGTGTGCTTCCACAAGGCAGGGTTGTCGCCAAAGGGGAACAATTGCAACGGGAACGAAGCCGCGCGGGCTTTATCGCTTTCCAGCTGTGGGACAATCAGCGCGGGCGGGTGGGGTGGAGCAAGGATCAGCGTGGTGGGACGTTCGCTGAGGTGAAAATGCAGTCCGGTCAGATACACCAGCGCCGGTCCGGGATTTAGCACCAGGGCGTGCAGCCCGGCGGCATCCATCAGCGCGGTCAACCGTTCGAGTCGGTGAATGGTCATGGAATACCTCCTGAGATGATTATAGTCCAAGCGCGAAAAAGCGGACTTTGCGCGGGATGGGTGAATCGATCTGCGGCTCGACGCCCTTTTACGTTGGGAACATAACGCCGCGGATTTGTTGACGATTGCCCAAGTGCGTGATAGAATGTGCCCGTCGGGCGTGTAGCTCAATGGTAGAGCAGTGGCCTTTTAAGCCATTGGTTCAGGGTTCGAGCCCCTGCACGCTCACTACCTTCGAAAGTCAAACACCTTTGGTTGATCCACTGGCAGCTTGCCTGACTTGGCGATGACCAGGTTTTTACCTGCCATAAGCCATCCGCTTCGCATGGCGTCTAATTCGGATTGGCTGGAAACCATCGGGATTGAAACCCCATTCAAGATCACCTCCTTGATCAGGTCGGCATCTTCAAAGGCTAATTTGATTACGGTTTCCCGATTGGTTGCAGCACCGCTATAATTTCCGGACGCTGCAGCGATG
>JBBIQB010000056.1:0-18022 GCA_037442545.1 Bellilinea sp.
CACCAGGCGGGAATATTCGTCCATCATCCAGCCCATCATCTGCGGGGTGGTGCCCACATCCGGGGCAGGCACGTCCTGGCGGGGGCCGATATTCTTCCACATCTGCTGCACCCAGCCGCGCACCAGGCGTTCTTTTTCAGCTGTCGAAAGGGTCGCCGGATCGACCACCACGCCACCCTTGCCGCCGCCCAGGGGAATATCCACCACGGCACATTTCCAGGTCATCCAGGTTGCCAGCGCCCGCACCGTGTCGACGGTCTCCGCGGGATGGAAACGGATGCCGCCCTTGTTGGGTCCGCGCGCGTCGTTGTGCTGGACGCGAAAGCCCAGGAAGACCTTGATCGTGCCGTCGTCCATCCGCACCGGGATGCGCACCTGGTACTCGCGCAGCGGCCAGCGCAAAATTTCGCGCACCTGCGGGTCGAGCTTGAGCAGTTCTGCCACATGATCGAACTGGCGCTGTGCCATTTCAAACGCATTGGTGGTTTCTGCCATAGATAGTATCTCCTGTCTGGTCGGTTAGATGAGGGTTTGAATATGCCGAACGAATACGGGGGGTTAAATAATGAACGGGCACAACGGTGCTGTGCCCGCTACCCAACAAAACCAGTGCCGGTGGTGTTCTCGCATGGCGATGACGATTCTCCGTCCGCTCGGTGTCTGGTATTAGGGTAGCAAACCTTGCACCTTCCGTCAAGATGATGAAAATCGCCTCTCGGCGGTGATACCCTGCGCCGGGCGGCGCGATTCGTCACATTGCCGCCGGGGCGCGCGTCAATCTTCCGGCAGCGCCGCCAGCTGGCGTTCCAATTCGGCGCGGGCAACCGGCGGGCTGGCTCTGCCGCCGCTGCGGCGCATCACCTGCCCGAGCAGCCAATTGAACAGCCCGGTTTTGCCCTGCCGGTATGCCTGCACCTCGTCCGGGTAATCCTTCACAACCTGCGCAACGACCGCGCTGATCAAGCCGCCGTCGGATACCTGGCGCAGGTCGCGCGCGGCGACAATTTCCCCCGCCGCTTTGCCGCTGGCTAGCATTTCCGCCAACACCAGCTTGGCGGTATTCAGGTTGATCGTCCCGTCCGCCAGCAGGCGCAGCAGGTCAATCAGCGCCTGAGGGGTGACCGGCAGGGTCGCAATGGTTTGACCGCTGTGGTTCATGAAGGCAAACATCTCGCCGGTTATCCACACCGCCAGCGCGCGCGGCGGGGCAAGCCCTCCGGCGGCAGCCGTCGCCTGCTCGAAATACACCGCCAGCGCGGCATCCGCCGCCAGCAGTGCCGCGTCGGCTTCGGGCAGGTCGTACTGGCGGCGCAGGCGGTTTTTCATCGCCCGCGGCAGCTCCGGCAGGCTGGCGCGCACCCGTTCCACCCATGCAGCATCCACTACCAGCGGCGGCAGGTCGGGTTCCGGGAAGTAGCGGTAATCGTGGGCTTCTTCCTTGCTGCGCTGCGCCAGGGTGACTTCGTTGACCTCGTCCCAGCCGAGGGTTTGCTGCCGCACCGCTTCGCCGCGGTCGAGCAGCGCCGCCTGGCGCTGCATTTCGTAGGCAATCGCGCGCTGCATGGCGCGGAAGCTGTTCAGGTTTTTGATCTCCACCCGCGTGCCCAGCGCCAGGCTGCCCGCCAGGCGCAGCGAGACATTCGCCTCGAAGCGGATGACCCCTTTTTCCATGTCGCCGCTGTTGGCGCCCACCCGGCGCAGCACCGCCCGCAGCCCTTCAGCATAGGCGCGCACCTGCTCCAGGGTATGCAGGTCAGGCTCGGAGACGATTTCCAGCAGCGCCACGCCCGCGCGGTTGAGATCGACCAGCGAGCAAGGCTGGCCGTCCTGCGGCTGCGCGTGGATCAGTTTACCGGTATCCTCTTCCAGGTGCACGCGGCGGATGCGCACGCTGGTCTCCCCCTGCGGCGTGTCGATGATCAGCCGCCCGCGCTGCGCCAGCGGGTATTCGTACTGCGAAATCTGGTAGCCCTTGGGCAGATCCGGGTAAAAGTAGTTCTTGCGCGCAAACAGGCTGGTTGGCGCCACTTCGCACTCCAGCGCCAGCGCCACCCGCAGGGCGTGCTCCACCGCGGCGCGGTTGACCACCGGCAGCGTGCCGGGCATGCCCGCGCACACCGGGCAGACCGCGCTGTTCGGATCGGCGCGGGTCGCATCCACCACCGGGCAGGCGCAGAACATTTTGGAGCGGGTTTGCAATTCGGCGTGGACTTCCAGACCAATGACCGGTTCGTACTTCATCGATGGCTCTCGGCGGGCAGGGTTGCCGTCGATTGTACCATAGGCGCGGGGGACGAAAAATCCAACACTATCCCAATTGCGGCTTAACAATTTCTGAACAATCGTTTGTTATCTTAAGTCCAGATGGATGCAATTGTGCATCCACAAAACCAACACCAAGGAGTTCCTATGAAAAGCAAAAAATTGGCAATCGGTCTATCCATCGGCGCGGTTGCGCTGATCCTCGCGCTGGGATTCGCGGCAGTTCAGGCTGTGCAAATCGTCAGCGCCAGCGCACCGGCACAGATGGGCGGTCCGTTCGGATACGGCATGATGGGCGCTGCCAACGGTGACGATGCCCTGGCAGAAGCGCTGGGGATCAGCGTGGATGAACTCAACACCGCCCAGCAGGAAGCCTACCAGGCTGCCGTTCAACAGGGCGTCGATCAGGGCTTGATTACCCAGGCGCAGGCGGACGACATGCTCAACCGCAGCGTTGGCAGCCGCATTGGCGGGCGCTGGATGGGCTGGCTGTTCCAGAACGGCGTGGATTTCCAAGCCCTGCTGGCAGACGCGCTGGGCATTTCGGTCGAGGATTTGCAGGCGGCGCAGGTAGAGGCGGCTGAAATCCGTCTCGAGCAGGCGGTTGCCGACGGGCGCATTACGGCGGAACAAGCCGACTTGATGCGCAGCCGCTATGCCCTGTTCAGCAATGAGACCTTCCAAAACAGTATGCAAACCGCCTTTGAGAACGCCGTCAACGAAGCCGTATCCAGCGGCGTCATCACCCAGGCACAGGCTGACCAGATCCTGGAACAGCAAGGCAGCTTTGGACTGCGCGGCGGAATGTTTGGCTTCGGCGGATGCCGGGGTGGACGCGGCGGATTTGGCGAGGGTGGTTTCGGGCGCGGCAACTAATCCGAACCCTTGAGAAAGCGCTGTCCGGTCTGGGTTGTTGACTGAATACGCTTTCCCCTCCTTCAACGATCCCCTGCTTACGGGTGAGGATGCGCGCAATACAACTGCCGCATCCTCACCCCTTAATCATCCAGGGGGTATAATCACCTCAACCCTGCATTGCGAGGTTACGGTATGCCAAAGAAAGTGCTGGTGGTGGATGACAAACTGGAACTGCGCCAGCTGCTGCGTTCCTATCTGGTTGAAGAAGGCTTCGACGTGGTCACCGCCAACAACGGTCAGGAAGCGCTATACGCCGCCCGCGAGCAAAAACCGGACCTGATCATCCTCGATCTGATGATGCCGGAAATGGGCGGCTATGATTTTCTGCGTGCCTACCGGCGCGAGGCGGAAACCCCGGTCATCGTCCTGACCGCCCGCCTGGAAGAGAATGACAAAGTGATCGGTCTGGAACTGGGCGCCGACGATTACATCACCAAACCGTTCAGCCTGCGCGAACTGACCGCCCGCATCCGCGCGGTGCTGCGGCGGATGGAAAAAGCCGCCCCGCTCAGCGATACCCTGCGGCGCGGGGAGATCGAATTGGAACGTTCCAGCCGCCTGGTGCGGGTGACAGGCAAACCGGTCGATTTGACTCCCTCGGAATTCGAGATACTGGCTGCCTTTATGGATACCCCGGGGCGGGTTTTTTCGCGCCTGGAGCTGCTGGAACGCATCCAGGGCGACGCCTACGAGGGATATGAACGCACCATCGATGTGCATATCCGCAACCTGCGGCTGAAGATCGAAACCGAACCCGCCAACCCGCGCTACATCGAAACCGTGTACGGCGCGGGCTACCGCTTCAGCCTGCGCGATTGAGTTGTGTGTGGAGCAGCCATGCGATCCCTGACCGTAAAATTAACCCTGGCTTTCCTGATAATTGGCGTGACTGGCGCCCTGCTGGTGGCGTACTTCATCCACCAGCGCACCCGCTCGGCGTTCGACCAGTTCCTGCTCAGTCGCGAGGAACAGGCGCTGGTGGCAGCCCTGCTGGAATACTACCAGGTCAACGGTTCGTGGGACGGCATTGGCGCGGCGCTGCTCAGCCGCCCGCGCATGATGATGCAGGGCGGCGGCGGGATGATGCGCCCCTTCGAAAACGCCTGGACGCGCTTCACCCTGGTCGACCGCGACCGCACCATCCTCTTCAGCCTGTCCGCCGGGGAACTCTCCGGCGACCATCTGCCGGCGAGCGAGTTGAAGCAGGGTTCGGTCGAGCTTAGGGTGGATGGCGAAACGGTCGGCTGGGTGTTCCTGACCGCCAAACGCCGCCTGCCCAGCACCGGGACGCCCGAAGACGTGTTCCTGCGCGGCACCAACCGCGCCGCGCTGATTAGCGCGCTGATCGCCACCCTGCTGGCATTGGGGCTGGGTGGCTTTCTCGCCTTTGGTTTGACTCGCTCGCTGCGCGAGTTAACCCACGCAACCGAGGAAATTGCCCAGGGTAATTACGGCAAACAGGTGGCGGTGCGCTCCAAGGACGAACTGGGCGTGCTGGCAGTTTCCTTTAATAAAATGAGCAGCGACCTGGCAAACGCGGTGCGCTCCCGCCGCCAGATGACCGCCGACATTGCCCACGAACTGCGCTCGCCGCTGACGGTGCTTTCCGGGTATGCCGAGGCGCTCAGCGAGGGTAAATTGAAGGGCAGCCCCGACATCTACCAGGTGCTGCACCAGGAAACCCGTCACCTGAGCCGCATGATTGAGGATTTGCGCCTGCTTTCGCTGGCGGACGCGGGCGAACTGACCCTGCTGGTGCACCCGGTGGATGTGTGCGCGTTGCTCGACCAGCTGGTCACCCGCCACAGTGTCACAGCGGGCGAAAAGGGAATCGGCCTGCGCGCCGGATGCCAGCCGCATCTGCCGCGCTATTCCTTCGATCCGGAGCGCATGGCGCAGGTGCTCGACAACCTGGTAACCAACGCCTTCCGTTACACCCCACGCGGCGGGCACATTCAGGTCGGCGCGCGCACCGGTTCGGGCGGCGAATTGCTGCTGACCGTGCAGGACAACGGCAGCGGTATCGCCGCGGAAGACCTGGCGCACATCTTCGACCGCTTCTACCGCGCCGATGCGGCGCGCCAATCGGGGCAGGAATCCGGTCTGGGCTTGTCGATCGCCCGTTCGATTGTCGAGGCTCACCGGGGGAAACTCTCGGTCGAAAGCCGTCTGGGCGAAGGCACCACCTTCACCATCGCCCTGCCTGCCACATAAGCCGGAGGGCGTGATACAATAGCGCCATGCTCAAACGCTGGCAATTCTGGGTCGGCATCGCCGTCAGCGCGCTTTTCCTGTACCTGGCGCTACGCGGTTTGCGTCTAACCGAAGTGTGGGAGAACATGCAGAACGCGCACCTGATCTGGCTGCTGCCCGGCGTGGCGGTCTATTTCATCGGGGTATGGGTGCGCGCCTGGCGCTGGCATTACCTGCTGCGCCCGCTGAAGAAAATTCCCACCCACACCATGTTCCCAATCGTGACCATTGGCTACATGGGCAACAATATTTACCCTGCCCGCGCCGGGGAAGTGCTGCGCGCGGCGATCCTCAAAGACCGCGAAGGGGTGGCAATTTCGGCTTCCCTGGCAACGGTGGTGATCGAGCGCATTTTCGATGCAGTCGTCATGTTGGGTTTCGTCTTTTTCAACCTGGGCGAACTCAGCCGTCTGACCGGCGATTCGGGCTTTATTGGCAACATCCAGGATCTTGCGCTGTGGAGCGCGCTGATCTTCATTGGCGCGCTAATCGCCTTTCTGCTGGCAGCCATGTTTCCGCGCGTCACCGAGCGGCTGGCAATGGCAGTGATCCAGCGGGTGATTCCCGCCCGTTTCCGCGAAAGGGTTAGCGGGTTGGCGCTGCGCTTTCTGACCGGGCTGGAATCACTACGTTCGCCGCAGGATGCGCTAATGGTATTCCTCACCACGGTCATCATCTGGCTGCTGGAAACCGGCAAGTACTGGTTCATCATGCACGGCTTCGGCTTCGAGGTCAGTTTCCTCGCCCTGATGCTGATGAACGGGATCGTCAACATCGCCACCACCCTGCCATCGGCGCCGGGGTATGTGGGCACCTTCCATGCGCCTGGCATTGCCGTGCTGGTGGCTTATGGTGTACCGCCGGCTGCTGCCGCCGCCTATACGGTGGTGCTGCACGCCGCGCTTTGGCTGCCGATCACCGTGTTGGGGGCTTTCTACTATTTTAAACAACCGTTACGCTGGGGGAAAGACCTGCAAACCTTGCGCGAAGCCCAGGGGAGTATCTCAAACTAGGAAGGGGAATACCATGCGAATTGCGGTCATCGGAGCAGGCATCGGCGGAATGAGCGCCGCGCACGATTTCGTCAACGCCGGACACCGGGTGGTAATCTACGAATCGGCGTCCTATGTCGGCGGACTGGCGGCGGGGTTCAAAGATGAAGGCTGGGATTGGTCGGTGGAACACTTTTACCACCACTGGTTCCAATCCGACCGCGATATGCTGGGACTGATCGGCGAGCTGGGCTTGCAGCAGCGGGTAATCTTTCCGCGCCCCAAAACGGTGGTGTACTACCAGGGCAAATTCCACCCGCTCGATTCGCCCCTGGCAGCGCTGACCTTTCCGGGGTTCAGCCTGCCGGACATGGTGCGCTTTGGGCTGGTTACGGCGTATTTGCGCTACCTGGCGGACTGGAAACCGCTGGAAAAATACACCGCCGACGAGTGGATGCGCAAAGCCTACGGCGAACGCTTGTACCGGGTACTGTTCGAGCCGCTGCTGCAGGGCAAATTTGGGCAACATTACAAGGAAGTCAACATGGCTTGGTTTTGGGCGCGCTTCAAAGTGCGCACCACGCGGCTGGGCACCTTCCAGGGCGGTTTTCAGGCTTTTTCGGATGCCTTTGCGGAAAACCTGCGCGAGCGCGGGGTGGGCATCCGGCTTGCCACGCCGGTCGAACGGATCGAAAACGCTCCGGACGGGAAGGTGCTGATTCGCCTGAACGACAACCTCGCGGAAACCTTCGATCAGTGCCTGGTGACCGTGGGACCGGGCTTGCTGGCAAAACTGGCGCCCAGCCTGCCGCGCGGCTACCTGCAAGGATTGTTGAATTTACGCAGCATGGGCGCGGTGGTGATGGTGCTGGCGCTGCGCCGCCGGCTCTCGGAAGAGGGTTATTATTGGTTCAACATTCCCAAGAGCGCCGGC
This sequence comes from Bellilinea sp., assembly GCA_037442545.1. Lineage (GTDB taxonomy): Bacteria > Chloroflexota > Anaerolineae > Anaerolineales > Anaerolineaceae > Bellilinea. Next base: position 7,360 of record JBBIQB010000056.1, read on the forward strand.
TACCCCTTTCTGGCGCTGGTGGAGCACACCAACTTCGTCGCGCGCGAGCACTTTGGCGGCGAGCACATCGTTTACATTGGCGATTATCTCGACCCGGAGCATGAACACTTCCGGCTCAGCCAGGAAGAACTGCTGCAGCGCTTTCTGCCGGTGCTGCCGCGCTTCAACGCTGCCTTCCAACCGGACTGGATCCGCAAGACCTGGTTGTTCCGCACCAGCTACGCCCAGCCGGTGCCGCTGGTCAATCACTCGCAAAACATTCCTGCCATTCGCACCCCGCTGGCGGGCGTGTACTTCGCCAGCATGAGCCAGGTATACCCGTGGGACCGCGGCACCAATTTCGCGGTTCAAATTGCGCGCCAGGCAGCGCGGATGATGCTCGTCGAGGGTGAAAATTCGCTCTGAATGTTAAAAAATCGATCCCGGAAAGTATACCGTTTCGAGAATCTTGACCGGCAAACAAACCGGGTGGAATCTTCTTGAATTTTTTTGAATTAAACGCCATAGGTAGAACAATTAATCAAGAATGGACAGCCATACCCCATATATGGGGGGTAAAACCCGGCGCACACCCCCGTTTATGGTGTTAGCGGCTTACTAAAAAGAGGGCGTCAAAAGCCCGTTTCCGCGCAGGCTTTTTAACATGAGAAGTCTTAAAGATTGGCGGTTTTTTAGAGTGGCGTATGGTAACCGTCTTGTTCGATCGGCACGCATCTGTTAGAATGAACAAGTCGAAAATACGGGGAAATCCCGATTGAGTGTGGGTCTTCTCTACCACCCACCCAATCCTGTGCAAGCATGCAGCATACTGCGTCTTCGCCCCCACTGGAACAGCAGTGGGTTTATTGCACACGCCTGCTGCCGGATGCCTGCCCAGTCCCCCATATTTTTTCAGGAGGAGGCTGGATGAACACGCAACAAGCCTGGCAGGCAACGCTCGGTCAACTGCAGATGGAAATGCCAAAAGCATCCTTTGACACCTGGGTGCGCAACGCCGAACTGCTCCGTCTGGAAAACAATACCGCCCGCATTGGCGTGCAAAACGCCTATGCCCGCGACTGGCTGGAAAACCGCCTTTCGGGCACGTTTGCCCGCTTGTTGACCGGCTACCTGGACTGCCCGGTGCGGGTTGAGTTCGTCGTCTGCCACCACGACGGCGAGCAGGAGACCTCCGCGCCCGCCGAGACGGCGCCGCGCGCCGCGGGGCAGCAAAACCGCTGCCTGATCGAGCGCTACCACTTCGACAACTTCGTGGTCGGCGTCAGCAACCGTATGGCACATGCCGCCTGCCTGGCAGTGGCAGAAAAACCGGCGCACGCCTACAACCCGCTCTTCCTGTATGGGGGCGTCGGGCTGGGCAAGACCCACCTGCTGCACGCCATTGGCAATGCCGCCGCGGAAAAAGGACTGCAGGTGCTGTATGTTTCCTCCGAAGATTTCACCAACGATCTGATCAACGCCATTCGCACGCAGAACACCCTGGCGTTCCGCGAACGCTACCGTTCGATCGACCTGCTGCTGATCGACGACATCCAATTCATTGCCGGCAAGGAATCCACCCAGGAAGAATTCTTCCACACCTTCAACACCCTGCACAACCAGGAAAAGCAGATCGTGCTCTCCTCCGACCGCCCGCCAAAGGCAATGGTCACGCTGGAAGAACGGCTGCGCTCGCGCTTCGAATGGGGGTTGACGGTGGACATCCAGCCGCCCGACCTGGAAACGCGCATTGCCATTTTGCGCTCCAAAGCCATGCGCGCCGGGCGCGAGGTGCCGCTGGAAATCCTCAACAGCATTGCCCGCCAGATCCAGTCCAACATCCGCGAGCTGGAAGGCGCGTTGACCCGCCTGCTGGCGTACGCCGACCTGAGCAACCAACCGCTCAGCGACGAGTTGGTCAACATTGCCCTGGCAGACCTGCTGCCGCAGCGCACTACCGTCGAGCCGGTGCAGGTATTGACCATCGTCGGGCGCGCCTTCGGCATCAGCCGCGAAAAACTGCTCGGGCGCGATCGCACGCGCGAGGTGGTGCTGCCGCGCCAGGTAGCCATGTACCTGATGCGCGAGATCGGCAACATCTCGCTGCCGCAGATTGGCGAAGTGCTGGGCGGGCGCGATCACACCACAGTCATGTACGCCTGCGAAAAAGTCGCCGACCTGATCGAGCGCGACGACCGCCTGCGCCGCCAGGTGCTCAACCTGCGCGAACAGCTGGTGGGCAGAGGGTAGCGGGCTGTTTATCGGGTTTTATATTCTATAATCCTATCATAGCGATAAACCGGGTTCATTTCCCATCGTTGACGGATAGTAGGAATTCGCCACGCCCTTGAAAGATTTGGATTATAGCAAGGGTCGCTTTGCCTAATTTTCTCACGGAAATAGTCTCTTTTTGCCAAAAAATCCTGCCTGGGAATGTGCTTTCCTCTTGATCTACCCTCATAATGGATCAGTCTGACATCTGGATTGTAAACAATTCGATAACCAGCATCAATAATTCGCAAGCACAGGTCCACATCACCAAATGCCAGAGCGAGCGACTGGTCAAATCCACCGACGTGTTCAAAAACATCCCGTCGAATCATTACGCACGCGCCTGTGACTGCTGAAACATTGCGCATCCAGTCCACGTATCCATAGGGAGTGTATATATCCGATTTTGCGCCCATAAACACATGGGACGCATGACCCTCAAGCCCGATCACAATCCCGGCATGTTGCACCGAACCGTCCGGGTAGAGCAGCTTTGCGCCCGCCGCGCCCACGCCGGGCATTTGCAGAATGCCGGCCAGGTTGGTCAGCCAGTGTTGGTCGATGATCTCGATATCATTATTGAGGAAGAGGAAATAATCGCCTTTGGCAATTTCAGCCCCCCGATTACAGGCCTGGGAAAAATTGAACGGGCGCACGCCCGGAATGACAGAAAAATTTGCATACTTCGCGGCATAGGTTGAATAGATTTTTTGCACCCGTTCATCCTGGCTGGAATCATCGACGATGACCACCTCATAATCCGCGTAATCCGTGATGGAATAGAGCGATTCGAGGCAGGTGCGGATATCTTCGTAATGATCCCGGTTGGGGATGATGATGGAAACCTTGCGATTGTCCGGTTTCCAAAGAATTGACAGACTCCCGTTCGGACGCTCGCGGATCTGGCAGGTTAAACCGCTTAGATCGTGGATAAGCGCGCTGACAACCTGCTTGTGTCGGTTGCGTAACGCGGCATTTTCCCAAGGGAACTGGCGAGAACGAATGAACACCCCGGGTAAATGAACAATGCTTTGCGCAGAACGGACAGCCTCCGCGATGACATCCGGCGGGTTTGATTGAACAACCTTGCGCAGGTGTTGCACGCAAAAGGCTGCCGCGTATAAAATATCCACATTCAGCCACAGTTCGGGTGACCATTGCGGTTTCAGCAGAACAACCTCGCGCCGGTCACGGGCAACGACCTGGTCGAAGTAGAGGATGTCCCCATCGGCGCTGCCAATGCGCTGGACAAACCCCGGCGCCATCTCATCGCCCGGCTGCAGGAACAGCGCATATGCGCCCGGTATACCCGCCAAATTTTCGGGCGGGAAAAAGTGATCCGCCGTAGACGAGCGGACGATCAGCCGCGGATCAGGCATATCCACCTTCCAGCGGCGATCAACCAGGCAGCGCCAATGCGGATTGCTCTGATTCAGGAGCGATCGCAGCGTGCTTTCAAATTGTTCTTGCGTCTTTCCTTCCTCGTAATCCACAACAACCGTGAGGATGATCTGGTCGCGGGATGATTGGTCAATCGGATCGCTTGTTGACCATAGCCTGGGATTATAAAAAGGGCGGATCTTCCACTGAATGATTCTTTTCTCGAAAAAAACACGAACCAGCCAGGTAAAATAGGAAAAATTCCGCACAAACCGGTGGAGGATGTTTTTCACGCGTAGAGATCACTTTGCTTGTTTTTTATGCTTGGGTGCGCGCAACCTCTTTTATTTTAGCGGAAGACCAAAGGGATGAATACAAAGATATTGGTGGGAAATGTGCGAATTTGCGAAGACGATGCAATGCGTTGACCATTCGAATTGTAGGCATTAACGACAATGGTGTAGAACTTGAAATTCGTCAATCCTGTCAGGGTGATGGTGGACGTACTGCCGGTGTTGATTTCTTGGTCACAAGCTGCCCCATTCGGCGGGCGCGCGCCGGATTCGCAATTGACCACAACCCCGTAACGACTTACGCCGCCTGAAAACAGGTCAATGCCGTTCGTCCAATCGAAATGAAGAGAGGTGTTTGCCTGGCGAAAAACCGGAACAAAGGGATGGTACTCATCCGCGCCGTAATCGGCGATGGTTGCCTGGGGGCGGGCTTGCTGGTCGAAGTCGTAGTTGATGGAGATATTCGCGGTCTTGTTGCGCGCAGCCGAATCCTCGCGCAAGCGGTAATTGAAATACGGCTCCTGGGGCGCGACGAAGCCCGCGCTCGAGTTGCTCTCCATTGTATTGAGCCCAACGATCGAACCCACCACAACAGGTTGTCCATCATGATTGGTGTTTCTTGAATTTCCCGAGAACAACCCGCGGTCAAATGTGAGGGTGCTGTTGCGTTGGACCACAACCGCTGCCCCAACCGCATTGCCGGTGTGATTGGCGATCACACTGTTGGTGAGCCGTACCGCCGAAGGAAACTGAACCGTGGTCGGGTTGGGCCAGGGTTGTACCAACAGCCCTTGTCCCAACACCAATGCCGAGCCAATCCGGTTGCCGGCGATGGTGGTATGGGTAATCTCCGCATTGACGCCGTGAATCACCACACCGCCGCCGCCGCCGTTACCGGAATTACCCGCGCCGGCACCCTGGTCGGCAAAATTGTTCGCCACGACGACATTTCTCAGCGTTGCCGGAAACGACCCCGAGCGGATGGCGAAGATATACAACCCGCCGCCCGCGCCGGGTCCGGCGGTATTCCCGCCGCCGCCAATCACCGAATTCTGAATGATTTGGGTGCGGTCAATGGTCACCGTGCTGCTATCGACATCAATACCGCCCCCGGCGCCGTTTCCGCCCTGCGCGCCATTGCCGGCAACGGCGCGGTTGCGGGCGACAAACGAGTCGGTAATGGTCACCTGGGTTGTCCTGGCGCCGAAGTCTTCAATGAAGATGCCGCCGCCATAGCCGCCGCCGCCGAGATCTCTGCCGTTGCCGCCGGTAACCTGGTTGTCGGTCACCTCGACGCGCCGGATGGTGACATTGCCTTCCATAATCGCGATGCCGCCGCCCAGCGCATCGGCCCGCAAACCGCCGCTAATCCCGCTTCCGCCGGGGGTGCTGCCCGCCTGGGCGATGTTGTTAACGAATTGCGAATCTTCGATGATCAGGTTGGCTTTGTAGGCAAACAAGGCGCCAAACGCAATCCCGCCGCGTTCGGGACCGCTCCCGCCGGTGGAGGTGTTGTTTTCAAACACGACCCGCTGCAATAGCGAAGTGGTTCCGGGTGGCGGTTGCTCAAGGCGCAGCCCGGCGCCATCCGCCTGCCCACCCGCGCCGGAGCCGGTATTGGCGCCAACCGCGCGGTTGTTACGGAAAATTACATCCCGGAGGGTCACCGATGCGTGCTGGACCAGCATTCCGCCGCCCACGCCGCTGGGGTCATACGGATTGAGGTACGTAGGACCCTGCGCCCTGGCATTTTGGATCGTGAAGCCAGCCATTTCCAGGTAACTGGTGGTGGTGTTGTACCCGATGGCAGCCACGCCCCGGTAAGCGGCTGACCCGTCGATGATGGTTGGATTATCGCCCGGGTTGGGCAAATACCAGTTCTCGGCGGTGTAACCGCCGAGAATGGTCAGGCGCTTATCGACAAAGCACACCACCGCCCGGGTTTGCAAAAAGGTACAGGTATCCGCGCTGCGGTTATAGGTATAGGTGCCTTCCGCAACCAGGATGACATCCCCGGAGGCGGACTGGTTGACCGCGTACTGGACCGACCGGCAGGGGGCTTGTTCATTGCCGCAATTTCCGCTGTCCGTTCCGGTTGCAGCCACATAGCGGATTGTGAAAGCCTGGGCATCAACCGGTTGTGCGGCGCCCGGATTTACCCATAAGCAAAGCGCCGCGAAAAGCAAAAAAAATCTCGTCCTTACAGACGATAATCGTTTTGTCATCTCAAGTTCTCCAAGTAAAATTGGTTATAACACAACTTGAGTAGCTATACTTTAATAAGACTTAACAAAATTATTAAGCCAGGATACCCGGTGGTGTTGACAGCGAATCGAAACCGGAACGAAGATAGGCAATAACCCGCTCAAAATTAACGGCTGGCATTCCGTCATCGCGACCTGGCTGAAATCGCGGCGGCGGGACTGCTCGCCCGGCGTGCGCTGGACGCGGACGCGTGAGCCTATTGAAGGGCGTACCCTGAGCCCGCGTACCCTTCCGGGTATGTCGAAGAGATTCACGCCTATCATACTGAACCTTTTGGAACAAAAATACACCCGCAGTCTTTTTATAGCCAATATCTTTTTGAAGTTTTTCGAGATAAATAGTAACTGCTCAGGCATGAATAGTCTGAACTGATTGAACCTTAACATTGCCAAAAACATATCCTTGCCCTTGTTTCAAGGCTATACCAATTCCCCGCGCCTAAAGAGTGGGGAGGGTATGCCCCGCAAAGCAATTTGGCCGGGTTCGAAAACCCGCTCAAATAACGCCAGCGGGATTAAAATTGGCCCACACCCACCTTTAATATAATACGGAGAGAAACCAACCTATGTCGATCGAACCCGGATTATCCGCCGAAATGACCCTTACCGTGCAGGAGAGCGATACCGCCCGCCATTCCGGCGGCGAGGCTTATCCGCCGGTGCTGAGCACGCCGCGCATGATCGGTTACCTGGAGCGCACCGCTCACCAGACAATCCAGCCGCACCTGGCGGCGGATCAGGGCAGCGTGGGCACGGTCGTCAACATCCGTCACCTGGCTGCCACCCCGGTTGGAATGCAGGTGCGTTTTTGCGCCGCGCTGCTGGAAGTCGATGGCCGCCGCCTGCGCTTCAAGGTGGAAGCCTGGGATGAGGTCGAAAAAATCGCCGAGGGCGAGCACGAACGCTTTGTCATCAACCAGACCCGTTTCTTCGAGCGGCTGGCGGAAAAACAGCGTGGAATGCACAAATAACCACCCTGTCGCAACCGCATCAACGCAGCGGCAGGCGCAAAATACCCTGCCCGGCTGTGCCGGCATACAGGCTGTCCGCCTGAAAAGCCAGCCCCCGCCCGCCGTTTTTTTCGATTAAATGAACCGTAGTATAATCGGTTGGCATTCAGTCCATCCCCATCCGGAGTGTGCATGGCTCAACCTCTCGATTTCCAGACGATTATCATGAATTTACAGCGCTTCTGGGCGGAGCAAGGCTGCTTGATCTGGCAGCCGTATTACACCCAGGTCGGCGCTGGCACCTACAACCCAGCCACCTACCTGCGCGTGCTGGGACCCGAACCGTGGAACGTGGCGTATGTCGAGCCGTCCGTGCGCCCAGATGATGGTCGTTATGGCGAAAACCCCAATCGCCTGCAACAGCATTATCAGTTCCAGGTGATCCTCAAACCCGACCCGGGCAACCCGCAGGAAATTTACCTCAAGTCACTCGAAGCGCTGGGCATCGACCCGCGCCAGCACGACATCCGCTTCGTCGAGGATAACTGGGAATCGCCCGCGCTGGGAGCGTGGGGACTGGGCTGGGAAGTGTGGCTGGACGGGCAGGAAATCACTCAGTTCACCTACTTCCAGCAAGCCGGGGGAATCGTCCTGGAGCCGGTTTCAGTCGAGATCACCTACGGGCTGGAACGGATTGCCATTGCCTTGCAGCGCGTGCGCAATTTCCGCGACATTCGCTGGAACCCCGGCATCACCTACGGTCAGGTCAACCTGCAAGGCGAGCAGGAACACAGCAAGTATTACTTCGAAATCGCCGACATCGACCGCGCCCGGCAGATGATGGATGTGTTCCAGGCGGAGGCACTCAACGCCCTGGAAAACGGACTGGTGCTGCCCGCGCACGATTACGTGCTCAAATGCTCGCACACCTTCAATATTCTCGATACGCGCGGCGCAATCGGCGTAACCGAACGCGCCGCCATGTTTTCGCGCATGCGCGAACTTTCCGCAAAGGTTGCCCGCGCCTACCTGGAACAGCGCCAGCAGTTGGAATATCCCCTGCTGGCGGACAAGGGTGGCGCATCTGCCGTCCCGGCAGCGAAAGCCAGCAGCGCCGCCGCGCCCGTACCGGCAGAGAGCCCGGCATCCGCCGACCTGCTGTTCGAAATTGGCAGCGAGGAGCTGCCCGCCGGAGACTTATACGACGCGCTCGAGCAGCTGCGCCAGCGCATCCCGCAATCCTTGGCTGAATTGCGCCTGGAGCACGGCGAAATCCGGGTGCTTGGCACGCCACGCCGCCTGACCGTGCTGATCGAAAACCTTGCCGGTCAGCAGCCCGACCGCGAGACGCTGGTCAAAGGACCCCCGGCGCAACGCGCCTTCGACGCGCTGGGCGCGCCGACCCCGGCGGCGGTTGGCTTTGCCCGCAGCCGCGGCATCGAGGTCGGCGACTTGCAGGTGGTCGAAATGGACGGCGGGCAGTACGCCGCCGCGCGCATCTTCGAGGCGGGTAAAACCACCCCGCAGCTGCTGGCTGCCGTGCTGCCCGAGTGGATTGCCGGGTTGAGTTTTTCCAAATCCATGCGCTGGAACAATTCGGGGGTTTCCTTCTCGCGTCCACTGCGCTGGCTGTTGGCACTGTACGGACAGCAGGTGGTTGCCTTCCACTTTGCGGGGCTGCAATCCGGTGCGCAAACCCGCGGACTGCGCTTCCGCCAGCCGGAAAGCGCCGCAGTTGCCGGCACCGGCGAGTATCAAGCCTTCCTTAAAACCCAGGGCATCCTGCTCGACCCTGCCCAACGGCGCACCGCCATCCTTGCCCAGACGCAGAAGCTGATTGCGCAATGCGGCGGCGACCCCGCGCAGGTGGACGAGAGTGTGCTCGACGAAGTGACCGGGCTGGTCGAAGCCCCAACGGCGCTGCGCGGTTCGTTCGACGCTTCCCACCTCAGCCTACCCGCCGAAGTGCTGACCGCCGTGATGAAGAAATACCAGCGCTACTTTCCGGTTTACCAATCCGACGGCAGCCTGATGCCGTATTTCATCGTCGTGCGCAACGGCGATGACCAGCACCTGGATGTAGTGGCAGACGGCAACGAACAGGTCATTCGCGCCCGCTTTGCCGACGCGGCCTTCTTTATTCAGGAAGACCGCAAGTACCGCCTGGAAGATTTTCTGCCCCGCCTGGCGACGCTCACCTTCCAGATCAAACTCGGCTCGATGCTGGACAAATCCAGGCGCATCGAACGCCTGGTGGATCAACTGATCCCATTGGTCGGGCTGGAGGCGAGCGAAGCTCCGGCTGCGCGCCGGGCAGCCCATCTGTGCAAGGCAGATCTGGTCACCAACATGGTGATCGAAATGACCAGCCTGCAAGGGTTGATCGGGCGATACTATGCGCTGCAATCCGGCGAACAACCCGCCGCCGCCCAGGCAATCTACGAATCCTACCTGCCGCGCTTTGCTGGCGACGCCGCCCCGCAGAGCGCCGCCGGTTTGATCGTCGGCATGGCCGACCGCCTGGATACCCTGGCGGGGCTGTTTGCCGCCGGGCTGGCGCCGACCGGCGCCAAAGACCCCTTCGCGCAGCGCCGCGCCGCGCTGGGTCTGGTGCAGAACCTGATCACCTGGGATGTGGATTTTGACTTAAAACGCGGCTTGCAAGCCGCCGCCGAAGGTCTGCCCATCCCCGCCAGCGCCGAAAGCCAGCAAGCCTGCCTGGAATTCATTGCCGGGCGGCTGCAAAGTTACCTACTGGAAGAGGGCTGGCGTTACGACATCGTCGCCGCGGTGCTGGGCGAACAACCCCGCCAGCACCAGGCGGGGCAATCCGCCAATCCCGCCTCGGCATACCGGGCAGTCCGGCAGCTGCGCGAGCGGGTCAATCTCCCGGAGTGGAATCAAATTCTATCCGCTTACGCGCGCTGCGTGCGCATCACCCGCGATCAGACGCAAACCTACCCGGTCGTCAGCGACGCGCTGGTGGAAGCCGAGGAAAAAGCCCTGTTCCAGGCGCTGTTGCAGGCGGAAGCGACGCCGCGCCGCGCCGGATGGGTGGAGGATTTCTTCACCGCCTTTTTGCCGATGATCCCGCTGATCAACCACTTTTTCGATACGGTGCTGGTCATGGCGCAGGACTCCACCCAACGCGCCAACCGGCTGGGGATGCTGCAACGCATCGCTGCCCTGGCGCACGGTGTGGCGGATTTCTCCCGCCTGGAAGGGTTTTAACCCCGCGGCGCGGTACGAGAACCGGTTCGCCAACCCGTTACAGCCCGCCGGAAGCGGCGGGCGATTCAACCTATGGTTAAGGCGCGGTCAAATGCGCGGCAGGATGTTGCTGTACAGGTTGCCGATCGTCGGACCCAGCAGCGCCAGGACGACGATCACCGCCAGCGCGACCAACACCATGATCAGGGCGTATTCCAGCAGCCCCTGACCTCTTTCCAGCGGGTGGATGCGCATGATGTTCCCCTCCTGAAAATAAAACCAGAAAAAATCGATGAATTGACTTCATTATAGTAAA
>JBBIQB010000057.1:0-17909 GCA_037442545.1 Bellilinea sp.
CCGCCGGCTGGCGTGGTGGGTCAGCGAAAAAGACCAGGGGCAGGCGGACGGGATCAACAAGGGATTGCGCCGCGCGCGCGGTGAGATCGTCGCCTGGCTCAATTCGGACGATGTGTACCTGCCGGGGGCGGTTGGGCAGGCGGTGGAAGCGCTGCGCATTTACCCGGATGCCGGGCTGGTTTTCAGCGACGTTGAATCGCGTGATGCGGACGGCAGCCTGATCAACATCATGCGTTTTGGGGAGCGTTGCCTGGAAGACCTGATGGCGTTTGAGATCATCAGCCAGCCGGGCGTTTTCATGCGCCGTTCGGTGCTGGAGCAGGCCGGCGGGCTGGATGCCGCCTATCATTACCTGCTCGACCATCACCTGTGGTTGCGCATGGCGCTGGTCGCCCCGCTGCGCTATGCCGCCGGGGTGCGTTGGGCGGCGGCGCGCTTTCATCCGGCGGCGAAGAACGTCGCCCAGGCGGGCGCATTTGGGCGCGAAGCGCTGCGCCTGGCGCAATGGATGGAGTCCACTGCGGCGTTCCAGCCTTACCTGGCGCGGGCGCGGCGGCGAATGTGGGCAGGCGCGCACCGCCTGGATGCGTTTTACCAGCTGGACGCCGGCGACGCCGCTTCAGCCCTGCGCGCTTACCGGTGTGCGCTGATCTATTCCGCGCCTGTGGTGCTGCGCGATTGGCGGCGGGTGCTGTACGCGCTGTTCAGCCCGCTGGGTTTGGGCTGGGTACGCCAGGTATACTTGCAGCGGCGCAGCCGCCAGGTGCAGGGTAAACAAGGGCGCTGACATGCAGACATCTGCGTCCGCGAACGAAACAAACACCCTTTCGGGCGGGGCTGCCTGGCTGCACGCATTGCTTTTGGTTGTGCTGCTGCTGGGCGGCGCGGCGTTCCGCCTGTACGACCTGACGGATGCGCCGTTGGATTTTCATCCCACCCGGCAGGTGCGCTCGGCAATCATCGCGCGGGGGATGTACTACCAAAACCTGACCGGCATCCCCGAGTGGCGGCGCGAATACGCCGCCCAGCAATGGCAGGCGCAGGAGTTGATCGAACCGGCGATCATGGAAACGCTGACCGCAGCCGCCTACCGCCTGGCAGGCGGCGAATACCTGTGGATCGGGCGGTTGTTCTCGATCTTCTTTTGGATGCTAGGCGGGCTGGGGTTGTACCTGCTCGCGCGGCGCATGACCGATGCGCAGGGTGGCTTGATTGCCCTGGCGTTGTACCTGGGCTGGCAGTACGCGGTCATTGCCTCGCGTTCCTTTCAACCCGATCCGCTGATGGTCGCGGCGGTCATCTGGGCGCTGTGGGCAATGGTGGAATGGCAGCGCCAGCCGGGCTGGGGGCGCGCCGCGGTGGCTGGGTTACTGGGTGGTCTGGCGTTGTACATCAAGTTCACTGCGCTCTTTTTCATTGCCGGGGGCTGGCTGGGGTTACTGCTGGCAAGCGGCGCGTGGCGCGATTGGCAGCGCAACCATTCCGTGTGGCTGATTGTTGTGCTGACCGCGCTGCCCCCGCTAGCGTATACCCTGTATACCTCGCTGGTGCTGCAAACGCTGCAAAGCCAATTCAATTTGCGCTTTTTCCCCACCATGTGGCTGGACGCGGTGACCTACCTGCGTTGGTGGAACCGCCTAACCGGTGTGATTGCCATGCCCTGGCTGGTGATCGGTGCGTTGGGCATATTCACTGTTAAGGCGCGCGCCAGCCGCGGACTGCTGTTCGGTTGGGGCGCAGGCTACCTGGTGTATGGGGTGTTGTTCTCCTACTACGCCGCCACGCACGATTACTACCACCTGCCGCTGCTGCCGCTGGCGGCGCTCGGCGGTGGTGCGGCGCTGCGCGCGCTGGTCAACCAGATGACCGGCAACCGGCGCTGGCTGCGCCTGGCTGCTGCGCTTGGAGTGGCGGTGGTATTCCTCTCCGAGGGGTGGGCGGCGCGCACCTGGCTGAAACGGGTGGATTACCGCGCCGAGGTTGTTCGCATCGAGCAGATCGCGGCTCACTTTTCGCCGGGCGACCGGTTGGTCAGCATGGCGAGTAATTACAGCATGCCGCTGGTCTATTGGGGCTGGCTGAACACCACCCACTGGTTCGGCGCGGGCGATTTTGCGCTGCGCGAAGCCGCCGGGCAGCCGGTCGATGTGGAGGCGTACTTCCAGGCGGCGCTTACCGGGCGGGATTTCTTCCTGATCACCGATTTCGAGGAGCTGGCGCGCCAGCCGCAGGTGGAGCAATGGCTCAACCTGCGGTACCCGATGATTCTCCATGGCGAGGGCTATCGGGTGTATGCTGTACGCCAGCAGCGAGAATTGCGATGAAACTACGGCTTGGCGAAGAATTGCGCTGGACGCACTTGATCCTGCTGGTCGGCGGTCTGGGGTTCGCCGCGGCGCTGGCAGCAACTGCCTACGCCGGCGGGTTCACCCGCTTGTGGGCGGATGATTATTGCTACGCGGCGGTGGCGCAGCGCGACGGTCTGCTGAGCGGCGCGCTGTACTGGTATCAAAACGGCGGCAACCGCTACGCGGCGTTCCTTGGCGTGGCGGTCAGCGATTGGTTCGGCGCCGGGGTGGTTGTCTACCTGCCGGCGCTGCTGCTCCTCGGCATGGCTTCCGGCGGCGCGTACGCCATTGGCGGAATTTCCCGGCTGACGGGCTGGTGCGCCGGGCGCGGCTGGGTCTGGCTGGCTGCTTTGGGTTGGGCGTTCTTTATCGTGTGGACTTCGCCCGACCGGCTGCAAACCCTCTACTGGCGGCTGGGACTGCTGCATTACTCCCTGCCGGTCGTGCTCTGGCTGTTGCAGATCGGGCTGTTGGCGCGGCGCGGACTGGACGGAAGCCAATCCTCGCCGCTTGCCTGGACGGCTGGACTGGGGTTGCTGGCGTTCTTCACCGCTGGGCTATCCGAGACGGCGGCGGCGGCGCAGGCGGCGGCTTACCTGTTGGCGGCTGGCTTGACCGCGTTGTTGCAGCGCGAGCCGGACAAGCGCCGCGCCGGATTATACCGCCTGAGTGGCGGGCTGGTGGCTTCGCTGCTGGCGCTGGCGGTGATGGCGCTTGCGCCTTCCAATGCCTGGCGGCAGGCGCTGCTTCCGCCGCCTGCCAGCCTAAGTTTGCTGATTGAGTACACCCTGCGCTACTCGGCTGCCTTTGCGCTGGATAGCCTGAAAACCTTGCCCCTGCCGTTGGCGGTACTGGTGCTGTTCAACGCCGGACTGGCGCTGATCCTGCCGGGCGGGAACAAACGGCGACCCAAACCGCTGATCATTTTGCTGGCCCTGGCGGTTGGATTGGCGCTGATGAGCGCGGCGATTGCCCCTTCGGTGTATGCCGGGCTGCAATACCCCTCCGGGCGCGCGCTGATGACCGCCCGCTTCGGGCTGCTGGCGGGGATTGGCGCGGCGGCTTTTCTGGCTGCCGGCTGGCTGCGTGCCCGCATGGGCGCGGGCGGCGCGCGGCTGGCATTAATCGCCGGACTGGCAGCCCTGCTGTTGAGCGGGGCATACGCGCTGCGCTCGCTCAGCCTGCCGCTGAACGAGGCGCAGGTGATGCAGGTCAAAGCTGCACGCTGGGATGTGCGCCAGGCGGATATCCTTGCCCAGCGCGATGCCGGCGCGGTTGAGGTGCGCGTGCGCGAGGTGGACGTGGTTTCGACCCTGGAAGACCTCAGCCCGGATGCTGTCGATTGGGTCAACGGCTGCGCCGCGGATTATTATCGTGTGGAACGGATTATTGCCGAACGGTGACCAAGGAGGTAAGGTGCTGGTATCGATTGTGACCCCGTCCTTCAATCAGGCGCGTTTTCTGGAAGAAACCATGCGCTCGGTGTTGGAACAGGACTATGCGGAGATCGAATACATTGTGGTTGACGGCGGCTCGACCGACGGCAGTCGCGAACTGCTGGAAGGCTATGCTTCCCGTCTGGCGTGGTGGGTCTCGGAAAAGGACCGCGGGCAGACCGATGCGATCAACAAGGGTTTTGCCCGCGCGCGCGGGCAGGTGCTGGCGTGGTTGAACTCGGACGACACCTACCAGCCGGGTGCCGTGCGCCAGGCGGTCGAATTCCTGCGCGCCAACCCGCAGGTCGGACTGGTGTACGGCGATGCCAATTACATCAATGAGAGCGGGCGGGTGATCGGGCGTTTTCCGGCAGCCCAGACGGATTACCGCCGCCTGCGCCGGGGGTATGTTCACATTCCGCAGCAGTCGGCGTTTTTCCGGGCGGACTTGTGGCACAAGGTTGCACCACTGGATGCGTCGTTTTATTTCGCCATGGATTACGATCTGTGGGTGCGGTTGGCGCGCGAAGCGCCGCTGGTCTATCTCCCGCGCCTATGGGCGAACTTCCGGCTACACTCCGACGCCAAGACCATTGCGGCGGATGACCGCTGCTGGCCCGAAATGCTGCGGGTGCACTACCGCGACGGCGGCGGGCGGCTTGCGCCAATTGTGCTTAAGTATTGGATTAGAAAACTGGCTGCGCCTTATATTAACTGGAGACGCCGCCGCTTGTTCCGGCTATAATCGAACTGGAGGTGCGTATGGGTAAGCGAAATTCGTCTCCAATGCAGCCATATTCCCCCGGCTTTTTCGGCGAAATCGCGCTGCGCATCAAGTTAGTGCTGCGCCTGATGGCTGACCCGCGGGTCAACATCTTCTTGAAACTGCTGCCATTTGCCTCGTTGTTTTACTTCTTTTTCCCCGACCTGGTAATTGGTCCCCTGGACGATGCGGCAGTGATGGGCATCGCTTTCAGCCTGTTTGTGGAACTCTGCCCGCCGGATGTGGTCGAGGAGCACCAGCGCAACCTGCGGGCGCAAGCCCGGCAGCGCGCTAGCGGCAGCCCGTCCGACGCTCCGCGCCGCGAAGAGGACGTGATCGACGGCGAATATTACGAGATCAAAGATGTATCGGTACACGAAAACGGGCATAAAGAGGAGAAAGAAAAGCGATGAAAACCCCTGGCAGACCCGTGCGGACTGGACTGTTCGCCGGGCTGATTTTGATGCTGATTTTGACCGCGTGCAGCGCGCCGGGCGCGCAGGAGACCCCTGCGCCCCTGTTGCCGACTTCCCCCCCGCCCACCGAGCAACTAACCCTTGCGGTGGTGACCAATACCCCTGAAGTGGTAGACAGCCCGACAGCGCCGCAGCCTGCGCCCACCACGGCGGTAAGCGCGGCTGGTTTTCCTGACCCGGGCGGCTTTGAATGGCGGCTGGTGGCGGACGGTTTCCGCCGCCCGACCGATCTGGCGCATCCTGCCGATGGCAGCGGCACGCTGCTGGTGTTGGAGCAGCCGGGGGTGATCCGCATGATTGTCAATGGCGTGTGGCAGGAACAGCCCTTCCTCGATCTGACCGACCGGGTGGGCGCCAATTCGTCCGAACAAGGACTGCTGGGCATTGCCCTCGACCCGGATTACGCCAGTAACGGCATCTTCTACCTCAATTACACCGATCTTAACGGCAACACGGTCATCGCCCGCTTCCGCCGCGCGGCGGACGGGGTGAGCGGCGATCCGAATTCGGAGCAGGTACTGCTGAATGTCGAGCAGCCGTTCGCCAATCACAACGGCGGCGACCTGGAGTTTGGTCCCGACGGTTATCTCTACATCGGGCTGGGCGACGGCGGATCGGCAGGCGACCCGCAGCGCCGCGCGCAGAACGACCAGACCCTGTTGGGCAAGATGCTGCGCATCGATGTGCGCGGGCGCGAAACCTACACCATCCCGCCGGACAACCCGCACGCCAGCGGTCAGGACGGGCGGCAGGAGATCTGGGCAAACGGGCTGCGCAATCCGTGGCGCTACACCTTCGACCGCTTGACCGGCGACCTGTACATTGCCGATGTGGGGCAAAACAAGTACGAGGAGATCAATTTCGTGCCGGCGGGCAGCCCACCCGGTTTGAACTTTGGCTGGCATTACCGCGAGGGGACGAGCGCCTTCGCCGATACGCTCCCGGCTGGTCTGGCATTGTTCGCCCCGGTCTTCGAATACGGGCGCGATCAGGGCTGTTCGGTGACCGGCGGGTATGTCTATCGCGGCAGCGCGCTGCCCGAATTTTCCGGCATCTACCTATTTGGCGACTACTGCAACGGGTTTGTGTGGGGCATGCTGCGCGGCACGGACGGCGGCTGGCAGGTCGAGCGTTTGTTCCAGGTTGGCGGCAACATCAGCACCTTTGGGGAGGATGCCTCGGGAGAACTGTATTATTTCGATCACCGTGGTGGCGGGTTGTATCAACTGGTGCGGCGGTAACAGCTGAAAACGAGGAGGAAAATCAGCCTGAGTGGATGAAAATCATCCTGTTCAACGGTATGATTTTGCGCTATGCTAATCGGGAAAGGATTTTTTGGGAAACTTAACGGAGGTTATGGTGGCTGAGAAACGCTGGGAAACGGTAAAAGTCCAATTTTGTGATCGCGCGGGCTGTGAAGTTCGCCTGGAAGCCGAACTGGTTTACCCGGTAGATTACCTGCCTGACCAGCCGCCGCGCCTGGTTTCTAAACGCTGCTCGCGCGGGCTGGAATGCAACATGTGGAACAACATGACCTGCGTGTGGTCGGGCACCAACCCGATGTACGACCCGTTCGAGCGCAAATGATGCGTATAGTCTAAAAATTAATTCGCAACCAACCCCGCGGCGCTGCGCTGGTATGTCTTGTAGGTACAGGACGACTGAGCCGGCGCCGTTTGTGTTGCTCGACCAGGTTGGGCGCAGGACAAACCCTGTACGCGGCGGTTTGCCGTTCCGGTGGGTCATGTACAATCAGGGCGACGATTGAATGTTTGCAGAGGAGCGGCGGAGAGATGAAAATTGTACGGCGGATTGGACTGGCTGTGATCGCCCTGTTGGGGGCGTTGGTGTTGTTTGTGGTCGGATCGGTGCTGGTGGATATGGCGCTGGGCGGCGACCGCCTGGCACAGGTGACCAATACCACCATCCCCGGTTCGGCGGGCAGCCCGGATGTGCGCGCCTATGTGGCAGCACCGGCGGGCGAGGGACCCTTCCCGGCGGTGATCATGATTCACGAGTTTTACGGGCTGAACCAAAGCATCGTTGGCAAGGCGCAAGGACTGGCGCAGGAGGGTTACATCGTGGTTGCGCCGGACACCTTTCGCGGCTCGACCACTGCCTGGATCCCGCGCGCGATTTTTCAGGTGATCACCAGCGATGCGCAGCAGGTCAACCAGGACCTGGACAGCGTTTTCGCCTGGCTGCAAACCCGCCCGGACGTGCAGGCAGAACGCATCGCGGTGATGGGTTTTTGTTACGGCGGGCGCACATCGCTGGTGTACAGCCTGCACAACCCCGCCCTGGCAGCCACGGCGATCTTCTATGGTTCGGTCGAGAGCGACCCGAATGTGCTCGCAAAACTGCCCGGACCGGTGCTGGGCATCTTTGGCGGGGCGGATCAATCCATCCCGCTGGATGAGGTGCGTGCCTTTGAGGCGGGGCTAAACCAGGCCGGCATTCCCAATGAAATCAGTATCTACGACGGTCAACCGCATGCTTTTGTGACCAGCGTGGAGGCGATCCGCGCGGGCGGTGTGCAGGGGCAAGCCTGGGCGCAGCTGCTCAACTTCCTGGAGCGCACGCTCAAGCAGGGCGGCGCGACCGGCAGCGGCATTGCCGCCGCCTCGTATGCACCCGGTTTCGACTGGCGCTACTACCTGATGCTGGTATACGAACACGCCTTCGGCAGCGCAAGCCACGCGCATTAACCATGCCGGGTCCATTTCGGCGGCGATGGGGGGTATCAGCACGGCGACAGTGCTGTAATGGCTGGAGGAACGATGCTGCCGGGGTGTCGGATTAAAAGTATTCCGGTGGTTATCGGCTATAATACCTGCACGCCCTGCCGGAAAACCGGCGCTGCTAACATCATTCCCCTGTTTTGCCTGCTTGATGACATCCAGTTCGCAAACCTGCACCATTGTCTTTCAACCTGCCGGACGCAGCGGGAGCACTGCGCCTGGCAGTACCATTCTGGAAGCCGCCCGCAGCCTGGGGGTCGGCATCGAATCGATCTGCGGCGGTCAGCAGACCTGCGGCAAGTGCGCGGTGGTGATCGAGGAGGGCGATTTTGCCCGCCATGGACTGCTTTCCAGCCGCCAGCACATCTCTCTGCCGGATGAGAGCGAATTGCGCACGCTGCTGCGGCGGCGGTTGCCCGCCGAAGCACGCCTGGCGTGCGCGGCGCGGATCAACGGCGACCTGCTGGTAAACGTGCTGCCTGAATCGCAGTCGCAAAAACAGGTCGTTCATAAAATCGCCGCGCTGCGCCACGTCGAAGTTGATCCAATCGTCCGGCTGTGCCTGGTGCGCGTGGCGCAACCCGACCAGGAAATCCCTTCGCTGCGCGCGGAGGTACTGCGCCAGCTGGAACGCCACTTCGACCTGCGCGGGGTGGAATTCGATCTGCCTGCGCTGCAAGAACTGCCCGGCGCGGTGCGGGCGGGTGGCGGCGAGATCACCCTGACCGTGTGGGACGACCGGCGCATTTTGAGCGTTCAGCCGGGTTTGCAGCAGCGCGTGCTCGGCCTGGCGGTGGACATCGGCAGCACTACCCTGGCTGTTTACCTGTGTGACCTGCGCAGCGGCGAGCTGCTGGCGACGGCGGCGGAGATGAACCCGCAGGTGGCGTTTGGCGACGACATCCTGGCGCGGATTTCCTACTGTGCGGCACAGCCGGATGGTTTGGAACGGCTGCAGCGGCTGGTGGTTGCGGCGGTTAACACCCTGGGTGAGCAGGCTGCCGCGCTGGCAGGCGCCAGCGCCGGCGAGATCGTCGACTGCGTTTGGGTGGGCAACAGCGTGATGATACACCTGGCGCTGGGTATCGACCCGGCATCGCTTGGGCAAGTGCCGTTCACGCCAGTCAGCGCGGCAGCGCTGGACCTGCCCGCGGCGCAGGTGGGACTGGGGTTTCACCCCGCGGCGCGGTTGCACGTGCTGCCGTTGATTGCCGGATACGTCGGTGCCGACTGCGTGGCGGCGATTCTGGCGGAGGATTTGCACCGCAGCGATGAAATCACCCTGCTGGTGGATGCCGGCACCAACGGCGAGATTGTGCTGGGCAATCGCGATGGATTGATTTGTACCTCCAGCCCGATCGGACCGGCGTTCGAAGGGGCGCAGATCACCTACGGGATGCGCGCCGCCCCGGGCGCCATCGAGCGGGTGCGGGTGGATGGGCGTACCCTGGAGGTCGATTTTCAGGTGATCGGCAATCCGCTGTACAGCCGTGCGGCGGGCAAAGGTGAGATCCAGGCGCGCGGGATTTGCGGTTCGGGCATTCTGGAGGCGGTGGCTGAACTCTACCGCGTTGGTGTGCTGCTGCCCGGCGGGCGCTTCGATCCGCACTGTGATTCGCCGCGCTTGGTGCGCGCGGCGGATGGGCAGGCGGGCTTTGTGCTGGCAACCGCCGAGCAGAGCGTCAACGGTGAGCCAATTCTCTTGACGCAGGCGGATGTGCGCGCGGTGCAGCTGGCAAAAGCCGCCCTGTTCAGCGCGGCGGATTACCTGCTGCGCCACAGCGGGGTGGCGCAGGTCGAGCGGGTGGCGCTGGCGGGCGGTTTTGGCAGCCTGCTGGACGCCGGGCGCGCCATGCAGATCGGCATGATTCCGCCGTGCGCGCCGGAACGGGTGCGGGCGGTGGGCAACGCCGCCGGAGATGGGGCGCGCACGGCGCTGCTCAACCGCGCCAAACGCGCGCAAGCAGCCCAGATCGCCGCCAACGTCCGCCATATCATCATGCCGCAGCAGGCATTCTTTCAGGAGCAGTTCGTCGCCGCGCTGGCGTTTCCGCCGCGCGAGGACGGGCAGTCCTTTATTGACCGGTGGTCATAAAACGGAGGACGAGAATGACAAAAACATTCCTGGAACGTATTCAGCGCGGCGAAGTGTTGACCGCCGACGGAGCCACCGGCACCAATTTACAGCAACGCGGCTTACCGATTGGACAGCCCGGCGAATTGTTCGTGCTGCAAAACCCGCAAGCCATCCACGACCTGGCACGCGATTTCTTTGCGGCGGGGGCGCAAATCATTCTCACCTGCACCTTTGGAGCCAGCCGTATCCGCCTGCGCCATACCGGGCTGGAAGACCGGTTTGAGCCAATCAACCGTGCCGCGGTCGAGCTGGCGCGCAAGGCGGTGGATGGCAGCCACGTGCTGTTGGCGGCGTCGATTGGACCGACTGGTCGGATGATGCACCCCCTGGGCGATTTGCAAGCGGACGCGGCGCGGGAGAATTTCCGCGAACAAGCCGGTCTGCTGGCGGAGTGCGGCGTCGATCTAATCGTGATCGAGACGATGTTTGACCTGGGCGAAGCCGAGGCAGCCGTGCAGGGCGCGCGCGCGGCGACCCGCCTGCCGCTGGTGTGCTCGTTCAGTTACGACCGTGGTAAAAAGACCATGATGGGGGTCAGCCCCACCCGCGCCGCGCAGGTGATGGGAGAATTGGGGGTGGATCTGATCGGCATCAATTGTGGGCGCAGCCTGGAGGACAACCTGGCAAACCTGCACGAACTGCGCAGTGCGACCCGCTTGCCGCTCTGGTTCAAGCCCAACGCCGGGCTGCCGGTCACCGATGCGGTAGGAACATTGAGCTACTCGGTGACCGCGGAGGACATGGGGCAAAGCGCAGCCGCCTGGATCGAAGCGGGAGCGCAGGTGGTGGGCGGATGCTGCGGCAGCAGTCCGGCGCACCTGGCGGCAATTGCCGCCGCTGCCCGGCAGGCGAAAGGGTAAGCAGCTACCATGCTGGCGGTGCTGGGATTCGCGCTGTTGTTCTTTCCGCTGTGCGTGCTGTATGGCTGGGCATTTTTCATTTTTGGTAGGCGTTGGCTTAACCTGCCAGCCGGGCATGAATCGCCGCTGCAGGTGCTGCTGGCAGGGATGATCATGCTGACCACGCTGGCGGCGGCGTTATCGCTGACCCTGCCGCTCGATTGGCGCCCGCTCGGCATCCTGCTGCTCGGCGGCGCTGCCATCTTTTTCGTGCTCACCCGCCAGGGGCGCATCCGCCTGCGCCTGCCGCAATGGCGCGCGCCCGGCTGGATGGCGGCGGGGGCAGCCCTGCTGCTGGTGTTGGCGCTGTTGACCGTACTGGAAAATGCCACCCACACCATTGCCAACCCGGATACGGGCATTTACCATGCTCAGGCGATCCGCTGGCTGGAGGAATACCCGGCGGTGCCTGGCTTGGGCAACCTGCATACCCGATTCGCCTACAACTCCCACTGGCTGGTTCTGAATGCGCTGTTCAGCCTGGTATTTTTGGGCGGGCGTTCGCTGCACCTGGCGGGGGCAATGTTGTTTGCGCTGGCGGTGGTCGATTTTTGGAATGGGGCGCGCGGCTGGTTCTCCGGGCAGCGAACGGCTGCCAATACCCTGCGGCTGATGCTGCTGCCGCTGGTGTTCTATATCCTTGGCGCGCAAACCTCCTCGCCGGGCACCGATCTGCCGGTGATTTTGATGTTGTGGCTGTTAACTGCCCAATGGCTGGAGCGGCGGGATGCCAGCGCCGACTTGCTGGTCTTTGCCGGGACGGTGTTCCTGGTGACCATCAAATTATCAGCGGCGCCGTTCATTCTGCTGGCGGTCTGGATCAGTCTGCGCGACAGTCAACCCCAATGGGTCCGGTTGACCGGCTGGGTTGCGCTGGGTGCTGCCTTGCTGCTGCCCTGGCTGGCGCGCAACGTGGTGCTCTCCGGGTATCTGGTCTATCCCTTCCCGGCGCTCGATCTGTTCCCGGTGGACTGGAAGATCCCGGTGCAACTGGCGGCGCAAGAGGCAGGCGTGATCCGCTCGTGGGCGCGGCTGCCGGGGGAGGATATCGAACGGGTGCTGGCAATGCCGCTGGCGGTGTGGGCGCGCGAATGGCTGTCCAATCATACCCTCAACCAGCGCGGGATCATTTTGGTGGCGGCGTTCTCGCCGCTGCTCACGGCGGGAATTGCGCTTTTCCTGCGCCTGCGCAAGGCTGCTTTCAGCCGGGATGACCGCCGCCTGCTGGGCGCGTATGCGCTCGCGCTGGCGGGTGGCGTGTACTGGTTTTACAGCGCGCCGGATTTGCGCTTTGGCTACGGCTGGCTGCTATTGCTGATTCTGCTACCGGTCAGCTGGGCGCTGGCGCGCCTGGCGCAGGCTGTGCCGTCGCGGCTGCGGCTTGCCAGCCGGCTGGCACTGCTTGGGCTGATCTTTTTCCAGTCCTGGTTCCTGGCGGCGTCTATCGAGGAACGTACACTCGCTCAACGCTGGTTGCTGCCGCTGGATTATCCGCTGCACCCCAGCCAACCGTGCCCGATCGAGAACGCTACCGTACTGTGCGCCAGCGAAGACAGTTACACCCAGTGTTATTATCATCCCTTCCCGTGCATTCCCAAGCCGGTGGCAGGGGTGGAACTGCGCGGCGCAGACTGGCGCGACGGTTTCCGGGCGGTAGACGCAGTGGATTGAGCCTGTCGCTCAGGGGGCGATCAACTCGAGCGGATCGACATTGCTACCAATCCGCTTGTCGTAAATATTCAGATGGGTGTGATAACCGCAATCGCGCCCGCGGCAGGACTGCCCGCGCCAGTCGACAGTGTAGCCGTTGTTGCTTTCCTGCCCGACCGGTTGCCCGATACTCACTGCCTGACCGACCTCGACCGAGTAATTGCCGTGCAGCATTAGCACCTGCCAGATGTCGTTCTCGATGATCAGGGTGGTGTTGCCGTACTCGTCGATGTAGTGGGCGCTGACGCTGCCGTTGATCGGGGAAAGGACGGTGGCGCCTTTCCCGGCAGCCAGGTCGATGGCGTAGTGCCCGTAGGATTGTCCGTGTGGACCCTGGGTGAGGGTATAGTCGTCGTACGGGGCGCGAATGGCAAGCGGATCGGGCGGGGTGGGGGTTGGCTGTGCTTCCTCCGCCGGGGCGGTAGCAGCCAGCGTTGGGTCGACGGGGGTGGCGCTGGCGGTGGTGCGGTCGTTGAACAGGTTGAATAACAGGAAGACGAGGACCACCAGCGCGACCAGTGAAATACTGTTGGAAGTGCGGTCCGGCATGTCAACCTCCAATTAGAAAAAATGTTCTATATCAGTATAGCACAATGCACCCGCGTTTCTCGGGCTTATTGAAAAAATCACCCTTTAATCCCGCCGTTTCAACAGGGGTAGGATGGCGCGATTCAGGTTGCTCCCCGCCCGGGGCGGGTAAGCCGGCTGAAAAAAGGAGCTTGACAGGTACAAATTCATCACTATAATAATTTGTATCGCTAAAATAATTTTTTACGAAAAAAGGAAATTTCATGAAAGATCTGCTGTCTTCCTCGTTTGTGGTTCGCGATATGGATACCCTGCGGGTCATTTCGGACGCGACCCGCGCGCAGATCTTTGAAATGCTGGCATGGGAAGCCGGTACAGTGCGCCAGGTGGCGGAAAAACTGGGGCTGGCAGCCAGTAAACTGTACTACCACGTCAACCTGCTGGAAAAGCACGGGCTGATCGCCGTCCGCGAGACTCGCCAGGTGGGCAACCTGATCGAAAAGGTGTATGCTGCCGTTGCCGAGACGATTGATATCGACCCGCAACTGTTCTCGTCGCAAGCTGCCAGCCGCAGCGAAAACATCATGTCGCTGGTGCGCGCGACCATCGACGCCACCCGCGAAGACCTGACGCGCAGTTTACGGGCGCGCTTTCATGCCTTGGAGCAGGGCAGCCCGCACAAGGAGCGCCAGGTGGATCTGAACCGCATCCAGGCGCGCATCAGCGACGAGCAGGCAGCTTACTTCCATCAAAAGGTGCAGGACTTGATCCGCGAGTTCGAACAGGCTGATCAGGACGAATCCAGCGAAGGCAGGGACGTCCAGCAATACGCCATGACGATTATTTTTTATCCCAATTTCTACTTCCGTACAGAGTCCTCGCAAATCACTTCCGAAAAGGACAGCCAATGAACGCAACAGCTCAACCGCGCAACATGCGTACCTTCATGGTCATCTGGGCAGGGCAGGTGATTTCCATCCTTGGCTCGGGTCTGACCAGTTTTGCGTTGGGGGTGTGGATATTCCAGCAAACCGGACAGGCGACGCCGTTTGCCATCACTGTGCTGTTTGGTACCCTGCCGCGGATTTTACTCTCCCCCCTGGCGGGGTCGCTGGCAGATCGCTGGAACCGGCGCCGCTTGATGATCCTGGCGGACAGCGGCAACGCGCTGGTCACGCTGGTGGTGGTTTTCCTGATATTCACCGATTCCCTCCAAATCTGGAACATTTACCTGGTGGCGCTGGTTGGTTCGGTGTTTGCCGCCTTTCAGGAACCGGCATACACGGCATCGATCACCATGCTGGTTCCCAAGAAAGACCTGGCGCGGGCGAGCGGGCTGATGCAGATTGCCCAGTCGATGGAAATGCTGGTCGCGCCGCTGCTGGCGGGCGTGCTGTTTGGCGTGATTGGCTTGGGCGGCATTTTGATCATCGATTTTGTCAGCTACTTCTTTGCGCTCGGCGCCCTGTTGATCGTGCGTATTCCGCAGCCGCAGCTGACCACCCAGCCAGGCGAACAGGGAAAAAACAAGACCTGGGAGGATGCCGTCTTCGGCTGGAACTACCTGCGCCAACGCGGTGGGTTGTTTGGTTTGCTGTTGTATTTTGCGCTGATCAACTTCCTGCTCAATATGGCGGGTGTGCTGACGGCGCCGCTGGTGCTTTCCTTCACCACCCCGACCGTGCTGGGGGCAATTCAAACCGCCAGCGGGGTGGGCATGCTGGCTGGCAGCCTGATTCTGAGCGCCTGGGGTGGTCCCAAACAGCGCATCCGCGGAGTGTTGGGTTTCATTGGACTGGCATCACTGGGTGTGCTGCTGGTGGGCGTGCGCGCGGAAGCGCTGTGGATTGGGGCGGGTTATTTCGTGTTGATGTTCTTTGTGCCGCTGGCATCCGGTACTAGCCAGGCGGTCTTCCAGACCAAGGTGGCGGCAGATGTGCAGGGACGGGTGTTTGCCATTCGCTCGATGATCTCGCGCTCGATGATGCCGTTGGCGTTTCTGCTGGCGGGACCTTTGGCAGACGCTGTCTTCGAGCCGGCAATGCGTCCGGGCGGTCTGCTGGCGCAAAGCGTGCTGGGCAGCCTGCTGGGAAGCGGCGCCGGGCGCGGGATTGGATTGATTTTTGTTACATCGGGCGTCTTGCTGGCAGCCGCCACACTGGTCGCCTGGCTCAACCCGCGCATCCGCAATGTCGAAAACGAACTGCCGGATGCGTTGGCGGACGAGCCGCAGCCGGAAACCGCCGCGCTGCAGCCCGCCGCAGGCGCGCTGCCTTCGGATTAAGCGCAACCGCGCGGCTGGCTCAGGGCAGTCGCGCTTCGTCCCATTCCGCGGCTGCGCTGGCATCGCGCGCGGAACGGATCAGGTTGGAGAGCAGCGGCAGAAAGAGCGCGCCTGGCAGGCTGGCAGCGACGAACAACAGGCGCATCATCAGGCTGAGGACGAGCGTATTTTCGAGCGGCACGCCGCCGAATTGATGGTACAGGTAGGAGATGGACACTTCCTGCAAGCCCAGTCCATTGATCGAAACCGGCAGCAGGGTGACAAAATAACTCAGGCTCCACAACCCGCCAATTGCCCAGAAATCGAGCGGCGCATCCATTGCCGTGAGTAATACCGAAACGCTGAGAAAGGTGCAGCCCATGTGCCCAAGCGTTGCCAGTAGCGCGGCGCCCAGTCCGGCGGGGTGGCGCAGCCAGTGGCGCAGACTGGTCATTACCTGCCCGACAAAGGCGTTCAGTGTGTTGCGCCAGCGCGCCGGTAGAACTGAAAGAACGCCGCTGAGCGTGGCAGACGCAAGAGCCTGGCGCGTCCAGATCGCGCTCAAACCCACCGGGAGCATCAACGCCATGCCCGCCATGCCAATCAGGCGGTCAACCAGCAGCGAGGCGGCGCTCAGCCCGGCGTCGATTTTGAGCGCAACTGCCCCCGCCAGCCGGACGATGTCGCCGCCAATGGTGGAGGGCAGAAAGTTGGAGGCGAACAGCCCGACGAAGACCAGTTCGAAGACCGCCCGGAAACGCACCGGTGCGCGGGCGGAACGCAGCAGCGCGTACCAGCGCAGCACCACGCACAGGCGCGAGAGCAGCATCAAGCCGAGGGCAAGCAGCAGGGTGGGCAGCGGAATCTGGCGGGTGGCAGCCAATAGTTCACGCCAGCCCTGTTGGACAACCAGCGCGCCAAGCAAAACGAGCGAGAGCAGCGTACCGGCGATTTGTCCGGCGCGTTTCCAGTCCATGCGGCGGGCGGGCGCTGCCGGCGGAGAGCCGGGCTGGGTGGGCGGTTGGGGGGTCACGGGCGGCGCGGCTTTCCAGCGCAAGCGAAGAACAGGTTCATTTGGGCACCAGAACCTGAATATTTTCCTCGTCAAAGAATTCTTCCTCGCCGTAATATTCCAGCACCGGGTAAGCAATCCAGTCGATCCACAGGTTGTTTTCCTCGGCAAAGACATCTAATTTGGGGCGCTGGATAATGGTTGACATGCGGCTGGAAATGATCATCGAATACCGGCGGCGGCTCAGGTCGTTATGGAATTTATCCAGCAGCGGGCGGTTTTTGGACAGGGACGCCTCCGAAAGGACCAGCAGTTCGTAATCCAAACTTACGGTACACCCTGGACGTAGCCAAAGGTGATCAGGTGGCGTTGGGTGATAAACAGCACTTCACCGCGTTGCGCGCCTTGTTGAACGATCTGGTTGAGTTTCTGCAGGCTGGTCTCGGCGTGCTGCATGTCGCGCGGGGCAGGCAGGTTGAGGAAATTGACCGCCCAGATAACCGGTATGAGTAAAATAACTGCGTTAAGCAACCAGGGGCGGGCGGGAGGCGTTCGCGGCGGGGAGTCGGGAAGGGCTTTATCGAACCACAGGTACGCCGCGATCAGCATCAGCATCACCAGGTAGGCGTCCATATTATGAATGTTGCTGCCGCCGCCAATTTTGGTGCTGACCACCAATCCGCCAACAAACAACACCCCACCCATCCCAGCCAGCGCCGCCAGCCGCAGCGGATGCCAGCCCGCGCCGGGTTTGAGCGTGCACCAGGCGACGAAGCCCAACAGCGGCAGGGTGACGATCAGGATGATCGGCAGCACGCCCCAGCCGGAGGATGCGCTGGGCAGCAAACGATGCCAGAGCAAGGCGGAGGTGAAACTGGAAGCAAACAGGCTGGGATCCTCGTGACCGGAGATGGGAATGTAGGCAGTCTGGGCGGCGAAGGCGACCGCCAGCCCGCTCGCGCCCCACACCAGCGGGCGGGCGAAGTATGTCAGCCAGTTTTTGGCGGATTGCAGCGGCGTTTCCAGCAGGTAAAGAGTGGCTGCCAGAATGCCAGGCATCGGGAACCAGTTGACCCGGCTGAGACCTGCCCAGACCGAGGCGAGCAGCACCACTGCCAGGGTTTGGGCAGGGCGGCGGGGATGATAACCCAGCAGCACCGGGAAGATGCACAGATGCAGATGATAGTACACCGGTCCCTGCAGGAGGAACAAAAAGCCCCACACGGTCAGGCTGATCAACGGCAGCGCGCGGCGCAAACCAAGCCGGCGGGCTAATGCCCATCCGGTCACCAGGCTGAGCGCAATCCACAGAAATGCCTGCCAGGCGCGGTGCAGCCAGAGGGGTGAATCGGGCAGCAAGTAGGGCAGACCGAGCAGCAGGTAGCGCGAGGCGTGCAGCGGTGAAAGCGGGATGGATACACCGTACAAGGAAGTGGAGAAAGGCAGCGACGAGTAGTAGAAGCGGCTGGCTTCCGACCAGCCCAGTGAGAAGGGGTAAGTGTTGATCGGAGCAGCGTAGGTCAGCGCGGTTGCCTGTAAGCCACCAACCAACAGCCCCAACCCGAGCCGGGCGAAGAACGGTGCGCGCAGGTTGGC
>JBBIQB010000058.1:0-11267 GCA_037442545.1 Bellilinea sp.
GACAAGGCTGCGCCGGTGATCCCGGCGGCTTCAGCCGCGGCGACCGCTTGCTGGATGACCGCTTCGATCTGTTCGGGCGGCAGGGCTGCTTCTTCCGGCGGCGGGTTGGCAACCAGTACCGCGCTGTGGATGCCAGCCCGCCATTGGGCACGGGCAATGGCAGCAATTTGTTGCGGGCTTTCTGCGCGGATGTTGAGTTTCAATCCGGAGGTGGTCGAATAAAAGGCGGGGAACTCATCCGTCCGGTAACCGACGACCGGGACGCCCAGCGTTTCCAGCATTTCCAGCGTGGCAGGTAAGTCGAGGATGGCTTTGGCTCCGGCGCAGACTACCACCATCGGTGTCCGGCTCAACTCGTGCAGATCCGCCGAGACATCGAAAGGCGCATTGCGGTGCACACCGCCAATTCCGCCGGTGGCAAAGACGCGAATGCCCGCCTGGTGGGCGGCGAACAATGTGCCTGCGACGGTTGTGCCGCCCGATTCACCCCGCGCAAGCGCCACGCCAAAATCGCGCCGGCTGATCTTGCGCACAGATTTGAGGCTTGCCAGTCGTTCAATCTCCTCGACATCCAGCCCGACGCGAATCTTTCCATCCATCACAGCGATGGTGGCAGCCAGTGCACCTTCCGCCTGGAGGGTGGCTTCCATATCACGTGCCAGGTTCAGGTTGTGCGGGTAAGGCAAGCCGTGGGTGATGACGGCGGATTCCAGCGCCACCACTGCCCGTCCCGAGAACAGGGCAGCCCGGACAGGATTGGCAATTTCAAGTCGCGAGTCGCTTATCATGGTTAGATCACCAGTCGATCATAGAGCAATTCGAGGTTTAGATTGGGGCTGACAGCTGCGCTGTGGGTCAGGGTCAGGGAGGCAGCCGTAACCCCCAAGCGAACCGCCTCGTCGATGTCGATCTCGTTAACGATACCGAACAGGGTGGTGGCGGTCAGCGCATCCCCGCCGCCAATGCGGTTGACCACCCGGGTAATCACCGCCGGAACATGCCCCGAAGTCTGTGAAGTGGCATAACACACTCCACCTTCGCCAATGGGAATGACCGCAATTTCAACGCCCAGGCGGACGAATTGGCGAGCGGCAGCCAGCGCACCCTGAACATCCGTAATTTGTGGGGTTTCAAGTAGTGCGGCGGCTTCCTGGCGATTGGCGGTGAGTAGAAAAATTTGCGGAACATAGCGCAGTACTCGTTGCGCCAGTGGGGTGGAGGTGGCATCGGCGCAGACCGGTATCTTTAGGCGCTGCGCCAGGGAAAAAATCGTCCGTAACGTGGCGGGCGACAGATTACTGTCCACGAACATTAATTGGCAATCCGCAAGCAATGGTTTGAGCGAACGCAGATAGGCGGACGAAATGTGGCGCAGAATGGACATGTCATCCAGGGTATAGCGCAAATTGCCGTCTTCATCCAAAATGACGAGGTAGGTTGCCGTACTGGCATTGTCGATGCGTACGCTATGGCTCACGTCCACGCCGGTGGAGGCAGTATGAGCCAGAATTTTTTCGCCCAGATCGTCATTGCCCACTGCCGTCACCAGGCTGACGGCTTGCCCAAGGAGGGCAAGATTTTCCGCCACGTTACGCGCCACCCCGCCAAACGAGGTGCGCACCTTTGCCGGATAGGTGATGCCGGCTTCGAGCGGAGCGATGGGTTGAGCAACCACGTCCAGATTGGCTGCGCCGATGACGACAATGCGTTTTTCGGGGTGCAAATTTTCCAGATGCATGGAACTCCTGACCGTTGCTTGGGGGATCAGGAGGAATTGTACCAGACAATTCGAGGCTTACAGGACGGTTGCGCCGGTTTCCTGCATGTACGCCAGCAGCGCGGCATGGATGCAGTCGCGGGCGGTGGTTAGCCGGGGCGGCACGGACTGGTTTTTGGCGAGGTATTGTGAACGGAGGTAACTCAGCTGGTCTTCGAGATAGCGGGCTACCTCGTACCAGACTTGTTCCGGGGTATAGCCGCGATTGGAGAGTTGGGCTATGCTCAGGAGGACATTTTGCTGGATGATGCGCTGGTAGGTCTGAATGCGCACTTGATTGCGAATTTCATCCAGCACGCGCGGATTGGAGCGGGTCAGGTTTTCAGCTGTCAGCCGCCAGGCTTCGATGTGCTGGTCGAGGATGATTTCCTCTGGCGTGTGCCAGGTGCCGACGTTGATCCATTCCAGGCGCAAACCGCGTTGCCGGGCGGCTTGCGGGAATTCGGTGGCAAAGTCCTTGAAAAAATTGCTCAACTGGGTGCGGGGAATGAATGGCGGCGGGGTGGGCATCTCCGGCAGCTGGCGTGAATAAATAAACGTGAACGGACGGCGCAGCGGCTCCTGCCAGGAGATGCGCTGGATGGTGCTTTCCATTTCGATCTGGCGGCGTATTTCCGGCTCACCCACTGCCGAGATCAGGGTGCCAAAAGTGTTGTTTTGGATAAAGCGCAACAAATGCTCCTCGACCAGTTCGATCATCGCGCTTGACCAGTGTTCGCCGAACTGTTGGTAGGTCAGCCAGTACAAATCGCGGCGGTAGGCAGGATAGGGATTGCTGAGAGGATTGTTTGCCGTACGCCGCCAGATACTGAACAGCAGCTTAATATCCTGGATCTCGACGCGGATGCCGTCTTTGGTGCGCCCGGTAATTTTTTCGTAGTGGAAGGTGTGATCGCGGGTGTCGATGATCCGGCGCAGGCGTTCGAAACCTTGCAGGGTGCGATCGGCTTTATCCATGCCGACGCGAATGAAATGCGGTCTGCCGTCCAGGCGCTCGAAAATGACCGCAAATTCTGGATTCGGTTTGACGATTCCGGGTCCGCCAATTTGAATGAATGCCGAGCGGCGCTGTTCGGGGGTCAGTTTTTCGTCATTGACGTGCAGGGTCTGGTAAGGTGGTAGGGCGAAAGCCGCCTGGGAAAGAAAGCGGCGCGAAATGACGGGCTTGGACAGTTCGTAAATGTCGGTTTGGTAAATGGCGGCAAACTCGAGCGCGAGGAAGAACGGTAGTGCCAGCGCGGCGACCATAATGAGCACATCCAATGAGAAGAAGGTATCGCCAAGGGTGGTGAACAAGAAGCGCAGCGGGTCGGTGTCCTTGGGCAGCACGGCAGGCACAACCAGTCCGATCAGCGCCTGGCTGAGCTGGTCGAGCGGGTGGCGCCACAGGGTGTAGGCAACCCATAGCAATACAAAGCTGCCGATGACGGCGATCCCGCGCAGGCGGGCAGTGAAATAGTCGAGGCGCAGCGCCTGGCTGATGGCGGTTTCGATCCAGCGCTGAAGGCGCTCCAGAGCGGCATCGAGGGATGAGTTAAAGATATTATTCATCGCATTCACTCATCCGTTGCCGACCATTCGATCAGTTCGGTCAGCCGTTCGGTTTCCTGGGCAAGGTTTTTCTGCGCCTGCGGGTTTTGTTGCAGCTCGGCGAGGATGGCGCGCATCACCGTGTTGAAGATTTTGCGCACGGAGAAATTCTGTCCGCGGCAGGTGTCTGCCAGCGGTCGCACTGCGTCGAGGAAGAAGGATTGGGTGGCTGCTTCGCGGCTTTCGCGGGCGATATATTCGCGCTGGGTTTCGATGATCTCACTTTCTTTGCGGGCTTGTTTGAGCCAGGAGGTCTGCCAGCGCTTGACCAGTTGTTTTTCGACCTCGGCAGGCATTTGCAGGTCGCGGATTTCAACCCGCAGCACGCGGATGCCCCGGTCGCGCAACATGTGAAATTCCTGCGAAGGCGCCGATTGACCGGTGGGCTTGCCGAAGGCATCCACTTCCTCTACGTTCGCCTGAGTCAGGCGCTGCTCGACAATTTGGTGGATGGTTTGCAGCGCGGAAGACTCGTTGGTGCGGCTGTGAAACAGTTCGTCCAATTTGAAACGTGAAAGGCTCTCTTTCCATACGTCGGCAGCCAGGTAAGGCGGCAGCCAGCGCCAGTCGTGCAGGCGGTCGGGGCTGTCGGGGGGCAGGTTGGCGTCCACGTTGCGCCGCAGGATGGCGTTTTCCACCGCGCTGCTGTTGTAGCCGTACTCGCTGCCGCCCTCGCCCTGCTCGGCGTCGGTCTTGAAATAGACCACGATTTTGGGGACGATCTCGATCCCGTCGCGGGTCAGGGCGCGGGTTTCCATCCGTTCGCGGTTTTGAATTTCCAGCCGGGCGGGTTGATCCTCGTTGTACTTGATTTCCTGCCCTGGTGAGTAAAGCGCTGGACCGATGCGCGCTTTTTGAATGCGCAAATCGACCACGGCTTTGTCGCCTTCCAGGTACTCGTTGTGCTGGGTGAAGACTACCCCAGGTCCAACCGCGCGGTTGAACTGGTCATCTTTGCGCAGCACAGCCGCGCTGGCGCTGTCAAGGATGATCACGCCGGGACCGTCTTTTTTGATTTCGCCTTTGCGTTGGCGGATTTTGCCGTTTTCGATAAAGATTGCCGGTCCATGTCCACCCTGAATGAACAGCAGCAGCCGTTCGTATATGCGCCGGCGGTCTTCCAGACTGCGCACCGGCAGAACGAACTGCGAAAAGAACAACAGCCAGAACAGCAATCCGAACAGGCAGATCAGGCTGGTGAGAAAGATCTGCCCCAGGTTTGCCAGCAGTCCCCCTTCGATGCGATTGAGGTACACCACCACCAGAATTGCGGTCAGGGTCAGCGAAAGCAGGATCCAGCGATACCGGGAACGAATCAATGCGCGCATACGGGTTACCTGTCTAATGATTTTATAACAGAAACGGAAGAACGGTATGATAGAATCGAAGCGTGATTAGCCAGTCCAGTTGAGGGGATGGTAAACTCATGCTGCGAGCACTGTTTATCTCACTATCCAAAGCCGCCTGGGCGCAAGGCTGGATCACCCGCTGGGGGCTTGCCTGGCGGGTGGCTTCGCGGTTCATCGCCGGGGATACGATTGCCCAGGCGTTGGCGGCTGTGCGCCAATTGAACCAACAGGGATTGCTTGCCACCCTGGACCCGCTGGGCGAGAACACCCAAACCCGCGAAGACGCTGCCCAGGCAACGTTGGTAATTCTGAACCTGCTGGATGAGATCGAACGGCAAGACCTGCGCGCCAATGTGTCGATTAAACTGAGCCAGTTGGGAGGGGTGATCGATCCGCAGCTGGGCTATGACAATTTATGCCGCGTGCTGCAACGAGCCGGCGAGCGGCGCAATTTCATCTGCGTGGACATGGAAGACTCGTCGCTGACGGAAGTCACCCTGGATGTGGTCGGTCGCTGCCGCCAACAGGGCATGAACAACGTCGGAACGGTGATTCAATCCTACCTGTACCGCAGCGAGGACGATACGCGCCGGTTGATCGAGCAGGGGGTTGCCGTGCGGCTGGTCAAAGGCGCCTACCAGGAACCGGCGCACCTAGCGTACCCCAAAAAACGCGATGTGGACGCGGCTTTCGACCGCTTGACCGATATGCTCTTGCGCGGCGCGCAGGCGGCTGCGGATTGGCAGGTGAGCGAAGACGGGCGTTTTCCACCCCTGCCGGCAATTGCCACCCACGACGAGCAGCGTATCCTGTATGCGCTGAACCAAACGCGTGACCTGTATCTCCATGCCCACCAGGTGGAATTTCAGTTGCTGTACGGCATTCGCCGCGATCTTCAGGCTTCGCTTGCAAAGCAGGGCTATCCGGTGCGCATTTACGTCCCATTTGGCAGCCATTGGTACCCGTATTTTATGCGCAGACTGGCAGAACGTCCGGCGAATGCATGG
The DNA here is from genome assembly GCA_037442545.1 of Bellilinea sp. Taxonomy (GTDB): domain Bacteria; phylum Chloroflexota; class Anaerolineae; order Anaerolineales; family Anaerolineaceae; genus Bellilinea. The sequence continues at coordinate 5,724 of JBBIQB010000058.1, forward strand.
TTTTTTATCCGTTATCTCTTGCAACGGTGAGGAAAATCGATGACTGAAAATACGTTGCCCAAACTTGCGCTGGTGACCGGCGCAGCCATCCGGCTGGGTAAAGCCATTGCGCTGGGACTGGCGGAAAAAGGCTACGCAATTGGGCTGCATTACCACCACTCCCAGGCGGCGGCGGAACAGACCGCCGCCGAAATCGAACAGCGTGGGGTGGCGGTGCTGCTGCTGCCCGCCGACCTGAGCAAGGAAAACCAGGTGAAAGCCCTGTTCCGCCGCGTCGAGGAATCCCCCTATGCGCTCAAGGTGCTGGTCAATTCGGCAGCCGAAATGCGCCGTGCGGATTTGCTGGAACTGCCGGCAAGCGAATGGGATCGAACCATGGCGCTGAACCTGCGCGCTCCGTGGTTGTGCGCGCGTTACGCCGCCCGCCTGATGCACAAAGACGGGGTGATCATCAACATCAGCGACAGTGGGACGCGCAAAGTGTGGGTGAGTTACCCAGCGTACCTGATTTCCAAAGTGGCGTTGGAAGCGCTCACCCGCCAACTTGCCCGGCGATTGGGGCCGCGCATTCGGGTCAACGCAATTGCGCCCGGACTGATGCTGCCGGCGGAGAACTTTCCGCCTCAGGAGTGGCATCGCCTGGTTTCGCGCATTCCAATGCAGCAGACAGGCAGGGTCGAGGAACTGGTCAGGGCGGTGCTCTTTTTGGTGGAAAGCCTGTACATTACCGGTGAAATCCTTGTCGTCGATGGCGGGTATGCATTAACCTAATTCAAGATACAGGAGCGTTGATGCAAGCCAAACCGCAGCGTGCATTGATCGAATTTATCAAAACTTCACAACCGTTGACCTTGCTGGCAGGCGCCGTTTTGTACGCGTCCGGGGTGGGTTTGCTGGTTTACCTTGGCGAACCGGTGGACTGGGGCACCTACTGGCTGGGTCAGGCTATCGTCACCCTGCTGCAATTAAGCAGCGTCTACTTGAAGATTTATTACGACCGCCTGTTCGAACGCAACGGGCGGACTGTCGAAACGCAGGATGCGGATGATGATTTTAAACCGGTGCACCGCAACCTGTATTTACTGGCTGCCATCACCGCCCTGACGGTCGGCGCAATGATGACCTTCAGCCTGATCTCGAGCTCGGTGATGCAGCCGTCTAGTTTGCTGCTGCTGGGACTGGCGTGGTTGTTCGCGTTTTTCTACGGCGTTCCGCCGCTGCGCCTGGCGTACTCCGGTTACGGTGAACTGATCAGCGCGATTTTTTTGACCACCCTGGTGCCGGGTTTTGGCTACTTGCTGCAAAATGATGATCTGATCCAATCCATGGGTTTGTTCAATTTTCCATTGCTGGCGTTGTTCCTCGCGCTCGCGCTTGCGGTGTCGCTGGAAAACTACTACCGCGAGATCAAAGCCGGGCGGCAAAATTTGATGATCCGGCTTGGCTGGCAGCGCGGGATGGTTTTGCACAACCTGCTGGTGCTGCTGGCTTTCCTGTTGATTGGGGTCAGCCCGCTGGTCGGTTTGTCTTGGAATTTGACCTGGCCGCGTCTGCTGGTGCTGCCGGTGGGAGTCTTTCAGGTCTGGCTGATGTGGCAGATCGGCAACGGCGCCAAACCGAACTGGCGGCTGCTGCGCCTGACGGCTGGGGCGACCTTTGCGTTGGTACTGTACCTGCAAGTATTTACTTTGTGGACGGGTTGATGTATGCCGGAATTCCTCGAACTGCTTTCTCCGACACGTGCGCTGCACTACTGGCTGGGTTACCTTCCCCAATCACCGCTGGGTTCAGAAAGGATTGCCACGGAAGTGGCGCTGGGACGGGTGACGGTAAAAGCCGTCCATTCCGCGCAAGACCTGCCAGCCTTCCCGCGCAGCAGCGTGGACGGGTATGCCGTGCGGGCTGCCGACACGTACGGCGCGAGTGAATCCCTGCCGGCGTATCTGGCGATGATCGGCGAGCTGCCGATGGGTAAAACGCCGCCCTTCGGCATTACCTCCGGGCAGGCGGCGTTGATCCATACCGGTGGAATGCTGCCAGCGGGCAGCAACGCGGTCGTCATGCTGGAATATACCCAGCCATCGCGGGAGAGTGAAATTGAAGTGCTACGGGCGGTGGCGGATGGCGAAAATGTACTCAAACCGGGCGAGGATGTGCGGGCAGGCGATGAAGTGCTCCCGGCGGGCTGTTGTTTGCGCCCGGCGGAAATTGGCGGGCTGATGGCGCTGGGACTGACCATGGTGGATGTCGTGCGCCAGCCGCTGGTGGGCATTCTCTCGACCGGGGACGAGGTGGTTCCACCCTATTTGCCGGTTGAACCCGGACAGGTGCGCGATATCAACAGCTATTCGCTCGGCGCGCTGGTCGAACAGGGCGGCGGAATAGCCCGTCGCTACGGTGTTTTCCCGGACCGGCTTGAAGCGCTGCGAGACGGCTTGCGCACTGCTCTGGCGGACTGTGACGCCGTGGTGATTACCGCCGGTTCGTCCGCCAGTACGCGCGACCTGACCGCCGCGGTGATCGGGGAAATGGGCGCGCCTGGTGTGCTGGTACACGGAATCAACATTCGACCAGGTAAACCAACCATCCTGGCGGTGTGCGACGGCAAAGCGGTGATTGGATTGCCGGGCAACCCGGTGAGTGCGCTGGTAGTGGCGGGATTGTTCGTCAAACCGGTGTGCCAACGGCTGCTCGGCGTGCAGCCGCGAGCGCTGCCGCCGGTTGAAGCCGCGCTAGCGGTTAACCTGGCGTCGCAGGCGGGGCGCGAGGATTACATCCCAGTCCGGCTGCTGGAAAATCCGGATGGCTGGTTGGCGGATCCCATCTTCTACAAAAGCAACCTGATCTTCAGCCTGGCGCGCGCGGATGGTCTGCTGCACATCCCTGCGGATGCAACCGGCTACGCCGCCGGGGATCGGGTAAAGGTGCTGCGGCTATGAAACAAAAACACGTCTATTTGCAGGATATTCCGCTGGATACGGCGCAGCACCGATTACGCCAGGCGCTGAACGAGCATGGTTTGGACGGATTACTGGGCGAAGAAAGGCTGGCATTGGCGCCGCATCTAATCGGGCGGGTGACATCCCAACCGGTGTGGGCGCGGCTATCGTCGCCGCATTACCACGCCGCCGCTATGGATGGTTTCGCGCTGCGGGCTGAGGATACTGCCGGGGCAATGCCCACCCGACCCGTTGTTTTGCGCATAGCCGAACAGGCGGTGTATATCGATACCGGGGATGCGCTGCCGTCATGGGCAAATGCCGTGGTTCCCATCGAGAACGTGGAAGCCCTGGACGAGGGTGGCGGCATCAACGCGGATATCCGCGCGCCGGCTGCCATCCGGCTGCGGGCAGCCATGCCGCCCTGGGCGCACGTGCGCCCAATGGGCGAGGATATCGTCGCCACCCAGCTGGTACTGCCCTCCGGTCATGTGCTGCGACCGGTGGACCTGGGCGTGCTGGCGGCGGCGGGACACGCAAGCGTGGCAGTCAGCCGCCAGCCGCGCGTTGCCATTCTGCCTACCGGCAGCGAACTGGTGGCGGTGGGCGCGCCGGTCAAGCCGGGCGAGATTATCGAATTCAATTCGCTGGTAATCGCGGCGCAAATTTTGGAATGGGGCGGGCAGCCGCTGCGTTACCCGGTCACCCCGGATGACCTGAATGCCATTCGGACGCGGGTGGCAGAGGCAGCCACAATCAGCGATTTGATCCTGTTGAACGCCGGTTCCTCGGCTGGTTCGGAGGATTTTTCGGCGGCTGTGGTGGAAGAACTGGGCGATCTGCTGGTGCACGGCGTGGCGGTGCGTCCCGGTCACCCGGTCATCCTGGGTATGATCCGGCGCAGCGATGGCAGCCACTGTCCGATTATCGGCATGCCGGGCTACCCGGTATCGGCTGCGCTGACCGGGGAGATTTTCGTTGAGCCGCTGCTGGCGCGCTGGCTGGGCAGATCACCGCGCCAGCCGGTCGAGATCGAAGCCACCATGACCCGAAAATTGACCTCACCTGCCGGAGATGATGATTACCTGCGGGTGGTGACGGGCAGAGTGGGGGATCGAGTGCTGGCGGCGCCGCTCTCGCGTGGTGCTGGGGTAGTCACCTCCCTGGTGCGCGCGGACGGTATCGTCATTCTACCGCGCGGCGTGCAGGGCGTGGAAGCCGGCAGCCGGGTGCGGGTGCGTCTGTACCGCCAGCCCGAAGAGCTGAACCACACCATTTTTGCCATCGGCTCCCATGATCTCAGCCTTGACCTGCTAGCGCAGTATCTTGCCAGCCGCGGGCGGCGGCTGGTTTCTGCCAACGTGGGCAGCCAGGGCGGGCTGGTCGCGCTGCGGCGCGGCGAAACTCACCTGGCGGGCTGCCATCTGCTCGACTCGCTCAGCGGAGTGTACAACCTGTGCGCGGTACGCCAGTACCTTGCCGGGCAGCAGGTGCGCATTCTGGGTTGGGTCAATCGGGTGCAGGGGCTGCTGGTCGCCCGCGGCAACCCGAAGCGTATTCGGGGTTTGACCGATCTGACCCGCGAGGAGGTGATGTTCGTCAACCGCCAGCGCGGAGCCGGCACGCGGGTGCTGTTGGATTATCACCTTGGGCTGCTGGGTATCCAACCGGAACAGGTGCGCGGGTATGCCCAGGAGGAATATACCCATCTGGCTGTCGCCGCTGCGGTGGCTTCTGGCAGGGCGGATTGTGGGCTGGGAATTACAGCCGCGGCGGTTGCGCTGCAGCTGGATTTTATCCCCTTGTTCGACGAAGAATATGACCTGATCCTGCCCGCAGACTACGCTGAAAGTGAATTGCTGCAACCGGTTTTGCAGCTTGCCGCGGACGCGATGTTCCGTCAGGCGGTGGCGGGCATGCCTGGTTACGATGCGACCCGGATGGGTAGCTGGATCCAATGGGAAGGCTCGAATTAATAGATAACCATGTCAAAGGAGATGACAATGCCAATTTCTGCAAATATCGATGCGCCGGATTTCGAATTACTGGATGAAAGTGGTACCCCCCGCCGCCTGAGCGGTTTCCGCGGCAAGCCGGTGGTGCTGTATTTTTATCCCAAGGACGACACGCCGGGTTGCACCAAAGAAGCCTGTAGTTTCCGCGATGATTATTCTGTCTATGCCGAAGCGGGCGTAGTGATTCTGGGTGTCAGCCCGGATTCACCCAAGTCGCATGCCAAATTCAAGCAAAAATACAATCTACCCTTTACCCTGCTGGCGGATGAAGATCACACTGTGTGCGAGTTGTACGGCACCTGGGGACGCAAGAAATTTATGGGACGCGAATATGACGGCGTGCTGCGTACCACTTTTCTGATCGGCGCGGACGGCAAAATTCTGCGTGTTTTCCCGGAGGTAAAACCGGACGGGCATTCCAAAGAAGTGCTGGGAGCGCTCTGACGGTAAAGCAGAAAAAAACGGGCTGATCACCGTGATCAGCCCGTTTTGAAGCATAACCCGAAGTCAGGTAACGTAAAACGATGATACCTCAGGAGTTTTCGATCGTGGATTCCTGCAACGTTTCGAGCCCTGGTTCGACTGCCGGG
>JBBIQB010000058.1:11279-17028 GCA_037442545.1 Bellilinea sp.
ACAGTTTTTCTAGGGTTGTGCTGGCAAGGTGGTTGATGATGTTGTTTTGCAATTCCTCCCACATGTAGCGTGAGGAGCAAACATCCTGGCGTGGGCAATCATCGCTGCAATCCAGGCAGGGGGTCAGGCAAATGGGTCCTTCCAACACCTCGGCAATTTTCAGAACGGTGATGCTTTGAGGCGGGTGATTGAGACGCAACCCGCCGCGAGGACCCGGAGTTGCTTTAATCAGACCGGATTGCATTAACGAATGAGCGATTTGATGCAGAAAGGGCAAAGGGATGCTCAATTGTTCGGATAATTGAGCGCTGGGAATTGGTCGTCCGCTGGTGTTGCCCGCCAGGGCAATCATCAGTTGGAGACCGTAATCCAGTCTGCGGCTGATGCGAAACATGGGGTCTTCTCCTCGTATTGTCCACAATGATTATACATTTTGTGTGATATTTTAATGGTAAATCAAAATAAAGATAAGTGACAATCGTACTAGCCCGGCGCGTATAATTTCTTAATCGGAATCCAACCCTTGACGCCGGTTAAAACCAGTCTGTTTTTTTCGGATCGTGCGTATTATAATTAATTTTGTGAACCTTTTTACTACAACCAAAGGAGGAAACGGTATGAAAAAAGTGATCCCCATGCTGGTAATGGTACTTGTTCTCAGTGCCCTGATGCTTTCAGCCTGCGCTGCGGAAGGCGGAGAGGCAAACGGTGAAAGGCCGGCAGTGCCTGCGGAATACGCGGGTAAAACCAATCCGCTGGGCGCGGATGCCGCTGCAGCCGGACAAACGCTGTATGAAGAACGTTGCGCATCCTGCCATGGCCCGAGCGGGGCTGGCGATGGACCTGCGGCAGCCGGGTTGGACCCGAACCCAGCGCACTTGAATGAGGTGGTAGGCACAGCCGGTGATGATTACCTCTTCTGGCGCATCGCCGAAGGTGGCACAATGGCTCCGTTTAATTCATCCATGCCAGCCCAAAAAGGCATTCTGACCGATGAGCAGATCTGGCAGGTGGTAACCTACATCAAGACCTTCGAATAATTCGAAATTGTGGCGTGTGTTCAAAATCGGGTGAAACGACCGTTTCACCCGATTTTGGTTACAAATTGCTGGTATGCAGATAAATACAGCCATCAAATTTCTATGCTCTACACGAAATTTGCTTAAGCGCCCCGATTCAGGGTAGAATCATCCCTAATGAACAATCGGCACAATCCGGCTAATCCCATAGCATTTCTTCCACTGCTGACCGGGTTCCTTGTTGTGCTCGGCGTTGAGGTCATTCTGCGCAACCAACCCCAGGAGTTGACCTTCTGGATGCTGGCGGTGTTGCTGGCAGGGGCTAGTTCTTTGATCTTTGCGGACTGGTGGCGCAAACGCAGCCAGCAACGCCAGTTGGAGAAACGCCTGCAGGAATCACAGAGGAGTAAGGGGGATTTGGAGCGCCGCTTGAACGCGACCATGCGCCTGAACCTGCTGTGGACGGAAGCGCGCAGTGAGAAGGAACTGGTTGAAAAATCACTGCACGCATTTGCCGAGATGACCGGCGCGTTGGGGGCTTCGTTCATGCCGTTCGACGAATGGGGGCAGCCGCTCAATGCAATCACTCACGGCGCATATCCCACCCCGGTTCTGCGCGCCTGGGCGGAGCACCTCAGCCAACCGAGCGTGCGCAACCGTTGCCGGGTTTGTACAAAACTGGAAACCAGCAGCGGCGAATTTTGCCCGCTGCTGGAAGCGCCGTTTACCGACGATGTGCGCATTTTTTGCCTGCCGCTGACGCGCAACAACCAGACTGTTGCTATGCTCAACTTGTACATGCCGGCGGAGAATCCCATCCAGGCGGACCTGCACGAATTCGTCATCATTCTGCTGCGTGAAATGCAGGGCGCGTTGGATGTTATCCGCCTGCGCGGACAGGAATTGGCTGCCTTGCGCCAGGCGCACACCGCTGCACCGGCGCAAAGTTCGCTGGCTACAGTAATGGTTTCGATTGTGGAGCGGTTGTGTGCCAGCCTGCAATTCCCGGCGGCGCGAATCGATTTTCGCCCATCGCCGCCGCATTTCGATGGCTTACGCCTGATGGTTGGCGTGGATGACTGGTTGGATTCTGTTGTCGCGGATGAGATCATTCGCCGTATGATGGACGAAACGCGCAGCCCGGCGCGCTGCCCGGTGCGGGTGGAAGAGGTGGACGACTCGCGCTTGGTCTATATCGCGCCGTGCTGCCTGCCGGGCGGAACGCCCATTGGCGTGATCCTCTTGTTTAGCAGCAACAGCCACTCGCAGTTGCAATCCCCCAGCCTGCCCATTATCGAACTGCTGGCAGCCCAGTGCGCCTTGCTGGTGGAGAGTGAGCGCAGCCAGCAGGAACGCGAATACCGGGTGATCCTGCAGGAACGCATCCGCCTGGCGCGTGAAATTCACGACAGCCTGGCGCAGACCCTGGCGTATCTCAAATTAACGGCTGCCCAAATGCAAAACCAGCTGGCGCAAGGCGATTTAAATCGCCTGGAGCAGTTGATCAGCCAGTCGCACCAGGCGCTGGCGGATGCCTATCTGGAAACGCGCCAGGTGATCGATAATTTGCGCCTCACCCCGGCGGATAACATGATCTTGTGGCTGGAGTCGATGACCCGCGAATTCGAAAAGAACAGCGGATTGAAAGTCAAACGCAACTTTCCTGCATCCATGCCGGAGGTGGAACCCGAGGTGCAGGCGCAATTGCTACGCATCATCCAGGAAGCGTTCAGCAACATCCGCAAACACGCCAGGGCGAGCAGCGTTGGGCTGGATCTGCGCGCTTGGCAAGCAACCCTGGTTCTGGAAATTAGCGATGACGGGGTTGGTTTCAGTGCGGAGGACGTGCCGGAATTTTCCAGGCACGGTCTGCGCGGCATGCGTGAACGGGCGGAGTTGATCGGCGCGGATTTTCAGGTGATCAGCAAACCGTTGTCCGGGACGACCGTGCGCATCCACCTGCCCATCAATGAGGAAACCCCGGTATGAATACATACTCGATTCGCCTGGTTGTCGTCGACGATCACGCGCTCTTCCGGCGCGGTCTGATCGGCTTGATCAACGATTTACCCGGCATGAGCGTGGTGGGGGAAGCAGGCGACGGCCGCGAAGCATTGGGAATCATCCAGCAGCAAAAACCGGATGTAGTTCTGCTGGATGTCAATATGCCCGACATGGATGGTATTCAGACGGTGGATGAAATTCGCCGCCTCAACCTGCCGGTGCGCATTCTGATGCTGACCATTTCGGAAAGCGAGGATGATTTGCTCGCCGCTATCCGCCTGGGCGCGGACGGCTACTTGTTGAAGAACATCGACCCGGAAGATTTGCGCAAAGCCATTCAGCACGTGGTCAAGGGAGAGGGCGCGCTCTCGCCGGAGATAACCGGAGTGGTGATGCGGGCGCTGTCGAAGCAGGGCAACATCAAAAGCCAGCCGCCGCTCAGCGACCGAGAACTGGAAGTGTTGGAATGCCTGGCAGCCGGGCAAACCACCAATCAGATCGCTTCCTACCTGTTCATCTCCGAAAATACGGTTAAAACCCATGTTCGCCATATTTTGGAAAAATTGGAAGCCTCGAATCGCACCGAGGCGGTCAGCAAGGGTTTGCAGCTGGGGTTGATTCACAAAAAAGAGTGATTTCAGGGTGATTGGCAAATCACCCTATCAGAAAATCAAATTTAACCTCTAAACGGCGCTTCGATTGAAGAAAATCGGAGCGTTTTTGTGTACATTTATCCAGGGTCAATTGGTGCCACCAGGGTGAGGAATTCAGGATGAGCCAGGAACAACATTCAGCCAATCGCCGGGTATTAATCGCTTCAGCCAATCCGCTATTTGGTCAGGGACTGCAAAAGATGATCCTGCGCAAATGGAAGGATTGGGTGGTGGATATTCGCCTGGTCGAAACAAACCAGGCCGTGCTGGATGAAATGAAAAACTGGTCTCCGGACCTGATCGTACTGGATTACGACGATAAAAATATTTCCCGCTCCGAATTTTTACAACAATTTGTTGCCGGCGATCAGCCGATGCAAGTCATACTGGTTTCGTTACAGTCCAGCGGGGCGGTGGTGGTGTACGACCGGCGCACGTTGACGCCTGCCCAGGTCGAAGACTGGTTGAGTCTGCCAAGTTTCTCCGCGCCGAAATCCGAGAATCCCCCCACAAAGAGGAGTGCATCTATGAGACATTTTGCGATTGTTGGTGTGCTGGTGGTCATGGTCACTGTGCTGGTTTATCTTTTCCTGACCAATATTGGTTTGCTGCCGGTCGCTGCCAGCCAGCAGGCTCAGCCGATTGATGAATTGTTCAACCTTCATTTCCTGATGATCTCGTTCCTGTTTTCGTTGATCACGGTGTTTTTGGTGTACAGCCTGGTGGTGTTCCGCAAAAAGCCGGGTGAGGAAGGGGATGGAGCCTACTTTAAAGGGAATAATCCCCTGGAGGTGACCTGGACGGTCATTCCTCTGGGAATCGTGATCTATTTTGCCTACCTGGGTTCGGTTTCGCTGGCGGAGACCCGGCGGGTGGACCCTCAGGCGATGGAGATCAAGGTGGTGGGCGGTCAGTGGTTCTGGCGCTTCGAATACCCGGCGTACGGCATCGTCAGCAATGAAATGGTGATGCCGGTCAACAAGCAGGCACTGCTCAAAATGACCTCGCTGGACGTAATCCATTCCTTCTGGGTGCCGGAATTCCGTGTCAAACAGGACCTGCTGCCGGGCGAGAATTTTGTGCGCGAGCTGCGGATTACACCAACCGAACTGGGTGAATTCAAAGTGCGCTGCGCGGAGATGTGCGGAACATCCCACGCCTACATGGAATCTCCGGTTGTGGTGGTGAGCGAAGCCGAATTCGACCAGTGGGTCGAGGATCAACTAGCGGCGCTGGGCGCCGATCCGGTTGCGCGCGGGGAGGTTTGGGCGCGCAATAACGGTTGTCTTTCGTGCCACTCGCTGGATGGCAGTCCCAACGTGGGACCGACCTGGAAGGGACTCTTTGGCAAACAGCAGGAATTGACCGACGGTAGTGTGGTCACGGTGGATGACGAATACCTGCGGGCTTCGATTGTCAACCCCAATGCGCAGGTTCCCACGGGTTTCGTTCCCGGCGTGATGTCGCAGATTTATCAGGATACCATCCCGGAAACGCAAATTGCTGAAATTATCGAATACATCAAGTCGCTCGAATAATCATAGAGGAGAGACAGACGTATGAAAGGAATTTTTTCTTACGGAATTGTACGCGGTCTGATCGGTCAGATCATCGGCTGGGCAGCCGGGATCGGGCTGGTGACGGGCATTCGTGCCTTGATGGGGCTGGGATACCGGGCAGAGCCTGCCTGGGTGCTGGGCGCGGTTTTTGGAATTATCGGTTTTATGATCGCCATCGGCGCCTTCCGTGACTGGTTCGTCTGGGCAAAAGGCGAGGAAACCGAAGAGCCGGAAGAAATGCACGAAGAACCGGGCGCAAAGCGCTATTGGGGTTTCAGTGTCGATCACAAGGTGATTGGGATTCAATACGCTTTCCTTTCGCTTTTCCTGCTGGTGGTGGGCGGTAGTTTTGCGCTCCTGTTCCGCCTGGAGCTGACGCAGACCGGCATGCAGTGGGTGACGTTGAATTTCTTCAACACCTTAATCGGTATGCACGGGATGACCCTGATCGTGGCGATTTTGATGGGCATTTCCGCCATGTCGAATTACGCGGTGCCGCTCTTGATCGGCGCCA
>JBBIQB010000058.1:17057-17601 GCA_037442545.1 Bellilinea sp.
CTGAACGGGTTTGCCTTCTGGCTAGCGGTGCCGGCTTCGCTGGTGCTGGTCTCAGCGGTTTTCACCGGCGGTTTCGACACCGGCTGGACTGGTTATCCGCCGTTAAGCATTCGCGCTCCAATGGGAATGCAGATGTTCTTTGTGGCGGTGTTCTTCGCCGGCTGGTCGTCGATCCTTGGCGCGCTCAATCTGATTGTGACCATTCTGCGTATGCGCGCGCCGGGGATGAGCCTTTTCCGTATGCCCATTTTCAGTTGGGCGACCCTGGCAACCTCGATCATTGCCCTGACCGCCACCCAGTTGATCGGCACTTCATTCCAGATGGTCAGCTTCGAGCGCCTGTTTGGGATGAGTTTCTTCAATGCCAACAATGGCGGCAATCCGATCCTGTTTCAACACCTGTTCTGGTTCTATTCCCACCCGGCGGTGTATATCTTCGTCCTGCCCGGCTTGGGGATCATCAGCGAGCTGCTGCCGGTGTTTGTGCGCAAGCCACTGTTTGGTTACAAATGGGTGGCAATGTCCTCGCTGGGGATTGCGCTGG
>JBBIQB010000059.1:0-17584 GCA_037442545.1 Bellilinea sp.
GGCTGGCTGCGCTGGCGTTTCCTGTGGGGAGAGCCCAGGCGCAGGCGGGCACGGTGTCGGAATTGATCGATGCGGTCAACGGGCTGCGCACTGCCAACGGGCTGCCCGCGCTGGAGGTGGATGCAGCGCTGATGAGCAGCGCCCAGGCAACCGCCGAGATCATGGCGTCCACTGCAACCTGCGCGCACATTGGCAACGTCAGCGGGCGGGCGGCGGCGGCGGGTTACGGTGGAGGCGCCAAGGTGTGGGCAACCGAAAACATTGCCTGCGGGCACGACCTGTCCATCCAGATGACCGTGTACACCTACTGGGCGGACGCCGCCCACATGATCCCAATGGTCAACCCCAATTACACCCACATTGGCGGCGGGGTAACCGTGGTCAATGGGCGGATTTATTACGTCATTCACGCGGCGTACACCGGCGGCAGCCCCGGCAGAGTGCCCACCGCAGCCAGCGGCAACCCCTCCACACCGGCGGCGCCGCGCGCGACGATTGCCATCATCCAACCGGTGATTACTGCCACGCCCAACCCGGACGGCTCGGTGGTGCACGAGGTCAAGACCGGGCAGGCGTTGTGGAGCATTGCGGTCGCTTATGGGGTTAAAATTGCCGATCTGGTTGCGCTGAATAAACTGGGGCAGAACACCGTGCTGGTGGTCGGGCAGACGCTGGTAGTGCAAGCCGCCTTTACGCCGACCATTTCGCCAACCCCGTCGTTGACGCCGCCGCCGCCCACGCGCACACCCAGCCGGACGCCCACGCCGCGCACGCCCACGGCGACGTTTACGCCAAGTCCCACCGTCACCCCAACCCCCGCCCCGTTGATCGACTGGCAGCCGCCGGAATGGCTGGATCAGAACATGTTGGGCATGGGGCTGGTGGTGGTCAGCGCAGCCGGGCTGATCTTCATGCTGCTTTCCGCGCTGCGCAAAAAAGGCTAAACCGGCGGCTTAGATCGAGAAATCCTCGCCGCGCCACACGCCGTGATCCGGCGGGTGTACCAGGGGCGGATTTTCCAGAACGCGCTGGTCATCGCGCCCGCCGTTCTTCGGTTTTCGGCTGCCGCCGTTGGCTTCCATTGCCGGCGTATGCAATTGGCGCTCGAGCGCATCCAGGCGCGCCATGACCGAGGCGAGCGATTTGCCAATGGCGTCCGGCAACTGGTTATGATCCAGGTCGGGGGTAGCCTGCGCCGGTTTGCTGCGCATGACCACCTGTCCGGGCACGCCGACCACCACCGAGTTAGGGGGCACCGAATTGATTACCACCGCGTTGGCGCCAACCCGGCTGCCGCGCCCAATGGTGATGTTACCGAGCACTTTGGCTCCGGCGCCGATGACCACATCGTCTTCGAGCGTAGGGTGGCGTTTGCCTTTTTCCAGGCTGACCCCGCCAAGCGTCACGCCGTGGTAGAGGGTGACATTGCGCCCGATTTCGGCGGTTTCGCCGATCACCACCCCCATACCGTGATCGATGAACAGCCGTTCGCCGATGCGCGCGCCGGGGTGGATTTCGATGCCGGTCGCAAAGCGGTTGAGGTGCGACAGCCAGCGAGCAGGCAGTTTGACGCCCCGTTTCCACAGCGCATGTGCCAGGCGGTGCATCCACAGCGCGTGAATACCGGGATAGGCGAGGATGATTTCGAGCGCATTGCGGGCGGCCGGATCGCGCTGCAGCGCGCTGTCGATGTCCGATTTCATCATTTTTAACCAAGTAAACATGACAACTTCCTTTTTGTGGCTAACCTTCGGCGAGGTCGGCAAATAAGGGCGTGGACAGGTAGCGCTCGCCAAAGGAGGGGATAATCACTACGATCAATTTACCCGCGTTTTCCGGGCGGCGGGCAACCTGCAAGGCTGCCCAGGCGGCAGCACCGGAGGAAATGCCCACCAGCAGCCCTTCGCGGGTTGCCATTTCGCGCGCGGTGCGGAAAGCGTCTTCATTTTTGACGCGGATGATCTCGTCATAAATTTGGGTGTTGAGCACATCCGGGACGAAGCCCGCGCCAATGCCCTGAATGGGGTGGGGACCCTTTTGCCCGCCGGAGAGCACCGGCGAAGCGTCTGGCTCGACCGCCACCGCGCGGAAGGACGGCTTGCGGGCTTTGATCACCTCGCCCACGCCGGTGATGGTGCCGCCGGTGCCGATCCCGGCGACGAGGAAATCCACCTTGCCGTCGGTATCGCGCCAGATTTCCTCGGCGGTGGTGCGGCGGTGAATTTCCGGGTTGGCGGGGTTTTTGAACTGCTGCGGGATAAAGTAACGCGGATCGCTGGCAGCCAGTTCCTCGGCTTTGCGGATGGCGCCTGCCATGCCTTCGCTGCCTGGGGTGAGGATCAACTCAGCCCCGTAGGCGCGCAGCAACATGCGCCGCTCCTTGCTCATTGTTTCCGGCATGATCAGGGTGCATGTGTACCCCCGCGCGGCGCAGACGAACGCCAGGGCAATGCCGGTATTGCCGCTGGTCGGCTCCAGAATGATGGTATCGGCATTAATCAAGCCGGCTTTTTCGGCGGCGTCGATCATTGCGGCGCCAATGCGGTCCTTGACCGAGTGCGCCGGGTTGTAGAATTCGAGTTTGGCGACGACTTCGGCGACTGCGCCTTCGGACAGGCGGTTGAGCCGCACCAGGGGGGTGTTGCCGATCAGTTCGGTGACGTTGTTGGCGATTTTCATGGACGATTTCTCCGTGTTGTGCAGTGATTGAATTAAAAAGCCAGCAGAGAATAAAAAAGACAGCGAGTATCTCGCGCACCTGTACGGAATGGATGCGGGACTGACTGCCGCTGTCTGTGTCTGCTGGCGAAGATTTTTATCGTTCGTCCAAGGCAGCGGCTAGTACCAGCCCCGCCTCAGACATGAGCAATTGAACATGTTCAATACTCCGAATATTTATCAAAACAATCTAGTTTATCGTTTTGTATTATAGACTGCTTTTGAGATTTGTCAAGGCAAGCACAACCTTTTTGGGTGTAAAAGCGCAACCGAATTGCCGGTCGTGCGTATGTTAATTCAGAATGAACCCAATGACCGCAAAGATTAACCCCAATCCTACCTTCTCGGCCGCCAATCCGAACGCCGGGCAAGAGGCAGGACGCGCATGACCCGCAAGTGGATTCCCCGGCTGGGCATGGCGGGCGTGCTGTGGGCCAGCGCCTGGTGGTTTACGCAAGTGGGGTTTAGCAACCCGGTATTTACTGTCGAGAAAGTGCTGGCAGTATGGTTGGTTACTTTCATCACCTTTGGATTGCTGCGAGCGTGGATTGGCATGCTGCCCGCCCGAACAACGCTAGGCGTGTTGTCAGCCTCGTTTGCCGCCTATTCGCTGCTACTGCTGGGGCTGGGGAGCGCGGGTTACTGGCAAATGAGCGTACTGGTTGCCGGCGGGTTTCTGGCGACGATTGGGGCGAGCATTGGGCTGGAAAAAATGCTCGGCATGGGCTGGCAATACACCTTGCAACAGGTGCGCGGACTGTTGGCGGGCGCGCTGCTGCTGGTGACCGCTGCCAGCTTGTTTCCGCTGCTACATGCAGCGGCGATGCCGCCAGTGCCCGAACTTGCCTGGATATCCAAAGCCGGCGCCTGGCTGGCTTCGTTTCGATTTCGGTAAAATAAGGAGAGTGTAACATGCGTAGCAGTCGAATTTTTTGGGGTCTCATCCTGATCTTGCTGGGCGGATTGTTCCTGATGCAAACCTTGGGTTTGCTCCCGTGGAGCGCATGGGCTTACTTCTGGCCACTGTTTTTGATCCTGCTGGGCGGGTGGATTTTGCTGCGTCCGCGCCTGGGCGGCAAAAGCGTGGCGGAGGTGCAGGAACTGACGGTCGCGCTGGAAGGCGGGCAGGAGGCACGCATCGAATTCAATCATGGTGCGGGTCGCCTGCTGGTGGGTGGGGGCGCAGCCCCACTAAACCTGTTGGAAGGCTCGTTCGTGGGCGGGGTGCGCCAGTCGGTGCAGCGCGAGGGTGGCAGGGTCAACCTGAAACTAAGCGCCGATCCGATCATTACCCCGCTGGACATGCCGTGGATTGCCGGCAATGAAGGGCTGCGCTGGGATGTGCGTCTGGCGCGCGGATTGCCGCTCGACCTGATCTTCCACACCGGCGCGGGCGAAAGCCGTATCGACCTGCGCGACCTAAACGTGAAGAAAGTGCGCCTCGAAACCGGAGCAAGCTCAACCGAGATGATCCTGCCTGCCGCGGGGACGTTTACCAGCGTGGACGTGAGCGCCGGCGCTGCCTCGGTGGTGCTGCGCGTGCCGCAGGGTGTGGCGGGGCGCATCCATATCAGCAGCGGGCTGGTGGGAAACAAGATCGATACCCAGCGATTTCCTCACAACGGCTTGATGTACGAAACCCCCGGCTACGAAAGCGCCGAGCGCCGGGTGGAAATCAAGGTGGAAGCCGGGGTTGGCTCCATCGAAGTGTCTGGCGAATAAACCAAGGAGTGAGCAGTGATGAAAATGAACTGGCGGTATCTGGTTGGAATAGGCTTGATTGCATTGGGCGTTCTGGCGCTGCTGGACAATATCCTCAATGTCAATCTGAGCGCGTACTTGTGGTCAATCCTCTTCATTCTCGGCGGAGGGGCGTTCGTGGCGGTGCTG
Organism: Bellilinea sp.; assembly: GCA_037442545.1. GTDB lineage: Bacteria > Chloroflexota > Anaerolineae > Anaerolineales > Anaerolineaceae > Bellilinea. Next base: position 4,609 of record JBBIQB010000059.1, read on the forward strand.
GTGAGCGACCGCAACCAATGGTGGGCGTCGTTCCCCGGTTTTACCTTGCTGGGAATTGGCGCCTTGATTGGCTTGGAAGAACTGCTGCCCAATTTCGCCGGGCAGGTTGGCGCGTCGCTGGTGTTGGGCGGCATTGGGTTGAGTTTCGTGGTGGTTTACCTGCTGCGGCGCGAATTCTGGTGGGCGTTGATCCCCGCCGGGGTGATGGCTAGCCTGGTAGTAATGATTTTGATCGAACCGCTGGTGGGCGATTCGGCTGCCTGGATGTTCCTGCTTGGGCTGGGTTTGACCTTTGGCGCAATTTACCTGATCCCCGGTCCGAACGGTGAGAAAATGGAGTGGGCAATTTGGCCCGCCGGAGTGATGATCGTCCTGGCGTTGGTAGTGATGGTTGCCAGCGTTCAGTGGGCGGGCTACCTGGTGCCGGTTTTCATGATCCTGCTGGGCGGTCTGTTGGTCTTTCGCGCGCTGCGGCAGCGCTAAGGAGAAATCAGAATGAGTGAGATGCGTTCTACGAATCGGGAAAAACCGAGCATCTTCTGGCCATTGATGCTGATCACGGTCGGTGTGGTGCTGTTGTTGAATACGCTCGGCGTGCTGCCGGGCGATGTATGGAGCCTGCTGGTAAAACTCTGGCCGCTGCTCTTCTTGATCGGCGGGGTCGATCATATCCTGCGCGGCGAAGGCTGGGTGTGGGGCGTGCTCTCGATTGCCTTCGGGGCGGTGTTCCTGTTGAGCAATTTCGGTTATCTGCCGGGCAACGCCTTCAACATGCTGCTGCGCTTTTGGCCGCTGATCCTGATTGCGATTGGGCTGGATATCATCCTTCGCGGCATGTCGCTGCTGGTGACTGGTGCAGCCGTGCTGGTGTCGCTGGCAATCGTCGCTGGCATCTTCTGGTTCGCGCTGTTCAACGCGGGCGGGCTGGCGAGCCAGCCGACCCCGGTGGCGCAACCGCTGGACGGCGCGCAGCGCGCCATCGTACGCCTTTCCAACCCGGCGGGCGGGCTTGATCTGCGTGCCTCTGCCGGCGAAAACCTGCTGGTGGAGGGCGAGATTACCCTCGCCAGCCAGCAATCACTGGATACGCGCTACCGCGTGGAGGATGGGCTGGGCAGCTACTCGCTGGGCAGTTCCGGGGTAAGCGTCTTTCTGCCCTGGTCGGGCGGGGTGCAGCCGCCTTCCTGGCGGTTGAAATTGAACGACCGCTTGCCAATTACCCTGGAAACCAGCACCGGCGCGGGCGATCAGATGCTCGATTTGCGCGGGCTGGATCTGACAACCTTGAATGCCTCGGTGGCGGTCGGGCAATTGACCGTAACGCTGCCGGAGGATGACACCTTCAGTGGGCAAGTGAGCAACCCGATCGGCAGCCTAACCGTGATCGTACCGCGCGGGGCGCTGGTGGAGCTGCAGGTGGATACTGCCATGACCGGGCGCAACATCGACCGCGAATTTCGCGTGGCGGGCGATTATTTCTATTCGCCCGGCGCAAACCAGGAAAATGCGCGCATCCGGCTGCGCCTGGAACAGCCGATGGGCATCCTCAATCTGCGCCTGGCACCGTAAACGGTATTCTCATCCGTCAGAACGTCGAAAAGGCGGCGTGGATAACCTGCCGCCTTCTTTTTTGGGAACTTTTTGGACAGCCATGCGTCTATGATGTAGTAAATTTCTACCGAACGGTTCAACAAGGAGGAACCATGAAAAACCGAGTTTTTGTCGTGATGATTGTCATCCTGATCGCCAGCCTGCTGGCAGCCTGCCAGGGTGTGGCTGCTCCCAGCGATCAGCCAGTGCGTCAAATTAATGTTACCGGTACTGGAAAAGTGTTCCTGGTGCCCGATATTGCTTACATCTACATCGGCGTGCGCTCCCAGGCGGATGATGTCGCCTCGGCGCTGGCTCAGAACAATCGCCAGGCGCAGAACATCGCCGATGCGTTGAAGGAGCGCGGAATTGCGGCAGAGGACATTCAGACGACCGCTTTCAACGTCTATCCGCAACAGGAATTCACCCCGGAAGGCATTCCCGGCAAAATCACCTACGTGGTCGAGAACACCGTCTATGTCAAGGTGCGGGAATTGCAGGGGTTGGGTGACACCTTGAACGCAGCGATTCAGGGCGGCGCCAACACGATCAACGGCATCAGTTTTGATGTCGCCGACCGCGTCAGCGCGGAAGCCGAAGCGCGCCGCCTGGCAGTTGAGGACGCCAAAGCCAAAGCCAGCGAACTTGCCGGTCTGGCGGGCGTGAACCTGGGCGAGCTGCAGAGCATCAATGTCTATTCCAGCGGTGGTCCCATGCCGGTGTACGAAGCCAAAGGCGGCTTTGCTGCCCAGTCCTCGGTGCCGATTGCGGCTGGACAGTTGGTCATTCAGGCAGACGCCAACCTGAGCTACGCCATCAAGTAAGCCCGCTCGGTTGAAGTTTCACCCCCGCGAAATGCGGGGGTGATTTTTTATTGCTGCCCGCCGGCGTGGGGCTTGCCGGGCAAGCCTTGGATATGACGGATAATCGTAACCCGAATTGACCGTTTAGTAGTGGATTGCGCTGATCTTGGAAAGTTTGGTCAGGCGGTGCGTTGAGATGATCCGCCGGCTGGTGCCGGTCAAACCGCGCAGGACAATGCTGTCGGTTGTAGCGCCGCCGGGGAAGTAGTCCACGCCTTTGAGCAGTTCGCCATTGGTGATGCCGGTGGCGGCGAAAAAGACGTCCTCAGAGGAAACCAGGTCGTCCAGCGTGAGTACCTTATCGAAATCATAGCCTTGCGCTTCGCCTTTACGCTTTTCTTCCTCGTTGCGCGGGTGCAATTTGCCTTGGATCATCCCGCCGGTGCAGCGCAGCGCGCAGGCTGCCAGCACGCCCTCCGGGGTGCCACCGATGCCGAGCAGTACATCAATGCCGGTTTCCGGCAGGGACGCCATCAACGCGCCAGCCACGTCGCCATCGGGAATGAGCATGATGCGCGCGCCAACCCGGCGAACGCGGGCGATCAACTCTTCGTGGCGCGGGCGGTCGAGGATCACCGCCGTAAGGTCGCTGACGTTGCCGCCTTTGGCGCGGGCAATTTTGCGCAGGTTTTCCTCCACCGGCGCTTCGATGTCGATCACATCGCGGGCTTCGGGACCGACGGCGATCTTGTGCATGTAGACGATTGGACCGGGGTTGAACATGCTGCCGCGCGGGGCGAGCGCGACGGTGGCAATGGCGTTGGGCAAACCGTAGGCGGTTGGGCGGGTGCCGTCGATGGGATCGACCGCAATGTCAACCTGGGGCGGCTCGCCGGTGCCGAGCTGCTCGCCGTTGTAAAGCATGGGGGCTTCGTCTTTTTCACCCTCACCAATAACGATACCCCCGTTCATCTGGATGGTGTTGAGTACCAGGCGCATGGCATCCACTGCCGCGCGGTCGGCGGCGTGCTTGTCGCCCCGCCCGACAAAACGTCCGGCTGCCAGGGCGGCTGCCTCGGTCACGCGCACCAGTTCCATCGCCAGGTTGCGGGTAGGCTTGGAATCGATCATCTCGCTTCTCCTCCTCTAAAAAATTTTAGTTTGGTTGGAAAGGAACACAGCAGCGGGAAAAATCCCGGTGGATGATGGCTACCGAAGCCAGAGGATGAGGTAGTAACTGATGGCTGCTCCCCACAGCCACGAGTCCAACCGGTCGAGCACGCCGCCGTGCCCTGGCAGCAGGCGGCCGGTATCCTTGACATTGAACTGGCGTTTGAGCATGCTTTCTCCCAGGTCGCCCAGCGGGGTGAGCAGACCCAGTGAGACGCCCAGGACAATGCCGTGCAGCGGTGTAATCACGGGGGTGCGCAATCCCCAGAGGAAGGAAAACAATAAACCGCCAAGAATGGCGAAAAATACCCCCCCCAGGAAGCCCTCGACGGTTTTGTTGGGGCTGATGCGCGGGGCGAGTTTATGCTTTCCAAACGAACGGCCAATGAAAAACGCGCCGGCGTCGCCCATGGCAATGGTTGGGATGGCAAGCATGATCCACCAGATGCCGTCCGGCAGCAGGCGCAGCGAGATGAGGTAGGCGCCCATCCAGCCGATGTACAGCAAGCCGCTGAGGGTGATGGTGAAATCCAGCGCCGGGGTGGTGCAGCCGCGCTGGCAGGCTGCAATGTGCGCTGCCATGCTGCCCAGGATCAACGCGGATAAAATCAGGTGACTGTAATCGAATTCCAGCCAGTACCGGCTGAGCGAGATCAGGATTACCCCGCCAACCAGCATCACGACAGATGGCGAAAACCCGCCATGGGCGGAAAACATGCGCCAGTATTCCCAGGCGGCAATGCTCAACAGAATGGTAACGAAGGTGGCATAGGCTGCGCCGCCGATGGAAATGAAGCCCACACCGATTGGGATGAGCAAAATGACGACGATCAACCGGTTGCGGAGCATTCCCCGGCAATCCTCAGCCGCAAGCCTGACTGGATAACTTTCCAAAGCGTCGGTCGCGGTTGTTGAATTCCTGCAGGGCTTTGAAAAATTCCTCGCGGTTGAAGTCGGGCCAAAGGGTTTCGGTAATGTACCATTCGGCGTATGCCGACTGCCAGATGAGGAAGTTGGAAATGCGCATTTCACCGGAGGTGCGAATGATCAAATCCGGATCCGGGATGCCGGCGGTGAAAAGATACTGACTGACCAGTTCGTCGGTGATTTGTTCGACCGGTATTCCGTCGTTGATGATCGACCGGATGGCGCAAACGATCTCGTCGCGCCCGCCGTAATTCCAGGCGATGTTGAGCACCAGCCGGTGGTTGTCTTTGGTCAGTTGCATGGCGTGTTTTACTTTTTGCTGCAACCGCGGGGGCAGGCGGTCGAGGTGTCCGAGATGATGCAGTCGAACCCCCTCCTGGTGCAGTTCATTCAATTCCTGGTCAATGACATCTTCTAGAATCATCATCAACCCTTCGACTTCATCTGCCGGACGTCCCCAGTTTTCGGTGGAGAAGGCGTAAATGGTGAGGATTTTGACATTAAATTCGACGCAGGCGCGAATGACGGTGCGCAAATTTTCGGTGCCGGCGCGGTGGCCTGCCAGGCGCGGCAACCCGCGCGCGTGTGCCCAGCGCCCGTTTCCGTCCATGATGATTGCTACGTGTACAGGGATTTTGGTGAGAAGCGAAGGAACAACCACATCCGAATCATTCATAGAAGGGATTTAGAACTCCATGATCTCTTTTTGTTTGACTTCCCCGACCCGGTCGATTTCGACGATCATCCGGTCGGTTAATTTTTGCAGTTCTTCCTCGGCTTTTTTAAGTTCGTCTTCGGAGATCAGTTTCTCTTTTTCGAAATCGCGCAAGTCTTTGATGATGTCGCGGCGCACGTTGCGGATGGCAACTTTGCTTTCTTCCAGGCGCTGATTGACCAGCTTGACCAGGTCGCGGCGGCGTTCTTCGGTCAACGGCGGCAGGTTGAGGCGAATGGTCTTGCCATCGTTGTTCGGGGTCAACCCCAGGCTGGAGGTGATGATGGCGCGTTCGATGCCTTTCAGACCGGTGGAATCGAACGGTTTGATCAGCAGGGTGCGTGCGTCCGGCACGCTGATGGTTGCCAGCTGCATCAAAGGCGTATTGACTCCGTAATATTCGACAGGCAATTTTTCGATCAATGCCGGGGTAGCCCGTCCGGTACGGATACCGGCAAGATCATCTTCGAGGCTTTGGATCGCGCCTTTCATGCGATTTTCGGCATCTTTGACGGTTTCTTTGATCATCGGGATCTCCTCGTTGGGGGAATGAATTCACGATCAACACCTGTTAAGGATACCGCAATTCTGGAAAAAATACCATAAAGAACGCAAGTCCGACGTTTCGAGCGTCGGAACGAGGTAAATATCGGGTATCCCGAACTGGAAAATTAGTTCTATTCGCTATTGACATTTAGAATAATTGTTCTATAATTAAAAATATGATCAATCAAGGGAGTATGTACCATGATATCGTTACCGATCGTAAATAATCGCATAGCGGAGGTGGATCTGGATTTGCGATCCATCGAGGTTGGAGTCGCGGATGAACCGACTGCGACGACCTCAACCAAAAAACCGTCTTACCGTTTGCGTGAAATCCTTTCCTCCTTTGTCAATCTGCCGTTGCGAACCGCATTTCTCGGTTTGGATCAATCCGAAAGCCCCTTATTGTTGGATTTAATGGATTCGCGCCCCGGTTCGATCCTGATTTGCAGTGATCGGGACGCCGGAAAACTGAAATTGGTCAAAACTATGCTGCATTCCCTGGTTTTTTCGAATCGTCCCTATGAGATTCAATTCAGCATCATCAGCGCGCGCAGCAATCAATGGCGCTACGAACAAACCAATCTGGCGAATTATATCCCTCACCTGACCAATAATTATGAGCGTGCTGCCGGTCAAACGATTTTGAATATGTGCGACTTGGTGGAAAGCCGGCAGCACGGACGCAACGAAGGCGCCTGCTGGATGGTCATCCTGGATGGGTTTGACACAATCCCATATATGGACTTCGATGTGCGTATCAACCTGGAATGGCTGCTGCAGGAGGGACCGTATGTGGAAGTGTGGCCGGTCGTGCTGATGGACAGCCGCACGGCAATCGAACAAAAGAAATGGAGCGACCTGTTCAAGACGCGCATCGTCGGTCGAATCAAGAATCGTGCTGAGGGCAGTTCCATCTCGCGGCTGGAAAACCTGGCGAGTGACCGGTTGGAAGCGGGCAATGAATTTGCGGTGCGCGTGGGCAACCGCGAACACCATTTTTATCTTCCTGAAGCGATTTGAATTAGTTTGGAGGCGGAAAATGAACATCGGAATGCTTTGGTTCGACAACGATCAAAAAGCCGATCTGGCAACAAAAATCCATCGCGCCGCCGAATATTACCACAAGAAATATGGCGTCCAGCCGGATCTGTGCTATGTACATCCCAGCATGACCCCAGCGGAAAACCTGCCCCGCAATGGGATTGAAATCAAACCCAACCGGCGGATTTTACCCAACCACTTTTGGCTGGGGGTTAAAGAGCACAGCCTTCAATCGCTCTCTGCCTGATCCGGTGGTTGTTTGGGCGGTGGCTGCGGGTCTGGGTCGATCATCATATCTTCCGGCAAAATACCCAATTCCAGGTCGGAGGCATCCTCCAAGCCTTCGGTTACCCGTGCAGCCAGTTTACGAAACAGGTGGAGCATTTTACGCAACGGGTTGGGGGAGTAACCTTCCTTGAAACTGCGGGCAGCCTGCTCAAGGTTGATTTCTTGGCGGAATTCCTCGCGCAGGTAATACAAATGCTCGATGATCCAAATATACAAATCCGCCGCAGTTCTGCCGAGAAATTCCTTGCATATTCCCTGCTCGTGGATCACCTTGACCAGGGGTAAATACACCTCGTCGTACCAGGCGGCCACGGCTTCCTCAAATGCGACCTCAGCCTGACGTTTTTCACCCATGTACCAGCGGTGGACGTTGATGTGTTCCAGCAGCCTGGGATACTGTCCCGGCAGGCTTAATTCGATGCTGGCATCCGGGCGGAGTTCGCTCAACCGGGTAACCCGGTTAAACTCAACTTTTTCCTGCAAGCGGATCAGGTCGTCGATATCCGTATTTTTATCGATGGCAATATCCGTTACCACCTCGGTGATATAGGCATCGATGAATTTTTGCCCTTTTTCTTTGGCGACCGAAACGCGGTGGTTGCCGTCCTTGACAAAATAGACTTCAGCCGCTTTGTATACCTCGATCGGTGGCAGTTCCACATCCTTGAGCTTTGCCATGTCGATGCTGATCCAGCGGTTGCGGGTCAGTCGGTGGCGGGGAAGGAAAGCGCGGTCGAAATCGTTGTACCGCCCAACGCTGCCAACAATCTTCTCGATGGGAATTTGACGTACCCCGAGGTCGAACTGACCGCGGACCGGCAGGTATTTGCGCACTTCATCGAACGCGAGCAACTGGTTGGGAGCCTTGTTGAACCAACCCAATACGGAACGCCAGAAACCCTTGCGCAAGGCTTGCTCGAAGTCTTCCTGGGCGATTTTTTGGAAGAATGAGGAATTGATTGGATCGGTCATGCAATTTACCTCCGCTCCAATTGGGATTGGACTTCCGAGAGGGGATAGGGCTTGGAATTCGGTTTGAAAGTGATTTCGCGATAGCCAAAACAGTTTATCACGGTTGTGCCGGCATAACGGGTTTCGATGCAGGTATCGTTGCGGTAGACGTGAATGTGCCCGTGCAAATGGTACGCCGGGCGAAAAACCCGCAGGAACCAGCGAAAAGCTTTGATCCCGTGGTGGGGAAGATCGTCCATATCGTGGATGCCCCATGGCGGGGCATGGGTGACGAAGATATCCAAAAAACGTCCGTGCCGCAGCCGGTTGTAGAGCAGCCCTGGCACCAAACCCAGCACCATCATCCACATTTCTGCCTGAGAATATTGGTGCGGACCGTAGTTGTAGCGCAAACTGCCCTCAATCCCCGCCAGCAGCAGTCCTTGCGGGGTACGGCAGTGACGGCGGTGCAGGTCGATGGCGCCCCAGGGTGACGAGCGCTCACCGGCGGTGGTGATTTCCACTTTGCTGGCATGGTTGCCGCGCACGTAATACAGCGGGCGGTCGAGCATGCTGATGATGAATTCAAGGTAATAGTAGGGCAGGTCGCCGCAACTGATTACCAAATCAACGTTTCGGAAACGCTGGGCGATCTGAACGTTGTAGATAAATCCCAATTCGATGTCGCTAACCGCAAGGATGTTCATTCCTGCCCGGAGTCAGCGCCTTTTTCCCGTTCGGGAAAAGGACGTTCATCGACGTTGCCCAGAGCGACTGCCATTGCGACGGCGTGGGTTTTGGTGTGAGTTATGCTGACCGACCAATGTTCCAATCCTAAATACCGGGCAATTCTGGCAGCGTTTCCGTGTAAGTATAGCACGGGTTCTCCTCGCTGCCCATCCAGGCACTCGATGTCCTGCCAGCGCACGAAGCCGATACCGGTGCCCAGTGCCTTGGAGACGGCTTCCTTGACCGCGAAGCGCCCGCCCAGGTAGTCGTACTGGCCACCCGATTCCGCCAGTTCAGCCGGGGTGAAGACGCGCTTAAAGAAGCGCTCGCGAATGGAGGGCTTGACCGCGTCAAACCGCTCAATCTCGACCATATCGACACCGGTGCGCAGGATCATTCTCGGTCAATCTCCATCGGGTCCGGCGCTGATGATCACCATTTTTTCCTGTCCCAAAAAGCGGCGGGCGGTGTCGAGCACTTCTTCACGGGTGACTCGCTGGATCAGCGCCGGGTAGCGGCGATAGTAGTCCAACCCGAGTTGAAAGCGCTCGATATTGATCAAGGCGCCTGCCACACCGGCGTTGGATTGCAGCGCGAGCGGTAAACGACCGACCAGGTTAGCTTTGCTATCTTCCATCTCCTCGCGGCTGACCGGTTCGCGGGTGAAACGCCGAATTTCTGCCTGCACCAGGTCAATCACCGTTTCTAGGTTGGACGGATCAACCCCGGCGGAAACTTCCCACGAGCCGGCGACGTAGGAAGCCACCAGGTTAGCGGCCGCGTAATATGCCAGCCCGTTCTGCTCGCGGACGATCTCGCCGATGCGTCCCATCATGCCCAGCTGCCCGAGGATGTTGTTGCCCAGCGCGGCGGCAAAGAAATCCGGGTCGCCGCGACGGGGTCCCAGCGTGCCCAGCACCAGGTCGGTCTGAGTCTTGCCGCCAATGGTAATGTGGCGGCGGATGGGTTTGGGCGGCGGCTGTACTGTGGGGAAAACGCGGTAGGCAGTCTCCACCTTTGGCTGCCAGTCCGCCAGGCGCTGTTGGATTTGGGCGATGATTTCCGGGGGTGACACGGCGCCCACCACCGCAATCACCATCCCGCGCGGGGTGTATACCTGGCGGTGGAAGCATTGCAGGTCGTCGCGGGAGATGTTCTGGATGGTATGCGCATAGCCTTCTTCGGGCAGCGCGTACGGATGTCCGGCGAACAGGGTTTCGTCGAAGACCAGGGACGCCATCTCGCTGGTGTCTTGGGCGCGAATCGCCAGGCTGGTCAGGTGCTGGGCGCGTAGGCGGTTGATCTGGTCTTCGGGAAAGGTTGGCTGGATCAGCGCCTGACTGAGCAGGTCGAGCAGCAGCGGCAGATCTTCCACCAGGCTGCGCCCGCCAAAACTGACGTTGTGCACGCTGGCGCTGAAGCCCAGGCTTGCCCCGGCGGTTTCGAGATCATCGAAAATCTGCTGGAAGGTGCGCCGGGCGCTGCCGCGCATCAAGCCGAGCGAGGTGAGGTGCGCTAACCCCAGTTTGTCCGGCGGGTCGAACTGGCTGCCCGCCGGCAGGTAACCGCTGATGACCACCGAGGGGCTGAATGGGTTGCAGCGCACCAGCACGGTAATTTCGTTGGCGGTTTCCAGGCGGGTTATATCATCCGCGCCTGGCAGGGCGTGCAGGTCGCTCGTGGCTGGGTTGATCATGGATGGGTTTCCGAAAAGCGGGGATAAAAAATACCAACCACGCGCTGGTTGGGTTGCAGCCAGTCGCGGGCGACCCGTTGGACATCCAGCGGGGTGACCTGTTCGAGGCGGGTGAGGTAATGGCTGAACCAATCGTAGGCGGCGAACATTTCGGCAAATCCCAGCCAGAACGCCTGGTTGGTGATGTTTTCGCTGCCGTAGGCGAACATGGCGCGGGCTTGCTTGGCGGCGCGTTGAATTTCCGCCTCGGTGACGAGCTGATCTTGCAGGCGTTTGATTTCATCATCCAGCACGCGCAACAGCACGTCGGGGGTGGTTTCCGGGCGCAGGGTGATTGTGATGTCGTAGATGAACGGATCGCAGGTGGCTTGCAGCCCGCCCGCCAAGCCAACGGCAATCTCTTTTTCGATCAGCGCGCGGTACAGCCGGCTGGTCTTGTTGGAGATGCCCCCGCCGCCAAACATGTTCAGGCTGGTGGGACCCGCCAGGAGCGAGTCGAGCACGGTCAGGGCGAAGAAGTCTGGGTGGGCGGCAGCCGGGGAGCGGTATGCCAATTGCAGGTAGGTGGTCTCGCCGGGACCACTGACCGCGACGCGGCGTTCTTCACCCAGCGGGGCTTCGGGGCGGGTGGGATTACCGGCGGGCGTACCCGCCGGCAGGCTGGCGTATTGTTCGGTCAGCATGTCCAGCATTACCGCGGCATCGAAATCGCCCGCCAGCGCCACCAGCGTATTGCCGGGGTGGTAATACTGGCGGTAGTGTTGGTACAGATCCTCGCGGCGCATGGTTTGCAGGTCTTCGGGCGTGCCGATGACTTCGTTGCGGTAGGGGTGTTCATCGAACGCGGCTTTCTGGACGGCATCGCCGAGCAGAAAGAGCGGCTCGTTCAGGTTGCCCGACAGTTCGGAAATGATCACCTGGCGCTCGGATTCGACTTCCTCCGGGTCGAACAGGCTGTTGACCATCCGATCGGATTCCAGATCGAGCGCCAGGGCAATCTGGTTGGCGGGCAGCGTCTCGAAGTAGGTCGTCCAATCCATGTGGGTGAAGGCGTTCCAGGTGCCGCCGGTGCGGGCAATGGCTTTGTCCAGCCTGCCAGCCGGGTAGCGGCGCGTACCCTTGAACTGCATATGTTCGACCCAATGCGAAATTCCGCGCTGTCCGGGCTTTTCAAAGCGGGATCCGACGCGGTACCAAACCCAATGGCTGATGATGGGGGCGGTGTGTATTTCTTTGAGATGGATGGTCAATCCGTTGGGGAGCGTGGCGCGCAGGATGTCATCGGTCATGGCAGGGGGTCCGCACTTATTCTCCAAATAACCATAAACAGGCGGGCAGGGGTGGTGCACCGCACAGCGCTTCTGCCCACGAATTGGGGGTTCCCGCCAGCATTTCGCGGTAGGGCAGCAGCACCTGCTGTAAGCCGGTGAAGGGCTGGTGCAGATCGGTGTCTTTGAGGGGAATATCGACCTGAACATCCAGGTTGATCGGGATTTCCTGATCGACCGGCACTTCCAGGTCGAGCACTATGGGTAGCTCGCTGCCGGCTTTGAGGACGATATCCGCCGGGGCGTTGTAGATGGTCAACCCGCCGGTGTTCAGGCGCAGTACCTGGGCATTGGACAGCAGGGTATCTTGGGAAAGCCGCACGGTGGTGGGTGTTTGGATGTGCAAAGTGAAGTTGGCGCGCACGGTCTGGTTGCGCACCGGGATGACGGTGCGGATGTGGGCTTGGTCCATCAGAACGAAATTCTGGTACAGCCCTTCGATCAATTGACCGGAGACGATTTGTTTAAGAGCGAATAACTGGCTGCCCAAACCGATCAACACGGCGATCAGTACCGCGTTGACGATCAAGGAGAGGATACCGGTAATCGTCCAAAAAGGGGGCAGCAACAAGCCGGGGCGCAGGCGGGGCGGGCGTTGTTGTGCGGATATGGACGGGATGGGTTCGCGTGCGTTCATAACGGGGATACTCCTCCAATCGCTACCAATACCACTATAGCACAGGCTGAAAAAAGTATCTGATAAATCAGGGTATAATTACCCGCAGCAGGCCATCTTCAATATTAATTACAAAGGTTGGACGGATGCATCCATCTTTTCACCACCAGGTGGCAATTATTGGGGCAGGACCAGCTGGACTCTTCGCTGCCCGCGAACTTGCAAATCAGGGAGTGCGGGTCGTTTTATTCAACCGGGATATTAAACCAGGCGGGCTGGCGGAATACGGGATTTACCCGGACAAAATTAAGATGAAATCCGGTTTGCGCGCGCAATTCCAGCAAATCCTGGCGACGCCGGGGGTGGAATATTTTGGCAATGTATTGGTGGGCAGGCAGGGAGATATCCGCCTGGACGAGTTGCGCGAGATGGGCTTCCAGGCGATTCTGATCACTGCTGGTGCCCAGGGCACCAAGTGGCTGGGACTGCCTGGTGAGCAATTCAAAGGGGTGTATCACGCCAAGGACGTGGTGTACCATTACAATCAACTGCCCCCGTACAGCCAGGTTGATT
>JBBIQB010000060.1:0-17327 GCA_037442545.1 Bellilinea sp.
GAGGACTACGGATGCAATTTGGCGCCCTGCTGGTTTATGGAATTTTGGGTTTGACCATTGTGGTTTCGGCAATCGGGTTGATCACCAGCCGCAACGCAATCTATTCGGCGCTGTTCCTGGTAATCAACTTTGTAGTGGTTGGCTTGCTCTACCTGGCGCTGGGGGTGCCGTTCATCGCCTTTGCCCAGGTGACTGTGTATGCCGGGTCGATCATGGTGCTGTTCCTGTTCGTGATCATGCTGCTTGGCGCGGAACAACTGTCGTTCGAGGAACCGCTGCGCGGGCAGCGCGTGCTGGGGGTGCTGCTGGCGGTGATTTTCCTGGCGCAACTGGTGCTGTACTTTTTGCTGCGCAGCACGCCACTGCAAAGCCTGCCATTGCTGCCGGAGCGAATTATCAGCCCGGCGGAGATCGGTATGTTGCTTTTCAACCGGTATTTGCTGCCTTTCGAGGTGACCGCGATGATCCTGCTCGCCTCGACCGTCGGCGCGATCCTGCTCTCCAAGCAGGAAGGCGAGTCGCGCCCCAAGCCCGGCGCTCAAAAAAGTGAATCGATAGCGGAGGAATGAACCATGCCGATGACGTATTACCTGATCCTTTCGGCGACGATGTTTGTGATTGGCGCGCTGGGCGTGGTGCTGCGCCGCAACCCGTTGGTGGTGTTCATGTCGCTGGAATTGATGTTCAACGCCGCCAACCTGCTGTTTGTGGCGTTTTCTGCTTATCACCGGGTGCTGGACGGCAACCTGTTCGTGTTCTTCGTCATGACCACCGCCGCTGCCGAGGTCGCGGTGGGGCTGGCGCTGATGGTGGCAATTTTCCGCGCCAAGCGCAACATCGACCTCGACCAGATGAGCATTCTGAAGGGCTGAAAGGTGGAATACGGCATGGGGTCGACCACAACGTTCGGGGCGCACCAACGCTCCTGCAAGGGAGGGCGCTATGAATTTTGATACCTTGATTGGGCTGTCGCCGTGGGTGGTGTTCTTCCCGCTGCTGGGCATTCTGATCAACCTGCTGGTGGGCAAACGGCTGAGTGAAAAAGGGATTGGCACGGTTGCCAGCCTGGCAGCCGGGTTGTCCTTTGTGGTTGCCGTGCTGCTGGCGGTTGGGCTGGCGGGTCACCCGGAAGGCGGGGTGTATTCGCTGGCGCGCTGGCTGGTGGTGGGCGATTTCGAAGCCGCCTGGAACTTCCGCGTGGACACGCTTTCGGTGACGATGATGCTGGTGGTTGCCGGGGTAGGCACGCTGATCCATGTCTATTCGATTGGTTACATGCACGCCGACGTGCGTCACAACGGCGACCCGCAGCGCTTCCGCCGCTTCTTCATATACCTAAACCTGTTCATCGCCGCGATGATGGTGCTGGTCAGCGCGGATAATTTCCTGATGCTGTTCGTTGGCTGGGAAGGGGTGGGTTTGTGCTCCTACCTGCTGATCGGCTTCTGGTACGAGAAGGGCAGCGGGGGGATTGCCAACGCGCAGGCAGCCAAAAAGGCGTTCGTGGTCAACCGCATCGGCGATTTTGGCTTGCTGATTGCCATTTTCCTCATTTTCTACAACTTTGGCAGCCTGGATTTTGCCGTCGTCTTTGCCCAGGCGCCGCAGATCGCCGCGGCGCTGCCGGGGGTCATTCTGGCAATCACCCTGTTCATGCTGCTGGGCGTGGCTGGCAAATCGGCGCAGCTGCCGCTGTACGTTTGGCTGCCGGATGCGATGGCAGGTCCGACGCCGGTTTCGGCGTTGATTCATGCCGCCACGATGGTCACTGCCGGTGTGTACCTGGTGGCGCGCTCGCAGGCGCTGTATTTGCAAGTGCCGCTGGCGCAGGAGGTAGTGATGTGGGTTGGCGGGGCAACCGCCTTGTTCGCCGCCACGATTGCCCTAGGGCAGAACGACATTAAAAAAGTACTGGCGTACTCCACCATCAGCCAGCTGGGCTTTATGGTCGCGGCGGTTGGGATGGGCGCGGCGGTTGCCGGCATGTTCCACCTGGTGACGCACGCCTTCTTCAAGGCGTTGCTCTTCCTGGGGGCTGGCTCGGTCATCCTGGGCATGGAGCACGGTCACGAACACCACGCCGGGCACGGCGCAAAACACGGGCAGCAGCACTTCGACCCGCAGGACATGCGCTACATGGGCGGGCTGCGTCAGAAAATGCCGCTCACCTTCTGGGTATATTTGATCGGTGCGCTGGCGTTGGCGGGGGTTGCCCCGCTGGCGGGCTTCTTCTCCAAGGACGAGATTCTGGCGGCTGCCAGCCTGGATCACACCGCGCTGTACGTGTTGTTGAGCGTTGCGGCGTTCCTGACGGCTTTCTACGTTGCGCGCCAACTGGCGATGGTCTTTTTTGGCAAGCCGCGCAGCAGCGCCGCGCAAGGCGCCGGCGAAAGCCCGGCGCTGGTTACCGTTCCGCTGGTGGCGCTGGCGGTGCTTTCGGCGGCGGGCGGGATGCTGAACTTTCCAACCACCCACTGGCTGGAAAAATGGCTGGAACACAGCCTGTACGGGGTGCAGCCCGCCAAGTTCATCGTCAGCGTGGCGCTTATTTCTCTGGCGGTGGCGCTGGCAGGGCTGCTGATTGGCTGGCTGGTGTACGGGCGAAAACCGCTGGCGGATGCAGAGCAGCCGGACGCGCTGGCAAAACCGCTGGGGGGCTTGTTCCGCGCGCTGGAGAACAAGTGGTGGGTGGACGAAGTTTACCAGGTGCTGGTGCTCAAGCCGTACCAGCGCCTGGCGGATTTTCTTGCCCAGCCGGTTGACCAAACGGTCATCGACGGTGTGGTCAACGGCATGGGCGGGATGGTGCGCGCGGCGGCGCAGTCCTGGCGGCGCATTCAAAATGGTTACGTGCGCTCCTACGCGCTAACCATTCTGCTGGGCGTTGTGCTGGTGGTCACGTACCTGTTGCTGCGCTGATGACTTACCTTTGCTGATCGAGGAGTTCTCATGAATTTTGGGCTTCATCCCCTTCTCCTGGTCACCTTCTTCCCGCTGGTCGGGTTTTTGGTCATCCTGTTCCTCAAGTCCGAGCACAAGAACGCCATCCGCTGGACGGCGCTGATCACTGCCCTGGCGACGTTTGGTATCTCGCTGTGGATGCTGGCGCAGTTCGACGCCAGCAAAGGCGATGCGCAGCTGGTCTATCGCGCGCCCTGGCTGCGCGTGGGCGGCGCTTCGATCGATTTTTACCTGGGTGTGGACGGGTTGAGTGTGCTGTTGGTGCTGCTGACCACCTTCCTGACCCCGATTGCCATCCTGTCCACCTGGTCGGCGGTGCAGGAGCGGGTCAAGGGCTTTATGCTGTTCTTCCTGCTGCTGGAAGTGGGTATGACCGGCGTCTTTCTGGCGCTCGACCTGATTTTGTTCTACATCTTTTGGGAATTTACATTGGTACCCATGTACTTCCTGATTGGGCTGTGGGGCGGCGAACGGCGCATTTACGCGGCGGTCAAGTTTTTCCTGTTCACCATGTTTGGTTCGCTGTTGATGCTGCTGGCAATTCTGTTCACCGGGTTGCAGGTGGGTAGTTTTGCCTGGAACGACCTGGTGGCGCAGCGCGAGTTGTTTGCCCAGGGGCAGTTGTGGCTGTTCCTGGCGTTCGCGTTGGCATTTGCCATCAAGGTGCCTATGTTCCCGCTGCACACCTGGCTGCCGGATGCGCACGTGGAAGCGCCCACCGCCGGGTCGGTCATTCTGGCGGGGGTGCTGCTCAAGATGGGCAGTTACGGTTTCCTGCGCTATAACCTGCCGCTGTTCCCCGAAGCCAGCCTGCAAGCCGCGCCGTACATGGCGGCGCTGGCGGTGATGGGGATTCTGTACGGGGCGGCGGTGGCGCTGGCGCAAAAGGATGTCAAAAAGCTGGTGGCGTATTCCTCGGTCAGCCATCTCGGTTTTGTCATGCTGGGAATTTTTGCCCTCACCCAGCAGGGCGTGGCAGGCGGTGTGCTGCAAATGATCAATCATGGGTTGAGCACCGGCGCGCTGTTCCTGATCGTTGGCATGTTGTACGAGCGCCGCCACACCCGCGAGATGGGCGACTACGGCGGGGTGTGGAAGGTGATGCCGGTGCTGGGCGTGCTGACCCTGATTGTCACCCTTTCTTCGGCGGGGCTGCCCGGCTTGAATGGATTTGTGGGCGAATTTACCATTCTGCTGGGTGCGTTCGGGTCGGACGTACTGAACAGCCCGTGGTTTGCCGGGGCAGCCACGCTGGGCGTCATCCTGGCGGCGGTGTATTTGCTGGTGATGTTCGAGCGGGTCTTTCTTGGAGCGCTTAAGGTGGAAGCCAACCGCGCGCTGAAAGACCTGAACGCGCGCGAGGTGATCACCCTGCTGCCACTGCTGGCGCTGATCTTCTGGATTGGGTTGTATCCCCAGCCATTCTTCGCGTTGATCAATCCCAGCGTGGAACGCCTGATTACGTTGGTGCAAACTGCCGCCGCGGTGGCAATCCACTAGGAGCCATAACATGAGCCTGACGGACATTATCCTTCTTCTTCCAACCATAACGCTGCTGGTCTGGGCGCTGTTGCTCCTGGTGGTGGATTTGTGGGTGCCAAAAGGGCGCAAGGGAATCACTGCCGCGCTGGGGGCGCTGGGTCTGGCGGTGTCGCTCGGCTTGACCCTGGCGCAGTCGGGCGTCAGCGGGCTGGCTTTCCAGAACATGATCATTGTCGACGGCTTCGCAGCCTACCTTAACGCGCTGTATCTGATCAGCGGGATGGTGGTGGTTGCGCTTTCGCACGACTACCTGAAGCGCATGAACCTGGAGCGCGGCGAATTTTACCCGCTGATGCTGCTTTCGATTGCCGGGATGATGCTGCTGACCGGGGCATACAACCTGATCATGGTCTTCCTGGCGCTGGAATTTCTGTCGATCCCGTTGTATGTGCTGGCGGGGTTGGCGCGCGACCGGCAGGAATCGGAAGAATCCTCGCTGAAATACTTTTTGCTGGGGACGTTTTCCTCGGCGTTCGTGTTGTTTGGCATTGCGCTGATCTTCGGCGCGACGGCGACCACCAGCATGGAACGCATCATCCTTGCCCTGCAAGAGGGCACAGCTAACCTTCTTCCTGGCGGGCGGGGCGCTGCTGCTGGTTGGGTTTGCCTTCAAGCTGGCTGCGGCGCCGTTCCACGAATGGGCGCCGGATGTGTACCAGGGCGCGCCAACGCCGGTCGCCAGTTTCATGGCGGTGGCGGTCAAGACTGCCGGCGTGGCGGTGCTGCTGCGCGTATTCCTGACCATCTTCCCCGGCCTAGCAGCCGAAATCACCCCGATTGGCTGGGGCATTGCCGCGCTGACCATGCTGGTGGGGAACATTTTGGCGGTTGCCCAGACCAACATCAAACGGCTGCTGGCGTATTCCAGCATTTCGCACGGCGGCTACCTGCTGATGGCGTTTGTGGCGTATGGCAACCCGGAAGTGGCCGGGCAGGCGGTTTCGGCGATGCTGTTCTATCTGGCAGCCTACGCGCTGACCACCTTTGGAGCATGGGCGGTGGTCATTTCGGTGGAGCAAAGCGATTACCGCGGGCTGGAACTGGACGATTACGCCGGGCTGGGGTTGAAGTACCCCTGGCTGGGCACAGCGATGCTGGTGTTCATGCTCTCGCTGACCGGCATCCCCTTGACGATGGGCTTTTGGGGCAAATTGTTCCTCTTTCGCACCGCGGTGGACGCGGGTTTCCTCAACCTGGCGCTGATTGGGCTGTTAACCTCGGTGGTTTCGGCGTATTACTACCTGCGCGTGGTGGTGGTCATGTTCATGCGCAGCGGCGAACCGAAAGTGCGCCGCGATGCCTGGTTGAGCCTGGTGGCGGTGGGGTCGGCGCTGGCGGTGGTACTGCTCAGCCTGCTGCCGAACCACATCTTGCAGATGGCTGCCCAGGCGGTGCTGCGGCTGCAGTAAGGTAATTGCTGGCGGGGCGGCTAATCAACCGTCATGGTCAGGTTGGCGATGGCGGTTGCCAGTCCGCGCGGCAGCAGGTGGTACATCACCCGTACGGCGACGGCGTTGAACCAGCCGGTGACCACAGTTGCCTGGCGGCGCAGCATTGCCTCCACGCCGATGCGCGCCACCTCGCGGCTGTTCATCATCGTCAAGCGCTGGTACAGGGTGGGCGACTGCCCGGCGACCTGCAGAAATTCGGTGGCGGTCACGCCGGGGGAAACGGTGGTCACGCTCACCCCGCTGCCGCGCAGTTCATAATGGAGCGCCTGGGAAACGTTGAGCACGTAGGATTTGGCGGCAGCGTAAGCGGCGTAGGTCGGGCTGGGCTGGTAAGCGCCGATCGAGGCGACCTGGAGAATGTAGCCGTGGCGACGCGGCAGCATGTCTTGGACAAACAGGCTGGTCAGGTGGGTCAGGGCGATCAGGTCGATTTGCAGCATCTGGCGCTGCTTTTGCCAGGGGATTTCGGCAAAGCGTCCGTGCAGCCCGAACCCGGCGTTGTTGACCAGGACATCCACTTGCCGGCCGGCGGATTGCAGTTGGTCGAACAGGCGTTGGGGGGCGTCCTCGACCGCCAGGTCGATCGGGATTACCTCCACCGGCTGGGGAAAACGGGATTGCAGTTCGGACTGGACGGCGCGCAGTTTTTCCTCGCGGCGGGCGACCAGCACCAGGCTGGCGCCGCGCTGTGCCAATTGGCGGGCAAAATCGACGCCCAAGCCGCTGGATGCACCGGTGACCAGGGCAGTCGCGCCAGAAAGGGTTTGGCGGGTCATCTTCGGGTTCTCCTGTGTAGTGTTTCTAAACCGTAGAGATACAGATTGAGCATAGCGGTGAACTCCGCCAGCAGGTTGACGCGGAAGATTTCGAAGCCGGGCTGTTCGAGCACCTGGCGCACGGCCGGGGCGGGATTGGCGGTGTTCTGCAAGCCGATCAGCAGGGCGTAGATGCGGTTGAGCAGCTGGGCGCCCTGACCGGGCTGCAGGTATTCCAGCCGGGTTTCGATGCGCGCGCCGGTTGCCAGTACGCGTTCGAGCAGGGCGCGCTTGAAGGCGAGGATGCTCTCCGCGCTCGCGTTTTGTTCGAACAGCGGGTGGGCAAGTGGGATCAGGCGCAGCAGGCTGGGCTGGTCGCGCAGCGAAGCTTCCATCAGGCGGGTGAACGCCAGGGTGGTCAGCGGGGCGGGGGCGGATTCGAGGGCGGCGTCCAGGCTGGCAAACCAGGCTTGCAGCGCCTCGCCGAGCAGGCTGAGGAAGAGGGTTTCCTTGGTCTCGAAGTAGAGGAAAACAGTACCTTTGGCGATCCCGGCGGTGCGGGCAACCTGCTGCATACTGACGGCGGGGTAGTTGGCTTGGGCGAACAGGCTGGCAGCGGCGGCGAGGATGCGCGCCCGGCGGGCGTCTTTTTGGGCGGGGGAAACAGCGCGCGAGCGGGGCATGAGCACCTCCTAATTGACTTGGGGTCAAGTATAGCCGGACGGGGAGGGCAAAGTCAAGGTGGAAAAAGTGGGGTATAATGGGCGCAATCGCCCCCGTAGCTCAATGGACAGAGTGACAGACTTCGAATCTGGAGGTTCAGGGTTCGAATCCCTGCGGGGGCGCTGGGCGTATACTGTGAGGTTCAGGGCACCCGGAAGGGCGTGCTCTTCGAATCCCTGCGCTCCCAAGGGAGTGCTGCGCGAGGGGCGCTGGGCTTGTTTGAGCATCGCGTGATGCTGGTCTGGCTGCCGCCCTATTGCTCGGACTTGAACCCGATTGAACGTTTTTGGCGTCATCTCAAAGATCGAGCCTGCGCCAACAAGCTTCAAGACACGATTGAGGCAGTGATGGGTAGCGCCGAGCAGATATTGAGCGAGCAAAATCGGGCTGAGCAAGTTTCGAGATTTCATGTCTCTAAAAACTTATGACGGTTCACTTATCTATCCATCACATCCACACGACTTAAACTGATCGAATGGTCAAACAAAAGAAATTATTCCAAGGGTTATGTGCCTTCCAGCATCTACCGGCAGGCACAACCCTGCCCACCCTGCCGGATGCCGAAGCGGAGCGCTTGTGGCGTGGACTGTTGCGCCTGCCGGAATCCACCGGCGCGCTGGGCTGGCTGGTAACGGAAGCGCCCGGCTTGGCTGCCAGGTTGCAGCTCTGGCAACTTCTCGATGCGCTGCACGGGATGCTGCGCGCGGCGCTATTCGCCGATGGCGGTCACCGCCAGGCGGTGGAAGCGCAACACGGCTGGCTGGGCGAAGGCTGGCAAGCCGCGCTTGAAGCATTGCAGCCCCTGGAAGGCAAGAACCCGTTCAGCCTGCCAGCCGGGGAACTGCTGGCAGGCTGGTCCGAATTGCGCCGCCGCTGGCGGGGTCCGCGCGGCGGCTCGCAGGATGAATCATTACGCCGGATCGAAGCCCTCTTCCGGCTGGATGCGGCGGCTGACCCGCTGGCGTGGCTGCAAACTCAGCCGGGAGACGACGGCGGTTTAATCGTCCTTGCCCGGCTGCTGGATGAGGTCAATGCGGCCATTCTGACCCGTCTGCCCGTCGATGAACCCGCCCGGCGCATCCGCCTGCGCCAGCGACACAAGGCGGGCAAAACCCACTTCGAGCTGGTAGAGATAAGCCTGGGCGCACGGCACTTCGACCTCAGGCTGGACTGCCGCTTGCCTGCCTCGTTGGCGGGCGCGCCTCAACACTTGCCCGTGCAGGTCGAATGGGGCGGCAGCTGGCAGATCAGCGATGGGCAGGGGAACTGCTACCCGATAGTGCAGCGCTGGCTGGAAGGCGGCGCACGCTGGGGCAGGTTTCAATACGACCTGCGCCTGCGGGCTTTTCCCGCCATCGCCCCGCCTGTGCAGCAATTGACCATCCACCTGAGCGCGGGCGCGCTGTGGCGCGGCGACCTGGTGTGGCTCACCCTGCCTCTGGCAGGCGGGGTCGCGCCGCCAATTTCCGGCGGTGAGCGCGGATATTAACAGCCCGCGGCTTACTCACAGGCTGGGTGTGCAGCCGCCGGACAACCACAACACCACCACAACCAGCGCCACCCCAATCAGAGTGACGATTAATTTTCGAACCATCTTCTCCTCCTGCCTGCGGGCCGGTTCCGCTGCGCTGAAGGCGGGTATGCACGGCAACTTCTTCTCATCCCCAAGACGCTGCCCGATGCGGTAGAGTTCCAGCCGGGTGTTCCACATCGGGCGCGGGCGGGTTATAATTTAACCGAACCGTCCCTTATTGGTAAGAAAGGAGACCCGGTCATGGTCACGCTGGCTGACCGTTTGGACGAACTGACCCGCGCGGGTGATCTCTACCAGCCGCTGGAGGACGCCGCGCTGCGCTGCCATGCCTGCGCCCACCGCTGCCTCATTAAAAACGGGCGGCGCGGCATTTGCCAGGTGCGCTTCAACCGCGGCGGCGAATTGCGCGTGCCGTGGGGCTATGCCGCCGCGCTGCAAATCGACCCGGTCGAAAAAAAGCCTTTCGCGCACCTGCTGCCCGGCGCCGGCGCGCTCACCTTTGGCATGTTGGGCTGCGACTTTCACTGCAGTTACTGCCAGAACTGGCTGACCTCCCAGGCGCTGCGCGACCCGCAAGCCGGCATCCATCCCGACTACATTCTGCGCACCTCGCCGGAGGAACTGACCGCCTACGCCCTGCGCAACCAGGCGCAGGTGATCGTCTCGTCCTACAATGAACCGCTGATCACTGCCGAGTGGGCGCTGGACGTCTTCCGTGCGGCAAAAGCGCGCGGCTTGCTGTGCGCCTTTGTCTCCAACGGCAATGCCACCACCGAGGCATTGGCGTACCTGCGCCCGCACCTGGACGCCTACAAGGTTGACCTGAAAACCATGCAGGAGCGCCAGTACCGCCGCCTGGGCGGCGTGCTGCAGCACGTGCTGGATACCATCCGCATGGTGCACCAAGCCGGACTGTGGGTCGAGGTGGTTACCCTGCTGGTGCCCGGCTTCAACGACAGCCCGGAGGAACTGTGGGACGCGGCGCGCTTTCTGGTCTCGGTCTCGGCGGACATTCCCTGGCATGTGACCGCCTTCCACCCGGACTACAAGATGATCGACCCGCCGCCGACCTCGGCGCGCGCGCTGCAACAGGCAGCCGAGATCGGCCAGGAAGCCGGGTTGAACTTTGTCTACGCCGGCAACCTGCCCGGGCGGGTTGGATCGCTGGAGGATACCCGCTGCCCGCACTGCGCCGCCGTGCTGGTCGAGCGGCGCGGCTATGTCGTCACCGGCTACCACCTGACCGCACAGGGCAGCTGCCCGCGCTGCGGCAGGCGCATCCCCGGCGTGTGGCATTCCGACCCGGCACAAGCGCGGCTGCGCGGCTTTGGCGCGCCGCGCCGCGCACGCTGGTGACCCCCGCAAGCGTGCGGGGCTACCCCGTACGCTTGCGGGGTATGCGCCGGGCAGGGAACCCGCCCTGCACCTGGAACGTCTTAACCGATATGAACCACTCCCACGCTCATCCGGCTCACCCAAGCGCCCCACAGCAGCCCGCTCCCCGCCCGCTGCTGTGGCTGCTGTGGCTGCTGGGCGGCACGGCGCTGGCGCTGCTGGCGAGCTGGCTGCTGATCGCCTTTTACCTGTATTTCCGCTTCAGCGGACCGATTGCGCCGGGCGTGCGGGTGGGCGAGACGCAGATCGGCGGGCTGACCATCCAGCAGGCTGCTGCGCGCATCGACAACGACTGGAATCGCGAGCGCATGCTGGTGGTGACCGACGGGGTCAATTATTGGCAGGCGCGCCCGCTCGACTTCGGGCTGTGGGTCGACCCGGCTGCCACCGCCCGCCAGGCGTACCAGATCGGGCGCGGCGAACGGCGCTGGAGCGAATGGGCAGACCTGATCTTCCAGCGCGGCGCGCTGGAAGCGACCCCGGCGGTGGTCTTCAGCCCGACGGTTGCCGTGCAGCAGGTGCGCCTGTGGCGCGGGCTGGCCGAGCGCGCGCCCGAAAACCCCGACCTGCGCCTGGTAAACGGGCAGTGGCAGGCGCTGCCCGGCGCGCCTGGCGCGGTGCTGGACGTGGAGCAAACCGTGCGCCTGATGGAAAACAACACCCTGGTCATCGCGCGCAGCGGCGTTTTGCAATTGATCACCCAGCCGCTGCCTTCGCCGGTTGCCGAACTGGAAGCGCGCCTGCCCGAACTGCAAGCCCTGCTGGCGCGCCCGCTGCGCGTGCAGGGCTACGATCCGATCCGCGACCAGAGTGAGGCATGGGACGTGCCGCCCGAAACCCTGGCGGCGTGGCTGCGAGTGGAGTGGGTCGACGACCAGCCGCACCTGCGCATCGACGAGGGCGGCTTCCCTGCCTACCTGGACGGCTTGCAAGCCCGCCTGAGCGACGGGCGCAGCGTTTGGCTGCCGCCCGAAGCCTACAACCTGACCGAGCGCTGGCAGAGCGGCGCGCCGTACACGGTCATCCTGCACCACCCGTCTACCCGTTATACCGTCCAACCCGGCGATACGCTGCTCTCGGTCTCCTACCATGTGCAGATACCGGCGTGGATGATCCTGCGCGCCAACCCGGGACTCAACCCGGACGTACTGACTGCCGGCAGCACGCTGGACATCCCCTCAAAGAGCGACCTGCTGCCGCTGCCGGTGGTAGCTGGCAAGCGCATCGTCATCGCCATCGGCGCCCAACGCATGAGCGTGTACGAAAACGGCAGCCCGGTGCGCGAATTCGTCATCAGCACCGGCATCGACCGCTCGCCTACCCAGCCGGGCGTGTTCCAGGTGCAGACGCACGTCGAGCAAGCCTACGCTTCGGTGTGGGACCTGACCATGCCGCATTTCCTCGGCATCTACGAAGCCTGGCCCGGCTTCATGAACGGTATTCATGGCTTGCCGACCCTTGCCAACGGGCGGCGGCTGTGGGCGGGCAACCTGGGACGCCCGGTCTCCTACGGCTGCATCATCCTCGACCTGAACGCCGCCGAGTGGCTGTACCAATGGGCAGAGAGAGGCGTGGTGGTCGAGATCCGTGAGTAGGGCGAAGGTCGCCGCAACCAGCACAGAAACGGGTACAATCGGGGCAACCCCGCTCTTGGTGGGGCAGACCCTGCCGCAAGGAGACCCTGTATGTCCCCGCTCACCCCGCGCGAACGCGTCCTGGCTGTGCTCGAGCACGAAAAGCCCGACCGGGTGCCGCTGGCAATCGGCGCCGACCTGACCACCGGCATTCAGGAATTTGCCTACCGCCGCCTGTTGGCGCACCTCAACATTGCCGATGAATATCAGCCCTTGTACGACTGGTACGAACTGGGCGCGCCCAACCCAGCCGAAGCCGTGCTGCGCCGCCTGCACTCCGACGTGCGCGGCATTCACGACCGCTTCCCGGTCGAGACCTACGCGTTCAACCGCAGCCGCCCACCCGGCAGCCCGTATGTGGACGATTGGGGCGTGGGTCAGCCGGAGATCGAGCCGGGCATCTACTTCCCTGCCCTTCATCCGCTGCAGTCCGCCAACCGTCCGGAGGACCTTCTGGCGTACCCCTGGCCCGACATGCACGACCCGGCGCGCTATGCCCACCTGCGCGCCGAGGTAGAACGGCTGGCAGAGGAAAACCGCTATGCTATCGTCGGCGCACCCTGGCTGATCTCCCCGCTGGAACGGGCATTCCAACTGCAAGGGATGCAGGCTTTCCTGCTCAACCTGGTGGATGCGCCGGACTTCGCCGCCGCGCTGCTGCGCAAGATCACCGACCTGTGCCTGCAAAACCTGGATCATTTCCTCGCCGCAACCGGTGACCGGCTGGACATGATTATCCTGGCGGACGACCTGGGCACGCAGACCAACCTGCTCATTTCTCCGCGCACCTACCGCAGCCTGCTCAAACCGCTGCACGCCGAACTGATCGCCCGCGTGCGCGCGCACAGTCGGGCGCGGGTGACCCCGCAGAATTGCGGGGTGACCCCGCAGAATTGCGGGGTGACCCCGCAGAATTGCGGGGTGATGTTCCACTCCGACGGGGATGTCTTTCCGCTGCTGGACGATTTTGTGGAAATCGGGGTGGATATCCTCAACCCGGTGCAGATTACCGGGCGCATGGCTGACCTGGCGCAGCTCAAACAGCGCTACGGGCGGCGGCTGGTCTTTTGCGGGGCAATCGACACCCAGCGCGTGCTGCCGCTGGGCAGCCCGGCGGAGGTGCGCGCCGAAGTCAAACGGGTGATCGAGACGCTCGGCGCGGACGGCGGCTACCTGCTGGCGGCGGTGCACACCATCCCCAACGAAACCCCGCCGGAGAACATCCTGGCAATGGTCGACGCCGCGCTGGAGTTTGGCGGCTTTTAGCGCAGGATTGCGCCGTAAGCCTGCCGGCAGTAGATGTTGGTGCACAGTCGCGCGGACGGGGATTGAAACCGGTAGTAAACCATCTATAATCAAAGCGAGACTGGTACGCAAACGGGACGGGAAGAGCGCATCCGGCCGGGAGGGAATTGGATGTTTTCGGGGTTGTTTGCCGCATTGCCTGACATGCAGACAGGGCGGCAATATTTGCTTTCCAGGCAAAAAATAGAATGAAAAGGGAGATGCCATGAAAAGGGTGAGATGGTTTATGGTTCTTGTCGTGGCACTTGCGCTTTCAATGCAGTTTACTTTAAGTCAGGCGCAGGAAGCCGGTCCGGGGAGCGGCGAGGTCGTCATCCAGGCAGATACAGGCGGTTTTGTGCCCGTGCAGGGCAAGCTAACCGACAGCAGCGGTAACCCATTGAGCGGCGATTATTCCATCGCGGTGCGCTTGTACAACACTGCCAGCGGCGGAACGGCGCTGTGCAGTGTACTCGAGACCGTGACAATCAGCAACGGTTTGTTTACCCTGTTGGTGCCGTGCGGCAGAGCGCAGATCGACGGGCAGCAGTTGTATGCCGGCATCCAGGTTGGCAGCGACGCCGAAATGACCCCGCGTCTGCCGATATACCCGGCGCCGTACGCATTCAGCCTGCGCCCGGGTGCGATCATTGCCAATACCACCAGCGGACAAAACAGCCTCAAAGTAATCAGCAACGCTGGGGGTGGCGGGGGAGATGCCAGCCTGTGGGTGGAAAACAGCAGCACAGCCAACGGCATTGCCCTGTGGAGTAAAGCCGCCGGAGAAGACGCAAGTGTAGTGATCGAAAACGCCGGCAGTGGCGCGCTACTGAAAGCCTTTGGCGGCGACGGCGGCGAGGACGAGGTTCAGATCACCAACCAGGGCGCGCTGCAAATGAAAGCGGACAGTTATCTGTTCTCGCCCGGTAACGACTTTAAAGCAGTAGCCGGCAATGACCTGACACTGGCAGTGTCCGAATTTGGCTCGCTACGGGTCAGCGCAGCCGCCACCGGCGAGAAAAAGATCGCCATAGGAATCACCCTGCCGGGCGTGCTATACGGTCAGCCAGTGAAGGTGGAGGAGATTACCATTTTCTACAATACGTCCTCCTCCAGCAGTTGCATCACCCATACCGACGTCTTTCGACTGCGTTCTTCTGGAATCACCGCGGGCTACCCGACTGCCGACAGCCTGATCTCGGACGCCACCGACCGCCTGAGCGCAACCTACGTTGGGTATACCATTGTCCCGACCGCCAACCAGTTGTTGAATGCTGAACAGGGCATACTCAACATCACCCTGACGCTGAATTTCATCAATACCGCTCACTACATCCAAATCGGTGGGGTGCGCGTGCGGCTGGGTCACCACCCTCTGTATTAGAAGGGAGACGCGATGAACAGACGCAGGATTTTCTACACCATTGCGCTGCTGGCACTACTGTTGGCGGCGGCGCTGCCCGCGCAGGCAATGCAATCCGCCGCCTACCGGATGGACTGGCTGCTGCCGTTAAGCGGCAGCGGCGGCAAAAGCGGTTCTGCTTGGCTGACTTTTGGGCAGGCGCTGGTTGGTGTTTCGGAGTGTGGCAGTGGGGCGCTGTGCGCGGGATTCTGGTGCGGTGCGGGTGGCGAATACCGCCTGATGCTGCCGTTGGTGACACGTTGAAACCTATCAATATCTATCCGATTCCTATGAAATATTGCATAGCGGATTGAACCAGATTGCATCCTGTAATAAAATAGGATAGAAGCAACGCTCAACACCGATAAAAGGAGGCAGCATGAATACCGTGCGACATATCTTGCAGGTCAAAGGCAGCCAGATCTGGTCGATCGGACCGGATGAGACCGTCTTCGAGGCGCTGCGCACCATGGCAAAGAAAGACGTCGGCGCGCTGATCGTGATGGAAAACGAGCAAATGGTTGGCATCGTCAGCGAGCGCGACTACGCCCGCAAGGTCATCCTGCAGGGCAAGACCTCGCGCGACACGAAAGTACGCGAGATCATGACCGCCAACGTATTCACCGTCCACCCCGACCAGACCATCGAGGAATGCATGGACTTGCTCATCACCCGCCGTATCCGCCACCTGCCTGTCGTCGAAGACGACCGGCTGATCGGGGTGATTTCCATCGGCGACGTGCTCAACGACATCATCCACCGCCAGCGGCAGGTGATCAGCAGCCTGGAAAACAAAGTGCTTGGCAAGGAGGAAGAACCGAGCGAGCCGGCGGTGCCGCGCTTCCCCAACGTGGGCAAGAAGACCGGCTGAGCGGCAGCCTTCTTACCGTTACGATTTGACCAGGGATCGCGTTGTTAACCGCAGCGCAATCCCTGGTTGTCGTTTAATGCGGACATTGGGTGAATCGCGCCGGGCAGGAGATGGTTGCTCATCGCAGGCTGAGCCTGTCGAAGCCTGCGGGGCGAGAGATGACCTGGTCCCGAATGTCTTCGCGAACGATTTTGCTAAGCAATCACCCGCCGGGTTCGGGCGGGGTTAAGAACCTGCCCGAGTGGTTGTATTTTCCTGAATACGGGTTATTAATGATAGCGGCAAGCGGAATGGCTTGCGGCAATCTGGAATATTTAAAGGTATTCACAATACCGGGGCTGGAAAATCAGGCAGGTTAGAACGGGTGAACGATCAACACTCCTACGCGGGGTATTGATTTTTGCGCATCTTGAATCCTGATTGGTGGGGTGGAAACCATGAATAAGCGTAATATGAACGGTTTAAACGGTCGGGCTTGGCTGGTTTTGCTTGCCATGCTGCTGGCAACCAGCCTGGCGGGCGCGGGGTCTGTGGCTGCTGCGCAGGTGCTCAACCGCGGGGAGGCTTCCGCGCCCGCCGCGCCACAGGCGGAATCAGATAACCTGCTCGACAATCCCGGTTTCGAGCTGGGGTTGGACGGCTGGAACACATCTAGCGGCTCGGCGGTGTTCTCGCAGAGCAGCGACAGCAAGCACGGCGGCAGTTACAGCGCCAAAGGCGTGGAAATAGACAACGGCTCGCTGGGCAGGCTGTACCAGGACGTGACCGCCAAAACCACACCGGGATTGTGGTACCAGATAAGTGGGTGGATCAAGACCGAAAATGTCACCGGGCAGGTGATCCTCGGTCTGGATTACGTTGTCTCGGACGGCTGGACTCCTGTCGGCGGTTACGTCCGCGAGATCGGTTACGTCTCCGGCACCTCCGACTGGACATATTACACCAGTTCGCCGTTTCAGTTGCCTGCAATGCCCGCCGAGACAAGCGCCTTGTGGTTTTTGTTCGATTTCAACGCCGGCAGCGGCACTGCCTACTGGGACGATGTCGTCCTCCAACAGGTCGACCCGGCGGTTGGCGAGACCAGTCTGCACGATCAACTGGCGGTGGACTACCCGTGCGGGATGAAATCCAATCTGGTCGGCTCGAGCCTGATCACCCCACCGCTGGTGGATACCTTCGTCTCTTTTCAAACCAGCACACCGGTTGACTTTAAAGAAGCGTATCTGGTGATCGACGGAGCCGCCACCACCCGCGTCCCGTTTGCCAGCCTGGTCGATCCGCAGCGCCCCGGCTGGTATACCATCCGGGTTACGGTTGTCAATCTAACCAGCGCCATCGCCAAATTTCTCGACCTGATCGTCAGCATCCTGCTTGGCTCGTTTCAGCCGCTGGTATCGTTGGACAGTCTGACCGCCAACGACACCCCGCCGATCTACGGTTATGTCGAACAAATCGTCCTGGTGGACGCCGACAACCGTGAATACCCCCACCGGTATACCACCCAACTCCCACTGTACTCTACAACCGCTACCTGGAGCCGACCAACCTGCTCAACTGGTTCGGGATTCGTTGTTCGGGCAGCCTCTACGCCGCCTTTTCACCGGTGGATCTGCTGCTGACCGACAGTCAGGGGCGCCAAACCGGCTGGCTGCCCTCCGGCGAACCGGTGGTGGATATCCCCAACAGTTATTACAGCGGAAACGGCAACGAGCACGAATACATCCTGGTCTATTTGCCCACGATTGGCTCGAGCGATACACTCCAAACCACCGGCA
>JBBIQB010000061.1:0-222 GCA_037442545.1 Bellilinea sp.
GCGGAAGGATCACCAGCGCGGCGGGCGGTTGAGGGTCAATTCGGTTGGGTCGATGGCTTGTTTGTTGATGCGAATTTCGTAGTGCAGGTGGGGTCCGGTGGAGTTGCCGGTGTTGCCCGAAAGCCCAATTACCGTCCCGGCGTTAACCTGCTGACCAACACTGACCGGCACGCTGGACAGGTGGGCGTAATAGGTGCGGTAGGCTCCGTTTTCGACGATGAC
>JBBIQB010000061.1:251-775 GCA_037442545.1 Bellilinea sp.
GGCATACACCACCCGCCCGTCCATGGTCGTGCGCACCGGCGTACCGACCGGAATGCCAAAATCCAGCCCGTTGTGGCTGGCGTGGAACTTCTGGGTTAGCCGCCCGCTGACCGGCAATCCCCACGGGGTGGGCGAAGGAGCGCCCGCCGCCGTAGGCGGGTAAAAGCCGGTTGAAAACAGGTTCGCCTGACCGGCGGCGGGGGCGGGACTGGGCGACTGGTTCACTTGGCGCGAGAGCAGTTGCTCCAGCAGCAGGAGCATCAACGGGGTGAGCAGTTCGCTGCCCATCGCGCTGCTGCCCTGGGCGCCCATCCCGCCGCCGGACATCAACATCATCCCCAGCAGGCTCTGGAAGGTGTTGCCCTGGTTGGACGGGGTAGCAGCAGTACTGAACGGGTCGAGCGCGGTTGTGCTGCCCGAACCCGAAAGCGGCAACAGGGGAGGGGTTGATTCGATCATCGTGCGCTCAGTGTAAGCCATTCCGGTCAGGCTGGCAGTAAAGACGACATTAAAACCGGGCAAAC